>CAZJYT010000008.1:5433-32488 GCA_964550325.1 uncultured Candidatus Saccharibacteria bacterium | reverse complement strand
CTTCTTTTCCTTTCAAAGGTAGGGAAACAATAATGGGAAAAGGTCTTTGATAAAATCTTATTAAGATCTCATCTTTAATTTTTGAAAACACATCTTGGGCAACAAAAACTATCCCTAAATCTTCTCTATTTTCAATTTCTTTTAAAATCTCATTTGGGTCTCTTTCAAGAGGGAAAATCTCAAATCCTAATCCTTTAAAAAAGATTATTTCTTCCCTTTTTCCCAATATTCCAATTTTTAATTTAGAAATTTTTTCCATAAAATCAAAAAGGCGCTCTTACCCTTTCTTGAATCTCACTATTTTTTATCCCAAATAATTTCCCCTCCATTACTATTCTTACATTTCTATTAGCATTCTGTCTGGCTACAAAATAAGCCAGAATTACTTCGGGTCCCACCGAAATAAACTTTGAGGTCTTTAAATATTCAATATCTAAATTTTTAAGTCTCCTCATCAATTTCCACAAATTTCCCTCTTCAAGATATTTTTCCAAACTTTCTCTTACTTTCAAATCAAATTTTTTAGAAAGAAAGGCAATTAACTCTCTCATATTTTCAAACTTTTCTAATTTCTCTTTTTCCCACTTAATATTTCCTCCCTCAACTAATACCTCTTTTATTTTTTCTTTTCTTCCTAAATAATAAAGCCTGATGATGTTGGATAAATTGAAAAGGTCAATTTTTCTTTTAAAATAGTTCAATATCCATTTACTCTTTATCTTTTTTGCTAAAAAGAGAGAAAGGCGAAATCTTTCTTTATCTAAATAATTCTCAATGAAAAAGGGATCCTTTCCTTCTTTAAATTTTTCATTTGCCTTCTCAATTATTTTTTTAAAGAGAGGATTAATCTTAGCTTTTTTTTCTCCCTTTACTGCTTTTTTTAATTCTTCTGGTAGTTGGGAACTATGAAAAGAAATGAATTTTTGGAGATTTAGGCCAAAAAATTTTTCTTTAAAAAATATCTTTAAATTATAAAAATCAAAAAAAGAAAGAAGAAGAATAATTAAATGTTTATTTTTTGTTAATTTGTAAAGAAGCTCTTTGGCTAATCTCATATCATCTAACAAAATTTTTCGGTATTCTTGGGGAGGAGTTTTAGAGATTAAACCCTTGAATTCTTTGGCATAATTTGTGTCTTCTAATACCCGGAGTGCCCTTTCTGGGTTTTCTGCTCCAATCATTCTTTGGAGATCAGTTTTATCCAAAAGCCATTTCTCAATTGTCCTCAAATAAGTAGAAGAAAAAATATAATCTTCCATAAAAGCTTAGAATAAAATTTTGGCAACCTTTATTTTGCTTTTTTCTTTTACCCTCTCAAAAAGGGTTTTAAAAAGACAATTCACATCAAATTTCTCTGTTTTCAAAACAAATCCTCCTTCTCCTGGGATACATCTTGAAGAAAGAGAATAATTCTTTCCCATCTCTTTCAGAATATCCTTAATCATTTCCTCTTTGTGACAAACAGGAAAAATTTCAACTCTTTTTACATTAAGAAGAGCAATCTCTTTTAATATTTTTTCCAACAATATCTTTGTAATCTTTCTCTCTGTCTCTCTTGGCATTTTTTTTATCTCATCAAATGCCATCTGGAACACCTTTTGGAGAAGTTTTTGTTTTTCCTCCAACACTAAAATTTCCTTCTTTCTTTTTAATTCCTCTTCCTCAGCTTCTATCTCCTTCTTTAATCTCTCTCTTTCTCTCTCTAAGATTTCTTTTTTTCTTTCTTCAATTATTTGAGTATATTTTTCTTTCAATTGGAAAATTTCCTTCTCTTTTTCTCTTTTAATTTCCTCTATTCTTTTCTCTTTTTCTTTCTCAATTTCTTTGATAATATCTGCCAGAGCCATAAAAAAATTTATTTAAGGGGAATTCCGTTAATCAAAAGGACACTTACCAACAATCCCAAGACCGCATAAGTCTCTACCATCGCAGCTAAAATTATCGCCTTTCCTACCTCCTCACTTTTCCTTGCCAATACCTGAATTCCAGAAACAGCTACCTTTCCTTGATGAATTGCAGAGAAAAGACAAGTAAGGGCAGCTGGTAAACAAGCGAAAAAAAACTGCCAGGCGACATCAAGAGAAAAGGGTTGAATTTTTCCGGTCAAGATTCCAATTTTTTGAAAGACCAAAATTCCCACCAAAAAACCATAAATTCCCTGAGTTCCAGGCAAAGCCTCCAAAACCAAAGCTTTTCCAAATTTTTCAGGTTCTTCTGAAATTAAGGCAGAAGCTGCTTTCCCCGCCTTACTCACTCCAACAATAGAACCTATACCTCCTAAAGCTACTGCCAAAGCCCCACCTAAAATCACTAAAGCTACTTCAAAGCTCATATTTTTATCTTAATTTATTTTTTTAATTAATTTTTTAATTCTCAGCGACCTTTTTTATTTAACATAGACATATTTTGATTCTCTTGAAAAGGGAATAAATTTTTTTCCTCCACCTTCCATAAACTTGGGAATAAACTCTACAAATTGTAACCTCATTGAATGAATAAAAGCTCCTAAACTGCTGATGATGAAATTAAAAAGATGTCCGACAATTAAAATTAAGAGAGCCGTTACCATCCCTACTCCAGGAATCATTCCTTGAAAAATCTGAGCGGTAAGATTAACTACAGAAGCAATTACTGCAGTAGACAAACCTAATGCCAAAAGACGAGAATAAGAAAGAGTATCTGAAAAATAACCCACTAAATTGTAAAGAGAAAGAATTCCTGTTAATGGTTTCAAAAAGAGATTTCTTCCCTTCCGGGAGTGGGTAATCACTACAGAAAGGGCTCCAGATAAGACCAAGTATTTTCCCATTATTGGTGAAAGGTGAAGAGAATCTTTGATGGTAAAAATGAGAATGGTAAAGATGAAATAAATCCAGGGAAGCTCATCTAATATTGCTTCTTTTGTCAATTTATTTTTTATTTTTATATACATTTTAATTCCTAAACCAAAGAGGATTTGAAAAATTCCCAAATAAAGAGCTATGGTTAAGCCTAAAAGGGGATTTTTCAGAGGATTTATTAATTGGAAGCTTTCAACATTTAAGCCAAAAAAACTTCCAAAAATAATTCCCATAATGGTTGTGGAAATACCACAATAAAGTAAAAGGTAAAATGGCTTTTTAAGTGAAGGGATTTTTAGAAATTTAATCAAAAATAATGCTAAAAGGGTCATTATTATCCCATATCCTGCATCTCCCAAACAAAATCCAAAAAATAAAATAAAAAAGGGAGTAATAAAGGGAACAGGATCTGCTTCTTCTTTTCTTGGCATTCCATAAATATCTAAAAGAACTTCGCCGGGAGAGAGAATTTCTTTGTTTTCAATAATGAGAGGAGGTTCTTCTCCTTTCTGGGGTTTCATTCTAAATATCTCAAAATTTTTAGTTACTTTTTCTAATTCCTTTTTTAACCCATTTAATTTATCTTTTATTATCCACCCCATCACAAAAATTGAAAAATCTCTTTTTAAACTCCTTTCTTCTGCTTCAATTTTCTTTTTTTTCCAGTGAAAATAATCAAAGGCTATCTTTAAATTCTCTTCATATTTTTGAGAAATTTCTTCAATTTCTTTTAATAAGGTTTTTTTCATCTCAAGGTCTTTTTGGAGCTCCGATTTCAATTTTTTAAGTTCCTCTCTTAAGATTGAGTAAAATTTTACCTCTCCCACTTCCACCGCTGAAAATCTCTTGAGGAGATTTCTTATTTCTTTTTCTTTAGAATAATAATATAAGAGAAAAATTTTTTTCTTTTTTTGTTTTTTGGGCGAGGATAAAATTTTCAATTCATAAAGAGAAGTAAGATTTTTCAATTCTTTTTCAAACTCATTGATATTTGTAATCCATCCACAGAATATCCTTAATACGGAAATTTCACTTATCTTTTTTAAATCATAAGGAATTTCTTCCCATTCTCTACAAAACTCTATCCCTTTTTTAATCTCCTTCTCTCTCTTTTGAATCTGGTTAAGAGTAGCTTCAATTTCCTGGCATTTTTCTAGTATCTTTTCTAAATTAAGCCTACTTACTCTTTCCATAATCTCTTTTTCTTTTAAACAAATCTTTGAAGCCCCAAAGGTTTCCTCAAGTTTTTCTTTTAAAGACTTCTTTTTCTCTTTTTTAAAAAGAGATAAAAAATCCAGGATAAATCTTACCCTGGCAATTTTTGTCTGAATCTCAATTAACTCCTCTTTTGTCTCTTCTTTTTCTTTCATTTTAACAATATGTAAACTCCCATTTCTTTGCAAAATATCAAGGATTTTCTCTTTTTCTTTTTTTAAAAATAAAATTCCAATTTTTACGGGGATAGCAATCATAAATGAAGTATCAATTCTAAAAATTCTTTCTTAATTAGCTCTATTGCCTTTTGAATTTTAACTCTATCTATATTTCTTAATTTCTCAATCTCTTTTTTTAACTCTTCCTTGTGAAGTTCAATTTTCTTTTTTCTTATTTCTTCCTTCCTTTCTTCCATTTTTTTAATTTCTGGCTCTAATTCAAAAAAAAGGTTATCTAATTTTTTCTTATAATCTTCTTTAAGCTCTAAAATTTCTCTTTCTTTCTTTTTAATAAAATTCTCAACCTCCTCCTTACACCTTTTTTCAACTCTCTCTACTTCTTCTATTACTTCTGGCATATCATTTTGGTCAAATTTTATGAAAAACTATTATAAAGTAAGGTTTTTTAAAAGTCAATACACTGTACTATATGAGGACATCGGTAGCACTTTGAGGCATCCTCAGGTAAAGTAATTTCCACAGAATATTGTTCTGAATAAAAATCAAGAATCTAAAAACAATTTTTTAATTTTTATTTCTTAATTTTTACTCAATTCTTATTTTTTAATTTTTAAAATGTTTAAAAATTAAAAATTGATTAAAAATCAAAAATTAAGAATTAAAAAAAAATTTAGATGTAGTTTTGAATTTTGTCGCCTACGCTCCAAAGCTTTAGCGACGGAGCAAATTTTGAATTTATAATTGTAATTTGTAATTTAGTTTGTTATGAGATATCTAAACAATCCTAGGCTTTAACTATTCCCTGTTTCAAATACAATCTTTTATGAGAGAGCTGATTACAAAAAGTCCTTTAGAAACAAAAAGACTAAGTAAAATTTTACTAAAAGAAATAATAGAAAAAAGAATAATTGCTTTAGTGGGAGAGTTAGGAAGTGGAAAGACAACCTTTTTGCAGGGTCTATCCAAAGAGATAGGAATAAAAGAAAAAATTTTGAGTTCTACCTTTGTAATCTTGAGAAAATATAAGATAAAAAATAAAAAACTAAAGATTGAGAGATTTTATCATATAGATTGCTATAGAATTGAAGGAGAAAAAGAGATTTTAAAAATTGGATTTCAAAAGATCATCTCAGATAAAAAGAATCTGGTAGCTATTGAGTGGGCAGAGAAAATTAAAAAAATATTACCTCAAAATACTCTCTGGTTGAAATTTGAGATTATTTCAAGGAATTCAAGAAAGATTATTATCTTCTAAAAATTTTTCTATTAATTCCTTGGCTTCCTTTTCTTTTTTTATCCATTTTATTTCTTTTTCTCTCTTTAGCCACCTCAATTGTTTTTTGCCATAATTGAAAATACTTCTTATGGACTTCTCAATCATCTCCTCTTCTGAGATTTCTTTTTTTAAAAATCTTGCAATCTCCCTATAATGAATCCCAAACTCTTCTATTTTCTTGAAAGATAATCCCATTTTTCTCAGATTTTTTACCTCTTCAATTAATCCCTCTTTTAACCACCGAAAAAATCTTTTTTTAATTTTTCCTTTCAGCTTCTTTTTTTCTATCTCTATCCCGATCATTAATCCTAAAAAAGGAGGAGGAGTTTTTTTCTTTTTTGGCACCTTCCCCAAGGTTTTAGCAATCTCAATAGCCCTAATGATTCTTCTTTTATTTTTCTTTTCAATTGTCTTTGCTCTCTCTGAATCAAGCTTTCTCAAAATTTGATAAAGTTCTTTGACATCTCTTTTCTCTAATTCTTTTCTCAATTTCCAATTAGGTCTTACAGAGGGAAGAGTAATTCCTTCCAAGAGGGCTTTAATATAAAAAAGTGTCCCTCCACATAAAATGGGAATCTTTCCTTTTTTAAAAATCTTTTCTATTGTCTTTAAGGCTAATTTTCTGTATTGAGCTACTGAAAATTTTCTTTTAGGAGAGGCGATATTTAGGAGATGGTGAGGGATTCCTTTCATTTCTTCTTCCTTTATCTTATCCGTCCCAATATCCATTCCCTTATAAATCTGCCTGGAATCTGCAGAGATGATTTCAGCCCCTTCTATTTTGAATTTTCTTTTTATTTTCTTTTTAGAAAGCCACAAAGCTACCTTCACTGCTAATTTTGATTTTCCAGAAGCAGTGGGTCCCAGAATTACAATTAATTTTTTATTCTTTCTAACCATTTAAAGAGGTAATCTCTCCTTCTAAGCCAAAGGGGGTTACCTTTACTACTCTTGCCTTTATAAACCTTCCTAAAATATCTTCAAAAGAAGGTAACCTTATTGTTTGATAGTGTCTCGTCTTTCCTAAATAGTAATTTCCTTTTTTCTCTTCCACTAATACTTTTACCTCTTTTCTCAAAAATTTTAAATTAAATTTTAAAGCGGTTTTTTTAAAAATTTGGGTTAGCTCTTTCTCTCTTTTTTCTTTTTCCTCCAAGGAAACATCATCTTTAAGATTAAAAGCTGAAGTTCCAGGACGGGGAGAATATCTTGCAATATAAGCCATAAAAAATTTTATTTCTTTCATTATTTTTTTTGTATTTTCAAAATGATGTTTCTTTTCTCCAGGAAATCCCACAATAATATCAGTAGAAATGGCTATCTCTTTTTCTAATCCCCGACGATATTTTTTAAATGCCTTTCTGATCTTCCTCACCACTTTTTTATATTGAGAAACGGTATAATTTCTCTTCATTTTTTTTAAAATTTCATTATCTCCTGATTGGAGAGGCAAATTTAAATAGGGAGCAAATTTTTGACATCTTGCCATTTTCTCAATGAGTTTTTGAGAAAAATTTGCTGGATGAGGAGAAGTAAATCTAATCCAAAAATTTCCTTTTATTTGATTTATCTCTTCCAAAAGTTTTGCAAAATCAACCTCAGGATCAGAAGGGGATTGATAATCATTTACATTTTGTCCCAGGAGCCAAATTTCTTTAAAGCCCTCTTTAACAAAATTTTCTGCTTCTTTTAATATTTCTCCGTGGTCTCTACAAATTAAAGTGCCTCTCACAAAAGGAACTACACAATATGAGCAAAAATTTTTACAACCTGTAGAGATAGGCAAAAGGGCTCTAAATTTTGTAATGGGTTTGGGTAGGATTTTAAAATATTCACATTTTTTTTCCAAAAAATCAAAGTCTTGGTAGAATTTTTCTGAAGAAAGAATTATCTTTCCCCAGTTTGGTAAATCCCTGATATTTAAAATAAAGTCAAAAAATTTTTTAAACCTTTCTCTATCTTTTCTCAAGATACAACCTGTCAAAATTAATTTTATTCTCTGGTTCTTTTGTTTTAAATCTCTTAATCTCTTACAAAGCCCAAAGACTCTATCTACTGCTGATTGTCTCACAGAACACATATTTACTATGACCAAATCAGATTTCTCTACCCTCTCTTCCTTTTTATAACCTAAGCTCTCCAAGAAAGAGGCAATTCTCTCTGAATCACTTTTTTGCATTTGGCAACCGAAAGTGAAAATAAAATATCGCATTAATTAAAAATTCAAAAAAGAGAAGAAAATTATGGATTACTTTCTTTGGCAATTATTTTGATTTTAAATAGTTTTCTAAAAATTTAGAAATTTTCTGATAAAAAGCTGGAAATTCATTATTTTTCTCTCTCTGGTTTTTTAATTGCCAAAGAAGAGAAGGTGTAGGATGGTAATTTTTAAAATAAACTGCTATATCAAGGTCAGATTCTTTCATCTGAAATCCTTTAGCAAAAGAGCCAAACAAAAAAGCCAAGAGGACCTCTTGTTTTTTCTCAAAATATTTTTTTAAGAGTTTTATTTTCTTAGAAAAGTTTTTTTTCATCTCATTTCATTTTAGCATAAAAATTAAAAATTACCAGAAATTGAATTGGGCAATATAATTAGATCCTTCAGTTACATTTTACACTGTTTAATTCGGGAGCTTGAAATCAAATTTTCTTTGGACTAAGATGGAAATGAATAATGATTTAGATAAAAAGCTCTTGAATTTCCACAATGAAAAATCAGTAAAAAGCAAATTGAGATATGACTTTTAAAATTCCTGTAGAAAAAGAAAAGATTGGGATTTTTTTTCTTGTTGGTGCATGGATCTTCATTGTTTTCCCTTTCTCAATGAATTTTCTTCTTCCTTATATAGGCTTGGGTTTGAATATAGTAGCTGTAATATCTTTTGTAGTATATTTAGTCTGCCAAAAAAAGATAATGCTCATATACTGGTTGGGCAATGCACTGGTAATATGGGGAATATGTTTTGCCTGGATAGCAGAATATCAAGGAGGGGAATTTGTTCTCTATGGAGTTCTATTCCCAATAATTTTTTTGGTCTTCCCAGGGATAGTTTTAACATTATTTAGTCTATTTAAAAGGAAGTTTTCAACTAAAAAATGGATTAGGGATTTAATATTGAGTGGATTTTGTGGAACAGTTTTAGCTCAATTTCTTATTATCTCTTATGAAATTATTAGGAATATCCTACCTTCCTAAAACTTGACAAAAAGAAAAGATAAGGTATAATTTTTTAATAATTAATTTTTATGAAAAAAGCTCAGAGACAAATTCTTTTTCTGCTCTTATTCAGCATCTTGGGATTTTTAGCCCTCCAGATTAAACTTTCTCCAATAATAGAAGGGGGAGGAAGGAGTTTTAGTGTTTTCGAATTTTTAGGACCAACCTGTGGAATGTTTCTTACTTCTTTTTATGGAGCGTTAGCTGTGTTTTTAGTGAAATTCTTTAATGCTTTATTTTCTGGGAATCTCTCTCATCTTCCTACTATTATTGGATTTTTTACCCTGCCTTTAGCTGCTGTTTATTTTGGACTAAAAAAAGAAAATAAAAATCATAAAATTATTCTTTTAATCCCGGTTTTGGCTATCTTACTTTTCATTTTCCATCCCGAAGGAAGGAAAGCCTGGTTTTTTTCTCTTTATTGGTTAATTCCAATTTTGGCTTATTTCAAAAAGGAGAGATTAATCTCTAATGCCTTAGGAAGCACCTTCTTGGCTCACTGCATTGGCTCTGTAGCTTTCCTCTATACTTTTAATTTACCAGCTTCGGTTTGGATAAGCTTAATCCCGGTAGTAGCAATTGAGAGAGGATGTTTTGCTTTGGGAATTTGGGCTAGTTATTTGGTTTTAAATAATGTTTTAGAGGTAATTAGGGTAAAATATAAAATTTCAGCTTTTGAGACCTTAATAAACAAAGAATATCTTCTCTCATCAGAAAAATTTCTTAGAACTTTTTAGATTAGCCAGAGAAAAAATTTTCTCCATTACCTTAAGTTGCTTGATTGTTTTTAGGCTTCCCTTCTGGCATTCTTTTTCACTAAATTTTTTCGTTGAATCTCCTGTTATTTTTGGACCAAAGACTAAAATTGGATTAGGATTTAAACAGTGTCTTTTTAGATTAGAACAGGTTGAATGATCTCCTGTTATAACTATTAAACTACCCTCTAAGTTCAATATGACCTTTAGATTCTTATCGATTTTCTCAATAAACCTTTTTTTACCCAAGAAATTCCCATCTTCTGCTAAATTATCAGTAGCTTTTACATGTAAAAAAATAAAGTCAAAGTGTTTAAGAGATTTTACTGCCTTCTCAAATTTTCCTTTTAAATTAGTAGTGGGAAGTCCTGTTGCTCCCTTTACCTTTATCTCTTCCATTCCTAAATATTTTGCAATTCCTTTATAAAGAGTTCCTCCCGCAATAAAACCTGCCTTTAATCCATATTTTTCTTTAAAACTTTTTATCTTTCTCCATTTTCCCGCTCCTCTTAAGAGGAGATAATTGGCTGGCAGTTTTCCTTGCTTTTTTCTTTTTTTATTTAAGGGATGGTTTTCCAAAATATATTTTGCTTTTTCCAAGAATTCTTTTAAAAGCTCGCAGGTTTTTTTTGCTTCTCTAATCTTTGGTAAAATCTTCAAAACCTTCACTCCAGTTCTTTTAGGATCATTAGAGGTAACCTTCTCTGAAACTCCTTTTCCTCTCAAAATTATCCCTACTCTATGACCAAATGCCTTTTTAACAATAACTCTTGCTCCTTTTAATTTAATTTTATTAAGCTCTAAAATCAAAGGCTCAGTATTCTCAATCCTTTGAGCCCTTCTATCTACAATGACATAATTACTATCTATAGTGGCAAAATTTCCTCTAAAACAAACATCATCTCTGGAAATTCTCTCTCCTATTCCCAAAACCTCCAAAACCCCTCTCCCAGGATTGGAGATTAAAGGAGGATATCCAAAGAGAGCGAAATGGCAATCTTCAGAAGTAGGTAACTTTCCCTTTTTAACCCAAGGTTTAATTAACCCACACATTCCTTTTTTTGCCAAAAAATCCAAATTGGGAGTTTTTGCTGCCTCTAAAGGAGTCTTATTTCTTAATTGAGGAATGGGTGAATCTCCCAAACCATCAAAAACAATTAACAAAATTTTTCTCATAAAAATTATTGATTTAAATTTAAGACCTTCCTCACCTCTTCTACTATCTCTCGAGGAGTAAAATGAGCTTTAATCAAATAAGAGTCAGCCTTCAAATCTAAGGCTCTCTTTATATCACTTTTTTCCCCAAGATTAGAAAGAATGATAATTTTTAGATTTCTTAGATTTTCTTCTTTCCCTCTATTTTCGTCTATCTTCTCTAGAATCTCCCATCCAGAATGGCCTGGTAAAATAATATCTAAAATCAAAAGATCAAACTTTTCTTTAGCTAACTCCCCAAATACCTTCTCTCCATTTTCTACCACCTTCACCTCAAAATTAGCTGATTTTAATTTATGGTAATAAACATCAATTAAAAAGGGATCATCTTCTGCCAAAAGAATCTTTTTCATAATTTTTTTAGTTCCTCTTCAATTTCTAATAACCGATTATATTTTACTACCCTCTCCCCTCTCGCAGGAGCCCCGGTTTTAATAAAATCCGCTCCCACTCCTACTGCAAAATCTGCAATAAAATCGTCAGTAGTCTCACCTGAGCGGTGAGAAACTACAATCTTCCAACCAAAAGATTGAGCCAACCTAACAGCTGAAATGGCTTGAGAAAGGGTACCTATTTGGTTAATTTTAATTATTGCTCCGTTACAGACCTTTTTCTTTTGGGCCATCTTTATTCTCTTTGGATTGGTAACCAAGAGATCATCACCAATTATTATAAATCCCTTCTTTTTCTTTTTTATCTTCAAATAGAAATTACTCCAGCCCTCCCAATCATTCTCTCCAAAAGGGTCTTCTATTCCTAATAATAAGGGGTATTTCTTTACCAAAGATAAGTAGTATTTTGCCAATTTTTCTCTATCAAACACTCCTATTTTTAGCTTATACTTCCCTCTTTGATAAAACTGAGAACTGGCAACATCAATGATCATTTTCACTCTTCCTTCACAATTCAGCTCTCTTAGAACCTCTAAAATTAAATCAATACCCTCTTCTGGAGTAACTATCGGGGGAGCAAAACCTCCCTCGTCTCCTACATTTATGGCTAAGTCAACAAATTTATCTTTTATCAATTTTTTTAGTTTATGATAAATTTGAACTGCCAGAAATAGGTTTTTAGAAAATATCTTTTCTTGAGGAACAATCATAAATTCTTGAAAGTCTAATTCGTTTCCGGCATGTAATCCTCCATTAATAATATTAAAGGAAGGAAAGGGAAGGGATAATTTTTTTAATTTCAAAAAATTGGCAATGTATTGATAGAGGGGTAGATTTTTAGCCTTAGCTCCCGCTCTACAAACTGCCAAAGAGACCCCAGTAGTAGCGTTAGCACCAAACTTTTGAGGTATTAAAAATTTATCTATTTTTTCTTGTTCAGTGACATCCTTTCCTCTTAACTCTTTTGAAATAATGTTTTTAATATTCTTAATTGCCTTTTCCACACTTACCACCTTAGCCTCATATTTTCCAGTAGAAGCTCCACCAGGTACCTGGCTTTTAAATATCCCCTGAGGAGTTTCTAAAATTACCTCAATTGTAAAATTGCCACGAGAATTTAATACCTTTCTTGCCCTAATGTTTTTGATTTTCATATATCTTTTTTTAACCTTTGCAAATATTCATTCGCAAAAAGAGCTGATTTTGCCCCCTCTCCACAGGCAATGACAATCTGTTTGTATTTCCCAGTATTAACATCCCCTACCGCAAAAAGACCTGGGGTTTTTGTCTGATAGGTCTCGAAATCTACTATTATCTCTTTTCTTTCATTTCTTTCTACCAAATCTCCTAAAAAGGATGTCTCAGGAGTGCCACCGATTTCTATAAAAATCCCATCTATAGAAAGAGGTATTTCTTTCTTTGTGTTTTTTTCTTGGTACAGAAGGCAGTTAACAAATTTTTCTCCCCTAATCTCTTTAACTATAACATTTAAAAGAATGGTAACATTTGGAAGTTTTCTTACCCTCTCTTGATTTTCTCTATCTCCTCCTAATCTCTCTCTTGCTTCTAAAATATAGATCTTTTTGGCAATTTTACTTAAAAAAAGAGCAGCTTCCAAAGCAGAATTTCCTCCTCCAATTATAGCTACGGTTTTGTCTTTAAATAAAGGCCCATCACAGGTGACACAATAACTCACTCCTTTCCCAATGTACTCTCTTTCTCCAGGAACATTTAATTTTCGAGGAATAGTTCCAACCGCTACAATTAAGGCTTTTGACTGGAACCTCTCTTGTTTTTTAGTAAAAATTAAAAAAATTTCTTTTTCCTTTTTTACCTTCACTACCTCATCAAGCTTAAGCTCAATTAGTTTTTCAGAGACTATCTTTTTTAAATGATCATGAAATTTTTGGATTAGCTCTAAAGCTGGAATTTCTTTGAAGCCTGGATAGTTTTCAATCATTCCCGCCTTTTTCATTAACTGTCCTCCGATTTCTTTTGAAATTAAGAGAGTAGAAAGCTTTTGCCTTCCAGAATAAATTCCAGCTGTAATTCCTGCTGGACCTCCACCGATTATTATTAAATCATACATAATTTTGTTTGTATTTGCTAACCATTTGGTAATAAATTAGTAGAGGCATCTTGTCGAGGGGAGCATACCGCAGCCGAGCCCGAGAAGAAGATTGTATTTCAGTAGGGACTTTGTAAGGCTCGGCGAGGTATAGGAGCGCCTGTGAAGTAACTACTATTCCAGCACTTAAGGCGACTCCGTGCTCCCCGAGACAAGATGCCTCTGAGAAGAAATTACTAAGAGTTGTTACTGAAGTGGTTAGGTAGTACATTTTGTTTATTCTTTTCTTTCTAAAATTTTTATCACTCGCCACCTCTTCTCTTTACTCAAGGGCCTACATTCCTCAATCAGTACCTTATCTCCTATTTTACACTCCTCCTTCTCATCATGGGCTTTATATTTTTTTCTTACTTTATAGCGTTTCTTATATTTGGGATGCTCTTTTAATCTCTCAACCTCTACCACTACTGTCTTTTTCATTTTATCAGAAACTACTCTCCCTGTTAATACTTTTTTAGGCATAGGTTTAAAAATTAAATTTTTGAAGAATTTCTCCTTTTTTCTGAAAGAATCGTTAGAATCCGAGCAATATCTTTTTTAATTTTCCTAATTTCTCTAACATTTTTTAATCTTCCCATTGCTAAGTGAAAACGGACCTTTAATAATTTTTCTCTTTGTTTTCCTAAAAGGTTCTTCAGTTCCTCTATATCTTTTTCTCTTAGCTCTTTGGCCTTCATAAAAATTATTTCTTTATAAACTTTGTCTTAAAAGGAAGCTTATCTGCTGCTTTTCTGAAAGCTTCCTTTGCAATTTCCTCTTTCACTCCTTCTAATTCAAATATTATTCTTCCAGGCTTTATTGGAAAGGCGTAAAACTCCACCGAACCCTTTCCCCCTCCCATTGGAACTTCATCTCCCTTTTTAGTAATAGGTTTCTGGGGAAAAAGTCTTAACCATAATTTCCCTCCTTTTTTTAAATATCTTAAAATTGCCCTTCTCGCCGCCTCTAACTGACGGCCAGAAATCCATCGTGCCTCTAAGGCTTTTAAGCCAAAACTCCCGAAATTTAACTTTGTCGCTCTGATTTCAATTCCTTTTGATCTTCCTTTTTGAGACTTCCTATATTTTACTTTTTTTGGTTGCAACAACATAAAATTAATCAAATTTCTCTCCTTTATAAATCCATACCTTCACTCCTATTACTCCATATCTACAATAGGCTCTCTTGTAAGCATAGTCTATATCTGCTCTAATAGTTTGACGAGGAAGATTCCCATTTTGAAGCCACTCGGTTCTGGCTATCTCTACTCCATCTAATCTACCTGCTACCTGAACCCTGGCTCCTTTCACTTCCTTATTGCTCATAATTTTAGCCAATGCTTGTTTTAATACCCTACGATAAGGAACTCTTTTTTGAATTTGTTCTGCCATCCATTTGGCTACTAAAGAAGCTACCATCCATGGCTTAGGAACCTCTTTTATTTCTATCCTTACTGTAGGTTCAGGTTTTGTAATTAATAATTTTTCAATTTCTTTTCTTAGGTTTTCAATTTCTTCTCCTCTCCTTCCGATTACTAACCCAGGCCTGGAAGTAGAAATAATAATATTTATTTTCAGAGGAGATCTTTCAATTTCTATTTTCTCCACACCAAATTCTCCTATTTTTTTTTCTAAAAATTTCCTAATTATATAATCTTCCTTTAAGCATTGAGCAAAATTTTTTTGATAGAATCCTTTTGAAAACCAATCATTAACACTCCTTATTCTAAATATTTTTGGATGAACCTTATGAGCCATAATTTTTTTCCTCTTTTTTATTTTTTATCATTTCTCTTTTTGACTCTGACATTTCCTCAAGAACTATAGTAATATGGGAAGTCTTTTTTTGAATTATATTTGCCCTCCCCCTTGCTCTGGGAAATAACCTTTTTAATCTTGGGCCCTCATCAACTAAAATTTTAGAAATATAAAGACTTTCCTTTTTAAGATTAAAATTGTTCTCTGCATTTGCTATCGCTGATTTTAAGAGTTTTAAGACAGGCAAAACTGGTTTTTTAAAGGTAAAATTCAAAATATTCTCAGCTTCTATTACTGATTTTCCTCTAATTAGGTCTGCTACTAATCTCACTTTTCTTGGGGCTATTCTTAAATAGTGTAATTTAGCAATCACTCCCATAATATTTCAAGAACTAACCTGTCTCAGAACCTTTCATTTTCATTGCCTCTTTTTGGGCTGCTTTTTGTTCTAATTCCCTTTGCATTTTCCCTCCGTGACGCAGAAATTTGGTTGTTGGGGAGAACTCTCCTAACTTATGACCTACCATTTCTTCTGTTACCTTTACTGGCAAAAAATCTTTCCCATTATGAACCAAAAAGGTAAACCCTATCATCTCAGGTAAAATAGTAGCATCTCTAGCCCAGGTTTTTATTGCTTCCCCTGGCTTTGCTTTTTTAATTTTTCTTAATAATTTTTGATCGATATAAGGACCTTTTTTTAGACTTCTTCCCATATTAAAATTATTTATTATTTTCTTCTTTTAATTATAAGTTTATCTGTCCATTTCTTTTTTCTTGTTCTCACTCCTAAAGCCGGCTTTCCCCAAGGGGTCTTGGGAAATTTTAATCCAATAGGAGACTTCCCTTCTCCTCCCCCATGAGAATGATCTCTGGGATTCATTACAGAACCTCTCACCGTGGGACGCCACCCCTTTAATCTTTTTCTCCCAGCCTTTCCTAACTTTTCAAACCTCTTCTCGGGATGAGAAACTTGCCCAATGGTAGCAAAACACTCTTGAGAAATCTTTCTTATTTCTCCTGAGGGCATCTTTAAATGACAATATCCTTCCTCAAAAGCCAAAATTTTGGCAAAGACTCCAGCACTCCTGGCAATTTTACCACCTTTAAGAGGTTCCATTTCAATATTAAAAACCAAAGTTCCTACCGGGATATTCTTCAGTTTCATTCGATTTCCAATTTCTACTTCCGCCTTTTCAGCACAAATAATTTTTTTTCCTTTTTTTAGATTATGGGGAGCTAAAATATATCTTTTATCACCATCTTGATACTCTATCAAGGCAATATAGGCTGTTCTATTAGGATCATATTCCAGGGCAATTACCTTTCCCTCAATCCCTAATTTTTCTTCTCCAAAATCTACCATTCTATAAAATCTTTTCACTCCTCCCCCTCTATGCCTTATTGTAATTTTCCCACTATTGTTTCTTCCTCCCTTCTTTTTAAGGGGAAATAATAATTTCTTTTCTGGCTTTTTTTTTGTTAAAACAGAAGTTTTCTTCATAAATAATTTATTATTTTTTATTATTTTGGTAGAACATCTAACTTTTGTCCTTCTTTTACCTTTACAATTGCTTTTTTATACCCCTCTCTCCATCCCCAAATCCTTCCCATTCTTTTTCGCTTAGAAGGAATTTTAATAATCCTCACCTCTTCTACATTCACCTTATAAAACTCTTCCACTGCCTTCTTAATATCAAGCTTTTTTGCTTGAGGATAAACCCTGAATACATATTGATTTTTTTTCTCTAATTGAGTGGCTTTCTCAGTAATATGAGGAGATATCAATACCTTCCAGGCAAAGCCTTCTTTGAAAGGAGTCTCCTTGGCAAAGGCTGTCTCTTTTTCTGATTTCTTTTTAAAAATATTTTTTAATCCCATATTATTATTTTTTCAAAAAAATCTTTTTTATTACTTCAATCGATTGTCTTGGCAATAATAAATATTTATACCTTAATAAATCTAACACATTCAAATTTCTTGCTTCAATTGTCTGAACCTTAGGCAGGTTTCTAGCTGAAAGTATTATATTTTTATCATAATCTGGCAGAATAATTAACCTACTTTCATCTTGACAAGGAAAATTTTTCAAAATCTCTTCCAGGAGTTTCGTCTTTATCTTTTCCATTTTAAGCTCATCTAAGACAATTAGATAATTTTTTAGCGCTTTGCTAGAAAGTAGCATCAAAATCGCTTTTCTTCTCATTTTTTTCGGAATCTTTTTCTCATAGTTCTTTTCTTTAGTGGGACCAAAGGTAACTCCACCACCTCTCCATAAGGGAGATCTAATAGAACCATGCCTTGCTCTACCTGTTCCTTTTTGTCTCCAGGGTTTTCTCCCTCCTCCTTTTACCTCTCCCCTATCTTTCGTATGAGCGGTACCTTGCCTTTCATTTGCCATCTGGGAAATTGCTACCTGATGGATTAAATCAGGGTTAATCTCTATCCCAAAAATCTCTTTTGGCAAATCCATCTCTTCCATTTTCTCTCCTTTTTGATTGTAAACCCAAACCTTCATATCTCTTTTTATTTTAAAGTTTTAATTTCCAACAAGGTTCCCCTTGTCCCAGGTACCGCTCCCTTAATTGCTAACAGATTGTTTTTTGGATCTATCTTCACAATCTCCAAGTTAAGAACAGTCACTCTCTTTTGTCCCGCTCTTCCTGGCATTTTTTTTCCTTTTATTACTCTTGAAGGAGTGGTAGCTCCAATTGAACCTGGGGTTCTGTGCTCATGTTTTACTCCATGACTCCTATCTTTTCCTGAAAATCCCCACCTCTTTACCACTCCTTGAAATCCTCTGCCTTTAGAAATTCCAGAAACCTTCACCTTCTCTCCTTTTTTAAAGATAGAAACCTCAATTTTATCACCTACCTTGAGTTTTGGGTCTTCTATTCTAAATTCCTTTAGGTATCTATATTCTTTTCCCTTCTCTGTTTTTTTAATATTCTTTGTTTTTTTAAGAAATCCCACCTGTATCGCTTTATAACCTTCTTTCTCTTTAGTCTTTATTTGGGTAACAACACAAGGACCTGCTTCTATTAGGGTAACAGGTATTACTCCTTCTTTCTCATCAAAAATCTGAGTCATTTTTAATTTTCTTCCTAAAATAATTTTCATAATTTTCTAATTAAAAACTGGGTGTCCTCCCCAGTTTAAAATTCTTTTTACTATCTAAATTAATAACAAAATATTTCTCTTTTACATCAACATCTTTATTTCTACATTCACTCCACTTGGTAAACTCTGATTTTTCAGCGCCTCTATTATTCTCGCATTGGGATTGAGAATATCAATTATTCTTTTGTGAACTCTTATCTCATACTGTTCTCTGGCATCTTTGTGAACAAAGGTAGATCTATTTACAGTGTATTTGTGAATTTCGGTTGGTAGTGGTACAGGTCCTATCCAGTTTACACCATATCGGGCCGCTAACTCAATAATTTGCTTTGCAGAATTGTCAACAATTTTATAATCGTAAGCCCTTAATTTAATTCTAATTTTGGGTCTTCTCTTTTCTTCCTCATCCTTCTTCTGTTTTCTCATAAGAGTTTTTTACTTAATAATCTTGGTCACTACTCCCGCACCTACAGTTTTTCCTCCCTCACGAATAGCAAATCTTTGTTTCTCCTCTAAAGCAACAGGATAAATTAGTTTAATTTTCAGGTTTACAGTATCTCCCGGCATCACCATTTCTGTCCCTTCTGGTAGGGTAACTTCACCTGTAACATCAGTTGTCCTGATATAAAACTGGGGTTTATAGCCAGAAAAGAAAGGAGTATGCCTTCCTCCCTCTTCTTTAGTTAAGACATAAACCTCTGCCTCAAATTCAGTATGAGGGGTAATGGTACCCGGTTTAGTCAAAACTTGTCCTCTTTTTACATCTTCTTTTTTTATTCCCCTTAAAAGTACTCCCACATTATCTCCTGCCCTTCCTTCATCAAGCACTTTTTGAAACATTTCAATTGAAACCGCAACCGTTTTTCTCGTCTCGCCTAATCCTACAATCTCTACCTCATCATTGGGGTGAATAATTCCTCTTTCAATTCTTCCAGTTACCACCGTTCCCCTTCCAGGAATAGAAAGAACATCTTCAATTGCCATCAAGAATGGTTTATCAATTTCTCTCTGAGGTTCTGGAATATATTCATCTATTGCTTTTAAAAGATCAAGAACAGGCTTTGCCCATTTATCATCTAATGATTTTGCTTCTAATGCCTTTAAAGCAGAACCCTTAATTATCGGCACCTTATCTCCAGGAAAATTATATTTTTTAAGTAATTCTCTTACTTCTGATTCTACTAATTCCAACATCTCAGGATCATCTACCATATCACATTTATTTAAAAATACTACCATGGCTGAAAGTCCCACCTGGCGAGCCAAAAGGATGTGTTCTCTTGTCTGTGGCATAACACCATCAGTAGCTGCCACCACTAAAATTGCTCCATCCATTTGAGCGGCTCCAGTAATCATATTCTTAACATAATCAGCATGACCAGGACAATCTATATGGGCGTAATGGCGTTTTTCTGTTTCATATTCTAAATGAGCAATTGAAATAGTTAAACCTCTGGCTTTTTCTTCTGGTGCCTTATCAATATCTTCTACTGACTTATGGGAACTAGTCTTCAACCCTTTTAATCTTAAAAGATGCAAAATGGCTGCACTTAAAGTAGTTTTTCCATGATCCACATGACCAATGGTACCAATATTAAGATGGGGCTTTTTTCTCTCAAATTTTTCTTTTTCTGCCATATTTTTTTAATTTTTAAATCTTTATTATTTTAGCAAATTTATTCTCAACCTTTAACCTTATAATCTTATTTTATAAATAAATAATGCCCAGATAACTATTTTACTACCAAAAAGTCTACCAGAAGTCAAGACCCTACAGCTAAGGGGTATATCGGTAACACTTTGATGTATTCTCAGGTAAACTAGTCTTCACAGGATATTGTTCTGAATAAAAATCAAAAATCTAAAAACAATTTTTTAATTTTTATTTCTTAATTTTTAAAATGTTTAAAAATTAAAAAGGGAAAGAAAAAGAGTTCATATTCCTATTTTAGCCGATCTAAAATTTCCTGGTAAAAATCTTTTGCTTTCTTTAATTCTTTCTTTCCTTTCTCTGTAATATAATAGAATCTTTTTCTATCCTTTGTCTCACTTTTTACAAAACCTTCTTTTTCAAGTCTATAAAGCACTCTGTAAGGAGTAATTTTTCCTGGTTTAAAATGGAATTCTTTTTCAATTAATTTTGGAATTTCAAATCCATAAAGCTTTTTTCTTTTTAAAAGAAAAAGGATGTAAATCCAGAGGTTTCCAATTGTATTTAGTTTCTTTAATCTCTCAAAAGGAAGCATAAAATTTTAACAGAAATGGAACAATTTAGCCAAGAATAAAAAATAAAGTATCAAAAACATTGCTCCCTCCCAAACACTAATCCGCCGAGTAATTCCAGAAATCACTAACATAAGAGTAGCTATTAACATAAAAGGGAAACCTATCTTTAAGGTAATTTCATCTACAAAAAGAGGTCTAATTAAAGCAGGAATACCTATTACAACTAAAGAATTAAAAACATTTGAGCCAAAGATATTTCCCAAGGCAATTTCATATTTTTTATTCCCGGCTGACCTCACAGAAACTACTAATTCTGGTAAAGAAGTTCCAACTGAAATCCCAAAGATTGCAATTACTGAAACAGGAATTTTAAAGATTTCTGCTAATTTCAAGGTAGACCTAATAAGATACTCAGCTCCTATTCCCAAAAATAAAATTCCAAAAATTAAAATCAAAAAAACACTAAGGTTGGGCATTTCTATTTTTTCTCTCTTGCTCTCTTTTTTTGAAAAATAAGTCTCTTTTTTCTCAAGAGGACTAGATCCAGTTTCCTCCTCTGGTAGACAATTTGAGGTTTCTTCTTTCCTATGATAAAGGGTGTAAAGAAAATAAATTAAAAAAGTAAGCAAAAGGAAAATTGCTTCTCTGAAATTAATTCTTCCATCAAAAATAACCACTCCTAATAAAAGGGTTACTGCTGTCAAAAGAGGCAAATCCAAATCTATTAAACTTCTCTTTACACTTAAAAAACTCCTTGTTACTACAGAAGCTAAACCCACTATTAAGAGAATGTTAGCAATATTTGAACCGATAACATTGGCAGGAACTATTTCTGTTGCCTCTTTAAAAACCGCACAAATGGAAGAAGCTAATTCTGGTAAAGAGGTCCCTAGGGCTACAATTGTTACTCCAATGATAAAGGGAGAGATTCCAAAAAATTGAGCAATTTTTTGAGAGCTCTCTATTAACCAATCAGCTCCTTTTATTAAAAGCACCAAAGAAAGAAAAAAAACAATTAACCAAAAGAGAATCTCTACCATAAAAGTTACATTCTTTCTGGGGCAGAAATGCCTAATAAATCAAAGATATTTTTTAAGACAACCTTTGTTGCCAACACCAAAGCCAAACGCGCCCTTTTTAGTTTGAGATCATCTACTAAGACCTGACACTCTTGATAAAATTGATGGAATAAACCTGCTATCTCTAAAGCATATTGACAGAGTCTTTGAACCTGATAATCCTTGGCTGTTCTCTCTATTATCTCTGGAAAAATGATTAATTTTTTCATTAAAGAAATTTCTTTTTCTTCATTTAAAACCTCTAAATCCTTTGGTCTCAGTTTCTCTAATAATTCTTCAAAATTAGCCTTTCTTATAATACTGCTAATTCTGGCAAAGGCATATTGAATGTAATAAACAGGATTTTTCTCACTATGAGTTTTTGCCAGTTCTAAATCAAAATCCATCTGGGTATTTAGTGACTTACTTAAATAGAAGAATCTGGCTACATCTAATCCTACTTCATTGATTAATGCTTCTAAGGTAATAATTTCTCCCTTCCTTTTTGAGAGTTTTCCAGTTTTTAATTTCACTAATTGACAAATTAGAATTTCCAAGCTCCCTCTGTAATTTAGCATTTTGGCTACCGCTTTTATTTTTGAGACATGGGCTTGGTGATCAGCTCCCCAAATATTGATAATTTTTTTAAATCCTCTTTCAAATTTATCTTTATGATAGGCAATATCAGAAAGTAAATAGGTAGGAGTTTTCCCTTCTTTCTCACTTTTTATCACTACCCAGTCTTTCTCTTCCCCAAACTGGGAGGTCTTTACCCACCAGGCTCCCTCTTTTTGATAAACCAAATTTCTTCTTTTTAAGAACTCAAAAACCTTTTTGATTTTGCTTTTTTTATATAAACCCTCTTCTGAAAACCAATTATCAAATTTAATTTTTAGTTTTTTCTCAATGAAAAATTTTATATCCTTTTGAATCTCTCTTGCCACCAAAAATCCCACCTCTTGATAAAGCTTTTCTCTATTTAAGATTTTTCTCTCATAATTTTTTATTTTAGAATCTAAAATTTTGATTTTCTCTTTTAAATAATCATTTAAATAAGCTTTCCCCTCTCTCATTGCTGTCTTTCCCAAAGAGATTATCTGATTGTTAAATTTCCCGTTATTGATATAGTATTCTCTCTCTACATTATACCCCACTCTCTCCAAAATCTTAGCTAAGGTATCTCCAAAAAAAGCTCCTCTTCCATTACCAATATGTAGAGGACCTGTAGGATTGGCAGAAATGAATTCCACCTGCAGTTTTTTATTTCTCCCAATCTTTAATTTCCCAAAATTTTCTCTTTTCTTTAAAATCTCAAACAGTTTCTTTCTTAAAAACCCTTTTGAAAGAAAAAAATTAATAAAACCCGGCTCAACAACCTCAATTCTCTCAAAAAAAGTATTTAAAGGAATTTGAGACTTAATTAAATCCCCTATTTTAATTGGGTATCTTTTCAATTTTTTTCCCAAAATCAGAGCTAAATTTGTGGCATAATCTCCGTGTCTTTTTTCTTTGGGATATTCAATCTCAAAAGCTGGAATTTCAAACTTAGGAAATTCTCTTTTTTCTTGAAGCCTTTTTATTGATTTTTTTATTAGATTTTCAATTTTTTCTTTGACCATATTATTTGATTTTACTTGATTTTCAGAAAAATAAAAGGTTTGGTAATATAAATTATATGACATCAATGAAAAGAATTGGAATAGCTCTCTCTGGAGGAATAGATTCTGCAGTAGCTGGGTTTTTGTTAAAAGAAAAAAAATATCCCTTAGTGGGTTTTTTTATGAAGATTTGGAAAGACTCACCAGAAAGAGAAGAAAGAGCCAAAAGAGTAGCTCAAATTTTAAATATCCCCTTTTATGTAATTAACCTGGAAAAAGAGTTTAAAGAAATGGTAGTAGATTATCTTTTGAAGAGATATAGTGAAGGAATCACTCCCAACCCCTGTGTCATTTGTAATAAAGAGATAAAATTTAATCTCTTCCTTATGAAGGCTTTAGAAAAAAAGATAGAATTTTTGGCTACGGGTCATTATGCTAAAAGAGTAAAAGATAAAAAAAGGAAAATTTTTAAATTAATGAGGCCAAAAGACAAAAAAAGAGATCAATCTTATTTTTTATGGACTCTTACTCAATCCCAATTGGAAAAGATTTTGTTCCCTTTGGGCAATCTGAAAAAAGAGAGGATAAAAGAGATAGCCAAAAAGACAAAGCTCTCTTTTTTGGCAAAATTTAAAACCTCAACAGACCTTTGCTTCATTAAGGGTAACTTTGAAGGCTTTCTGAAGGAAAATTTAAAAGGGGAATCTGGATTAATGGTAGAAGAGACAAAAGAAGAAAATAAAAAGGAAAAGATATTGAAAATAGGAAAGAGAAAGTTTAAGATTTTGGGGAAACATCAGGGATTGGCTTTTTATACCATTGGACAAAGAAGGGGTCTTTTTCTCTCTGGAGGTCCTTATTATGTGAAAGAAAAAGATCTAAAACACAACCTTTTAATTGTCACCAAAGATGAAAAAGAAATTTATAAAAAAGAGTTGTTTTTTACCAATTTTAACTGGATTTCTGGAAAAGCCCCCACCTTTCCAAAAACGGTAAAGGCAAAAATAAGATATCTTCATAGAATGGCAACCGCTAAAATTTTTAAAATTAGAGGCTCTCTTTACAAATTAATTTTCAAGAAACCTCAAAGAGCCATTACTCCCGGTCAATCTGTAGTTTTTTACCAAAAAGATGAGGTATTAGGAGGAGGGATAATTGTAAAATAAGCTGTACTATTCTTGCCACTTCAGTAACAACTTCTATTAATTTCTTTACCGAGACATCTTGCCTCGAGGAGCACGGAGTCGCCTTAAGTACTGAAAAAGAAGGTTTATTTTCAGGCGCTCCTATACCTCGCCGAGCCTTACAGAGTCCTTACTGAAACGCAAATTTCCTCTCGGGCTCGGCTGCGGTATGCTCCTCGAGGCAAGATGTCTCAGGTGATTTGTTACCAAATTAGTTAGCAAATGCATCTCAATAATTTTTGAAATTTCTCTTTTTCCCTAACATCTCCCAACAAAGCCAAATTCAGATTCTTTGGCTGAAATATTTCTCTTGCCACTTTTTTAATCTCTCTTAGAGTTACTCTCTCAATTTTCTCTTTTATCTCTTTCGGAGTTAAAATCTCTTTTTTCAAAACCTCTTGCACTCCATAAAAAGAGGCCTTTGTATCTGAGGTTTCTAAACTTAGAGCCAATTTCCCTTTTAGATACTCTTTAGCCTTTTTTAATTCTCCTTTAGAAATTCCTTTCTCCCGAACCTTTTTATATTCTCTCAAAATTATAGAAATTCCCTTCTCTATGCTATCTCTTTGAATACCAGCTGAAGTTACCAGGAAACCAGTATCGGGATTGGTCTCTATGCTTGTAGAAATATAATAGGCAATTCCCAATTTCTCTCTTATTTCAATAAATAACCTGGAACTCATCATTCCTCCTAATATTGTTCCCAAGATTTCTAAGGCATATTTTTGGGGATGGAAAATATTAAAGGCTCTTACTCCCAAACAGAGATGAAATTGGTCAGTCTTTCTATAGGATACTAATAGATTTGGCTTTTTTTGATTTTCTATTACCTTTGGCTTTGGTTTTGGTTTCCCAGTTCTAATTTTTGAGAAATATTTTCTTATTTTCTTAATACCTATTTTTTCACCAAAATTTCCTGCTACACAAATTACCGTATTTTGGGCAACATATTGAGACCTCATATAATTAAAGAGATCTTCCCGCTTTATTTTATTTACTGTCTCTTTTTCTCCTGCAATCGGCCAACCTGCTGGTTGATCTCCATAGAGTAACCTTGGCCAGAGAATTTGAATATAGCTCATTGGATTGTCATAATACATATTAATCTCCTCAATAATTACTCCCCTTTCTTTTTCTAACTCTTTTTCTGGTAAGGTAGAGTTCAAAAAAATATCTGAAATCCAATCTAAGGCTTTCTCAAATTGAGAGCTTTCTACCTTCGCATAATAACCTGTATATTCTTCTGCAGTAAAAGCATTATAACTTCCGCCTATCTTATCCAAAAATTCAGCTATTTCTTTTGGCGTCTTTCTTTTTTTAGTTCCCTTAAAATACATATGTTCTAAAAAATGAGAAATCCCATTTATTCTTTTTTCCTCATATTTAGAACCTGTTGCTACCAAAACCAATAAAGTCACTGCCTGAGTACCTTTGTCTGGAATACTTATTACTCTCAAACCATTTTTAAAAGTTATTTTCTTTACCATAATTTACCTAAAACACCTCCAAAAGGGAGATAAAATCTCACTTGCCCTTTTTACCAATTCTTTGGCCTGAAAAAAGGCAGATTTTCTTTTTTCCTCCAAATCAGGAGGAAAGGGAATATCTTTTAATTTAAGATTCTCTCCAATAATTCCAGAAATTATACCTAACCAGGACCAGTGTAATACCTCTTGATTATAACCAGAAACCACTAAATCAATCAATCTCCCTTCAGAAATATCTGCTAATCTCCTCACTTTTTCTCCAACCATTTTAAATCCCTTTACCGTCATTCCCAATTGGGTTAAGGGATCAGCAAAATGAGGGTCTCCGCCTCCGTTTCTGATAATCAATTCTGGCTCAAATTCCTCAACTAATGGATTAACAATTTTTTCAAATAATAGTTCATAACTCTCATCTCCAGAAAATGGAGCCAAAGGTAAATTCACTGTAAATCCCCTTCCCCTTCCTTTTCCTATCTGCCACAAAAAGCCGGTGCCAGGATATAAAGTAGCAGGGTCTTGATGAATATCTATGAATAAGACCCTCTCATCCTCATAGAAATATTCCATCGTCCCATTGCCTGCATGGGCATCAGTATCTAAGATTAAAATTTTCTTAAACCCATTTTTTTCTTTCAAATATTTGGCACAAAATGCAACATCATTATAAATACAAAAACCCTCTCCAAAATTTCTTTTGGCATGATGAAGTCCTCCCCCTAAAGAGATTACCTTTTTAAATTTCTTTTGAGAAATTAGGTCGCCAGCTAATTTCGCCTGGCCAATGATAAATCTTGCTCCTCTCTCAACATTTCCTGGATTCTTACCAGGGAAATTATCTCTAGACTGATATTTAAAAAACCTCCCGTTATATTTCTTCCCTAAATGAGAAGAGCTAAAAAAATTTTTTGTGAAATCAATATAGTCTTTATCACAGATTAACTCCAGATCTTTATCAGAGACTTCTTTTGCGTTTAAAACAGGGAAATCTTTTTTAATCTTTTCTTTCAAAAAAATTAAAAATTCCTCTCCCCTCCTCTGAGAAAGAGGATGACCCTCTCCGAAATCATATTCCTTGAGTTCTTTTGAAAACAAAACACAAAACTTTTCCATTTTAGCTAAAGAATCTTTTTGTTTCCTTTAAGTCAAAAATTTCCCATTTTCCTTTTATTTTTATCCAATATTCTACTGGAATTTTGTGCTTTTTGTTAATTCTCTCTAACATCTTAAATTGTGACCAATCGTGATTGGTAGGATACCACTTCTTTTTATTAGTTTTTTTTATTTCTACAAGCTTTAAAATTCTTCCATTTTTTCCCAAAACACAAAAATCTGTTGTCCCACCAATGGCAATCTTCATTACACTCTCTGGAGAGTATTTCTTATACAAAATTTTTTTTGCCTCATACTCTGCCTTATAACCTCTTTTCATAAT
>CAZJYT010000008.1:2916-5333 GCA_964550325.1 uncultured Candidatus Saccharibacteria bacterium | reverse complement strand
CATAATCAGATTTTCATTTCAATAAATACTCTATCCAAACAATTAAACTCCAAAAGGCAACTATTAAAAATAACAAAATAAAGAAGTAAATTAAGGGTTCTGGGGTACCCAATTCTATTAACCTCCAAAAATTACCATTTTTTTCCTTTAAACAAATTAAGCTAAAAATTGCTCCTTTTGTTAAAATGGCAATTAAAATTGGTCCCAAAATCCAATCTAATTTCTGATATCCATCTTTTGCAATTACCCACAAAAAAATTAGAGCTGGGAGATAAAGAAAAACAACCGGCGAGGCATTAAGAAGAACTTCTTTTAATACCTCTTCTGTAACCCCGCTAACAAATATCCCTGTGGTTAAATTTAATAGCTTAGCTAATTGATAACACCAAAATCTTAAAAAAGGTTCCAAAAAAAGTGTTACCGCAAATAAAAAAATTCCTAAAAATTTTATCCTCGGATTGGAAGAGAATCTCTCAATCTTCTTGAGGAGCTCTTTGAGAGTTTCCATTAATAATTTTAAATGCCTCTTCTGCTCCATCTACCAATTGAAAAATTTTTAAATTCTCTTTTTTAATTGCCTTGTGTCTCAAATAAACCGTCTCCTTTATCCAGTTAAATAAAGTTCCCCAATATTCCTTCCCTATGGTAATAATTTTAACTCGCTTTTCAAGTTTTTTGGTTTGGACCAGCATCACCATCTCAAAAAATTCATCCAGGGTTCCAAATCCACCTGGAAAAAATACATAAGCATCTGAAGAAAAAGAGAGCATTACCTTTCTCACAAAAAAATAATAAAATCCTATGGGATGGGTGACATAAGAATTAATTCTCTGTCCTTTGGGAAGCTGAATATTAATTCCTATAGATTTTCCGCCTGCTTCAAAAGCTCCTTTATTAGCTGCTTCCATAATTCCCGGCCCTCCACCAGTAATCACGGGGTACCCTGCCTTTGCTAAGAGATATCCTAATTTCCTTGCTTCTTGATAATAGTGATTTTTTGGTGAAAAGCTTGTAGAACCAAAAATGGTAACTGCATTTTTAAAATCAGCAATAAACTGGAAACCCTCCACGAATTCTGCCATTATTCTAAAAATCCGCCACTGAAAGCTCTTTCTAAAATCTTGCTTTATCGGAGGTAAAGAATGATCAGGATAAAGAGGAACCTTTTCCATAAATTTCTTTTACTATTTCTACGCCAGAACTTGTGCCAATGATATCAGCTCCTGCCTTGATAGCCTCTTTTGCATCTTTTAAGGTTCTAATTTTTCCGGCAACTTTTATTAGAAGACCTGGAGCTGATTCTCTCATCAATTTTAAATGAAAATATTTCTCTTTTAATTCTCGATGCTCTAAGGGGTCTTTTTCAGTGGCTGTTTTTACGCAAAAGGCTCTGGCTTCCTTCACTAAAGATGAAGCCTTCTTTATCTCTTCATCTGTCAAATAACCCGAACCAATAATTACTTTTGTGGGTAAGATTTTGCAAATTGGGGTTAAATCTTTCAAAATCTTTTCATACCTTTCGTATTTTAAATCAACAATATTCATCACGATATCAATCTCATCTGCTCCGTGCTCTCTTGCCTTTTTACACATTCTCATTCTCTCTTTATGAGAACTTAATCCCATTGGTGGATCAATTAAGACTATTGTTTTTATTTTTGTGCCTTTTAATTCCCTTTTTGCTAATCTTACCCATTCTCTCCTCACACACACCCCTCTGAAATTATACTTTTTGGCTTCTTGACAGGTTTTTTTAATATCTCCAGCAGAAGCCCCTTTTCTAATATTAGTATGATCAATTAATCTCGTAATTTCTTCTATTTCCCTCATATTAGATTTTAAATATAACACTAAATATTTATTTTTTCAAATTTTGAATCTTGACCTTAAAAATGCTATAATGAGATATCACTTATGCCTCAGTTTATTAAAATTTCTTTGGCGGGCTTAGTTCTTTTTTTACTCTTAAGCTTTGGATTTATCGTTGAAGCCTCTGGACTTAAAATCACAAATCCCCTCTCTTCTTCTCTTTTTAAAGAATTATTAAACACCGTCTTAAACTCTCTTTTTTGGATTGCTCTTCCCATTGGAATATTTCTAATAATAGTTGGAGGATTCTATCTTATCATCTCAGGAGGAAATCCCCAAAAAATAGAAACCGCCAAAACATTGATAATAGTAGCTCTTATAAGTTTGGTCATTATTTCTACCACCCATTTTATTATTCGTCTCACCCAAAAATTATTAGGAATGGCACCTTTCATCTCTGGTCCAGAAGCACTCGTAACAATCTCTTGTAATTCAGGAGGGTATTTATCAAATCCTTCTCTTTATTGCAGTTCCTGTGACCACTGCAATGATGGAATTAAAAATTGTGGAGAAACAGGAACTGACTGTGGAGGGGATTGTGGTCCTTG
>CAZJYT010000008.1:0-2816 GCA_964550325.1 uncultured Candidatus Saccharibacteria bacterium | reverse complement strand
GGAGATACTTCTCCCCCTATTATTTCAAATCCAAATATAACACCTATCTCAGCTCCTGAGGGAACCATATTTGTGATTACTGTTGAAGTAAGCGACAGTTCCCCTCCTATAACTGTGATAGCCTTTATTCAACAACCTGATGAGAATAATATTACTCATTTTAGTCTCTACGATGACGGAGCCCACAACGATTCTGCCTCTAATGATGGTATTTATGGAAATGGTTGGAATTCTACAGGATATCAATCAGGCGCATACTTTATTGACATCACAGCTTGTGATAGTAAGGGAAATTGTGCTCAACTTGAGAATATTTAGGTCAAAATATATAATATAATAATGGCAAAGGAAACATTTAAGTTTTTAGTTTTATTTTTTAGTTTTCTCGCTTTAAATATTTTAATTTTTACTCTTGTTTTTTCTCAAAAACCTTCATTAGAAATTAGTCCCCAGGCTCCTCCAATAATTCAAGATGCCACCGTCACCCCTCCTATAGCTTCTCAAGGACAGATTTTTATTATCAATTGCAAGATCTCTGATGTCTCTGGGGTAAGTTCAGCGGTTGCTTTTTTCCAACACCCTGATGAAACTAATATTGCGGTCTTGCCTCTTTATGATGATGGTCTCCATAATGATGCTTTGGCTAATGATGAAATTTATGGTAATAGCTGGAACTCTACTGGAGCTTCTCCAGGTCTCTATTTTGTAGATATCTCAGCCACAGATATCTTAGGATTTTCCACCTCTTCTGAAAATGCAACCAATTTTAAAGTTACCCTTCCAGGATGTTCTATTACCTGTCCTACAAAAGCTGGATGTAAAAGTGTTCCTCCTTCTAACTCTCACATTACCGGCGATGAGTGTTGTGTTGCTGGTGAGGAGTGCTATGAATGCAATGCTGGCTATTGTTGGAATGGAATAGATTGTATTTTGGATGTCACACCAGTAGCTCAGGGAAGGGTGGGAAAAGCTCCCAATCCCACCTCAACTTCAGTAACAGTAATAAATGGAGAAACTGTATATTTTGATGGAAGCTCTTCTTCTGATTCTGGAGGGGGAGAAATCACAAAATATGAGTGGGATTTTGAAGGAGATGGAATTTTTGATTGGATTGGCTCTTTTGGTAGTGCTGGTATGGCTACCCACATTTACACCTTTCCAAATACTTATCACCCTATCTTAAGAGTAACTGATAATTGTGGAAGAACCAATACCACTAGTGTTACAGTGATTGTCAATCCTGCTTCAATTTCTGTCACCATTAAGTCTCCTCTAAACGATATAGCCTTCGCTCATGGAGATCCAGTGGCATTTAATTGTCAGGTAACTGGGGGCACTCCCCCTTATTCTTATATTTGGGAGTCTGATAAAGATGGAATAATTGGAAACTCACAAAGTTTTTCAAAAAGTGATCTCACCAATAGCACAGACACAATCACTACTCATTTGATTACCTTAACTGTCACAGATAGTATGGCCCAAACTGCTACAGATAGCGTGGTAATTCATATTCCACCAGATTCTTGGGATTGGAGAGATGTAAATGGTGAGAATTGGATGACGCCAGTAAAAGACCAGGGTTTTTGTGACGCAAGTTGGGCTTTTGCCACTTTAGGGAGCATAGAGACAAAGTACAAAATAGAAAAAGGGAATTCAGCTTTATCTCCTGATTTATCAGAGCAATATTTAATTTCTGATTGCTGTGTTTTTGGAGATTGTACTGGAGGAAATCCCGCCTTTCCCTTTTTAATTATGCCTGGCACCCCCTCTGAAAGCTGCTATCCCTACATAGGGGGAAATAGTCCTTGTCCTTCTAATTGTAACGATGGGAGTGAAATTAAGTTTTGGAGAACAAATCAAGAAAAATTAGTAGTGCCCACATTGTTTAATAACAAAGGAGAACTACAATATGCTTTAATAAAACATGGGCCTTTATATGTGGAAGTAGACATTCTTGGGGGGGCTACTGGAAATTTAGATGCTCAGGGATGTTCTATCCAGAAATGTTCTAACCCTTCAAATCATGCAATGGTCTTGGTAGGATATAATAATAGTGGAGGGTATTGGATCTTAAAAAATAGTTGGGGAACTATTGATCCTTGTCTAGAATATGTAAGTCTTGATTATAACACCTGTTTAACCGGGCTAAATATGAAAGGTATATACGGGGAAGGAATAACTGCTCCCTTTCCATAATTAAATTATTAAATTAAAATGGCTTTTCAATTTTTATGAAGAAGAATCTGAAATACATTATCATTTTATTCTCTTTTTTAATTCCTTTCTCTGTTTTAGCAGTAAGAAATCCAGCTGCACTTTATTGCCAAAGATTGGGTTATAAATATGTAATTAAATCTACTCCTGAGGGCCAATATGGAGTATGTGAATTGCCTAATAATAAATCTTGTAAGGCATGGGAATTTCTTTGGGGAGAGTGTGGGAAAGAATATAGTTATTGTAGTAAGATAGGTCTTGAAATAAAAACGGTAAAAGATCCCAAAAAATGCGCCTCTCTTCCCTTATCTTCAAAGTGTGGGGTTTGTGTATTAAAGGATAATACAGAAATAGAGGTAACCAAATTAATGGATTTGGAATTAAAAGGAGGGGTCTGTGGTGATGGGAAGTGTGTTTTGGGAGAAAATTACAAAAATTGCCCTAAAGATTGCCCCTCTGGAAGCTCTGATAATTATTGCGATAAGGTAAAGGATGGGATATGTGATCCTGACTGTTTACCTTCTGAAGATTCAGATTGTAAAAAAATAATAATTTGTGGAAATGGGAAATGCGAGGAACAAGAGTCTTTCAGAAATTGTTCT
>CAZJYT010000007.1:29932-33727 GCA_964550325.1 uncultured Candidatus Saccharibacteria bacterium | reverse complement strand
CTTTTATCAGAAATGATTTATTTAATTGTATTTAAAAAGTTTACTAAATTCTTCTACCACCTATTAAAGTAATTGTGGGTGTATCTACACTATTTCTAACTCTTATCCAATCAACATATAGATGTATATTATATGCACTTACACCCCACCATTGGAATGCCCTAATTGTAAGATTAGTTGTATGTGTTGTTATACCTGTGTGGGTATAATAAGTATCTAAATTCTCTAAATCAGTATACCATATAAAATCCCAAGTCCACTCTGTTGTAAAATAACTTCTTATTGCTCTTTTACTTTTAGTTAAAGTGTATACTGAAGCAGTATTATACACAGAATTTAATATAAATCTCCTTTTCCAGTTTTCATTAGCCGCATAGTTGTAATAATCCACTAAAACATATTCTCTTGTAAAATTAGTGTCTGAAGAAAAAAAGTAATATCCACACTCAGGACATCTACCATCATAAGTTGTATCGTGTCTCCAAGCCCATTCTGTTGTTCTGTAACCCATTACTGTATTAGGGAAAGATGTGTTTGTTCTTATATATACATTTCCCGTTACATCTCCAGAACTATATAAATAAACTTCTGAATTACTTACTGAATAATAAAAACCACTATCTTGGTAAACATACCATTTAGAAGTATCCAAACTACTACCCTCAAAATCATCAGCAAATATAAAAGTGTTATCCATATCACTATAATCTGTATTACATAAGAATTGATAAAAAGTCTTGCTTTGATTGTATGATATCTTTACCCAAATTTTATTTTCATCATTAAAATAACAATAATTTATTTGATTTCCTTCATCATCTTGAAAGAAACAATTTATATCATTATCATCTAATCTTACTTGAACATCTGTTGCTGAAGTAGAACTTGTTAATTTATATATTTTTAAATAATAAATCCCCACATCTCTCTGTATATTGAAATCTATCTGTAGATTACTGTTATCAAAACCATAAGTTTTTTTTATATTAGTATCAATAATTACCATTTTTATACTTTATAATGTATAAGGTTTTTTAAATAATTATCCATTTAAATGTATATTTAAACTATTACTCTGTTAGGTAAAAATCTTGAATTACGGTTATGAGCAAAGATTTTGGATTGGTTGAATGGTTTATTGTAGATATAAACTTCTTTAATATAACCTTTCCAATTATGATAACTACTATTTGTATCTGCTTTTTGTCCTATTTTTAAGTTGTTATTTGTGCTTAAGTTTGTAGATGCGTAACTACTAATATCATCACTATCTTTAAATTCTCCATCTAAATAAAGGGTTTGAACATTATCTCTATCAAAAACAATAACAGCACTATGCCACAAATTATCATTAATAGTTGTTGGTGCAGTTGAATTTATGTTTTGTGAGTTAGAACCATAATAAAATTGGGCTTTTAAGTAATTGTTATTACTTTGGGTTAAAACATATCCTTTCCAATCAGAACCTACTTTTTCCCTTTTATCTACTATAACAAAATCATTATCTACATAATTCTGTGTTGTTTTGAATTTTGCAAAGATTGTTATATCTTTATTTGCAGACATATCTAAACTATCATTATCTACAATATCTATGTAATCATCTGTTCCATCAAAATATAAACCACTACCACTTACTAATGTAGCACCGTTAATAGTCCCGTGATTTTTATATCCAGATAAATCTTCCCAAGTAGAACCATCTACACTATCCTCTGTTAAATATAATACACAACCACTTTCATACAGGTTAGGTTTTAATATCCTTACAGGTGATAAAACCATTTTTATCTCACAGGTGTAAATCTTGCGTTTCTTGAATGAGCAAGGATCTCATCATCTGATAAAACCCTGTTATAAATTATAACTTCAGATATGTAACCTTTATAAGTTCTATCCAAACTTGGCCTATTTCCTAAATATAAATCTTGTGTGGAGGTAGATAATTCCCCTGTAAATTCTTTTGCTTTTTTAAATTCACCACCAACATAAACCTTTGGCCCAGAAATATCTTTATTATGTGTAACTACTATATGTGTCCATTTATTTGTTTCTGCTTTTACTACTCCATCTTCAAACCTAAAATCTTGCATAGAACCGCCAATTTTTCCTAACCACGCTATACTACCATCACCCGACTTGAAATAAATACTTGGTGCTGGAGATTTATCACTCAAACGAGGCCAATCTCCCCCACCCTGAAAATATACCCACGCTTCAATTGTAATTTCATCTGTTATATCTAAACTACTACCACTACCACAATTTATATAATCATCAGTTCCATCAAATTGTCTTGAGTTATATAACATTTCGTGTGTAGTATGTAAGGTGCAACCAGTAACTGTTCCCCAATAATTTCTTGTTGGTAAATCTAAAGTATAACCGTTTATAGTTTTATCCAACTTCCATATTGCTACTAAACCATCTAAAGGTATAAAACCTTTATCAAAATTTTTAGCATCAATTCTTGTTAATTTTCTACTATAATAACATACATTTTTTAAATAACCTTTATATGGAAAACCGCCGTCTGCTTCCTTACCAATAACCACATTTAAAGTATTTTGTATATTGCCAACAGTAGTTATATTACCATATCTTGTAGCACCAACATTCTTACCATCAACATATATTTTTACTTTACCATTTGCTTTTCTATTTACACTTATTACGCAAGAATGCCAATTACCATCGTTATAAGTGTTTGAAGTATCTATATGGAAATTTCCTGCATCCCCCCACGCAGTTCCTCCTGTAGCAGTATAAAACCTTACACTCCCACCACTAACACCGCCTAAATACACTACCCACCCATAAGTAGATGAGGGAAGACCACCGTTTGATTTCGATATAACTGCTTGAGTTCCTGTATCAGTAGTATTAAACCAAAAAGCAATTGAGAAGTTACCATTATGAGGATTAAATAAATCGTTATGTTGGATAACTATATTATCATCTACACCATCAAACTCAAAGTATCCTAAAGGTGGAGAGAATATTGCTCCACTTACAGTTCCATTATTCTTATAACCAGATTTATCTAATAAAGAATTACCTTTCTCTAAAAAATCATGCAACAACACACAACCAGCAGTCCATTTACTTGGTCTCATATATTTACTATTTTACTTAAACATTTAAATATTTTTTCTAAGTTTTTCTAATCTATCCTGTAGTGTTTTAATTTCTGTTTTTATCATAGTTTCCCTTTCTATTTTCATCAATTCTAATATTCCTTTAGTTTTTAAGAAAGTTAATTGATTATTTAATTCATTTAATCTATCTTCAATTCTCCTGATTTGTTCTTTAAGAACCTTAAACTCTTTGGTTTTCTTAGTATTTTCTTCCTGTTCCTGTTTCTTCTTCTCCATCTCAATCTTCTTTTTAAGCAAAACTTCAATCTTCTTTCTATGTTTTTTAAATAGTTTAGGGTATTCATCTTCATTAAACTCCTTTTTCTTTACTATTTCACTTAGTAAAGGATCTATAATCTTTCCCATTTTTATCCACCTTAATTTATTACCTTACCAAACATATATGCTCTTAAGTAAGTTTGTGCTGAGCCTGAAGTGTTAGTTACTCTTAACCTTGCATATGGACATACTACTTCTACACTAAAAGCCAAACCGTTTCCTGCTGTAAAATTGAATGAAGAAGTATAATCCCAATTAGAATTATCTGGTGATTGGTCTATATAAATAGTTCCGTCTTGGTCAGCAATAACTGTTCCACATAACCTTGTATACTTATCTACCTCTACACTATCACCTGTATATGTAGAACCAGAACCTA
>CAZJYT010000007.1:0-29832 GCA_964550325.1 uncultured Candidatus Saccharibacteria bacterium | reverse complement strand
CTTGTATACTTATCTACCTCTACACTATCACCTGTATATGTAGAACCAGAACCTAATGCTGTTGTTGTATAATCTAACTGTTGCATTAAATTAGCCTGAACATCTACAGGCAAAGTGATAGTTGTTGCTCCTAAATTTACATATAGATAATTGTTACTATCAGCCTCTAAGTTTACCCAAGATGATACACCTGATTGGTAACCCTGTAATTGAGAAGTTACTGTTCCACTTATATTAGAAGTATCGCAAGTAGTTATTTTACCATTTATTGTTGATAAAGTGCTTTCTGTTGCTAAACCAACACTATCAGCACCTATATTAACATACAAGTATTTATTAGCATCTACTCTTAATCTGTCCCATGTAGAACCGTTAAACCCGTATAAAAAGGATTGTGAACAAATACCTGTTTTTGAAGAACTTACATTATCAGTTCCGCCAGTAAATACTGTTGTGTAAGCATCTCCATCAAATATACTAATCCTTAGGTTTGGGTATGCTGAACTCTGAACCCTTAACCTATCCCAGGTAGAACCATTAAAACCATATAAGAAACCTCTTGAAGGTAAACTATCAAGTGTAGTTCCTACTCCATCACTATCTATTTGTCCTAAACCCATTACTGTATTACCAGAAGCGATTGCTACCCTTAGATTTGGAGAAGTGGAACTCTCTACCTGTAGATTTACAAAATCAGAAGTATCAGAAGCCCAAGCCTTTAACTGTGCTTTTATATCCGCATAAACCATTTTTTATCACCATAAATATATTTTTAAATGGAAAAACTTAAATATAAATGTTTTGATTATTTAAGTTATGAATTATAAACAATTTTTAAACTATTTAACTACAAATTTTAATTTGAAGTTATTACACCCAATACCCAAAAGATTAGATTTTAAAATTCATCATATTTATTATTTGTATTTTTCTGTTGAAGATAGTAGACTAAGAAAAGAAGGAAAATTACAATTTATTATAAAAATAGAAAAGTTAGAACAACCATTAGATACTTATTTTGTAACTTTATCATATAGAAACCCAAGTATGTTTAAATCAATAACCTTAGAAATGTATGACTTTACTTATGAAGGCAAATTAAGTGGGTTATACCCTCAAATAATTGATACTATAAATAGAAAATTCTCTGAATTAAAGATTATAACACTAAGGGATTTTTTTAGTAGTTTAATAACTATAGGTTTATCTATTAAGTTAATACAATCAATAAGGAAAAAAAGTGATTACGGAACTACTGCTATGTTAGGTTTATACTTAGTAAATAAGATAATCAAATAATTACTTTTTAGGTTTCTCCTCAATATAAGAACTACTTACAAATAGTTTTCTTCTTTCTTTGTTTTTATACTTTATTGTTGGTATTTCATTCATCTCGTCTGTGTATTCTTTTATAACTACTACACCAGTTACACCACTACTTTCTAACAAATCTTTATCTAAAGATACGCTTATTTTATCTTCTATGTCTTTACTGAATTCATCAAATTTTTCAATTATCTCTTTATTGTCTAAACTCTCTTTTATAGAACCTTCCAATACAATAAACCTTTTTACCATTTATACCACCCTTTATAAAATAAATTTTTGTAAGAGTTATATAAATAATTTTCTATTCTTTTTTAAATCCACCCAATAGTAAAATAACTATACCACCACCTAAGAGTATATATTTAACAACCTTGTTTCTTATTGTTGTGTAACCAACCAAAACCTGATTTCTTTTATCCCAACTTAGAAAAGGAACTAAGTGATAGGTTTTTTCTTCTTTAGTAAACATATATTTGTTTATGTAATAATTAAAAACTTCTTGAGATTTTTTGTAACTTTGGATAGCATCTCTTGTTTTCATATAGGTTACAATTACTGTATTTGAGGCTTCCATAAAGGGTTTTGCTATAGGATCTTGTAATGGTCTATTTTCATAGCCTACTAAATTTACAAATACAAATTTCTCTAAATAACCTAAATAGAATTTGCAACCCTGTTGGAATGCTGAGACACCTAACACTCTTGCAGTTTTACAGGATAAAGCATAAACAAATTCTTTATTTTTTAAGAGATAATCATTATCTAAAGCAACTATTATTGGTTCTTTTTGATAACCAGTTATTCTATCATAACCACCGTGTCCACCTTGAAACCAAATAATTTTATAATCATCTCTTTTGAGTAGTTTTGTTACATTCTTTTTGTTATATTTGGTGTCTCTTACATCTATAAATAAATCGTTTATCTGTCTAATTGGTGGTATAGCCCATTCATATATGTATTTTAAAACAGGGTCATCACTTGTTCTACACAAGATATACATCTTTATTTCCCTAACAAATATTTGTAATACTCTAATTGTATTTTTGCTATTTCTTCACCTATACTATCTCTTGCTTTTATATGTTGTAATGCTTTTTCCTTATCTAAAGGTTCTGATACTCCTAAGAAAGCAATTCTCATACCTTCAGGCATTTTCTTTAGTCTTTCTTCTACTATCTTCCACTGCTGTTCTGTTATTGGAGAGAAATGCATTTGCTCTATTATCCTTAAAGCCTTTCTTCCTAATTCTGTTCCTCTTGATAACTCAACATATACATCATTCCAAGTTAGTGGTTTTCCATCTACAACAACTGCTACCTGATTTTTTTCAGCGGGTGGTAATCTTTGGTATATTTCATAAAAGTTTGCCATAATAGAAATGTTTGTTATTAGATTATTTAAATTTATTGGTTATGGGTGGGTTCAGAAGAGCAGGGGGTTAGTTTAGAAATAGGGGTTAGGGGAAACCAACCACCCACCCATAACCATCTGGTGATTATTTAATCCAGCCTTTCTTTCTGTAAAAGTCTTCCATTTTCTTTTCTAATTTCATTTTTAAATGGAAGTGTAAAACACTAAATGTTAGTAAACCAAATACTGTTCCTACAATACCAATAGCAACCTTCTTAAAAAAGTCTTTTAATTCTTTTTCTTCTTCTGGTGTCATTCTTTAGGTAACCCCCTTAAAACATATCCTAAAGCAAATAAGCCTATACTACCAGCCAACAAATAAGCAAACCATCTCCTCTCTCCTTCTTTACCCCAGACAATTTCTTCAAATTTATTAATGTTTTTATATATTATATATAAACCCAAAACTGCTAATGCAAAGGTTATACAAATACCTATGATTGTCCCAGTTGTTATTTCTAAAGTAGGTATTTTATAATAGTAAACCCTTACAAAATATTTTGTATATAATGTGTGTTTATCTTTATAGACTTCTAATTTTAAAGGAACTCCACCACCTCTTATTATTCCATTCTCAAAAGCACTTATTAATTTATCCGCAACCCAAGTTTCAACATAAGGAACTCTTACTAAGTGAAATTCTACTTCACTAAAATAAGCCTTTCCTCTATAAGTGTAACCTTCTGGATAGGTTTTTGATTTAATCAGTTTCATATTTCTCAAATGCTTTACCTATGTAGTATTCTGTCATACTCTTTAACCCAGCCCCCACTCTTTTACCAACAAAGGTTTTACTGAAAAACCAATATCCTACTACACCAACCAATACACCATTTAAAAAATCTGTTTTTGTCATATATAAATGTCTGTAAGAAATAGTATTTAAATTTATCTTATTTTTGCTACTGCCATACCCAATTTTCCACCTACATTTACAAATAAAACTATTACATATGGTTTGTAGTTTGGGTTATCTTTTCCATAACTCAATATGGGTTTTGGTATAAAGAAGTAGTGAAAGGTTAGTATTTGCCCTTCTAATCCAGTAATCCAATATTTATGCCCTATCCATAATGGATATTTATAACCAGTTCTTGCTATTACTCCTATTGCAATATCTATAAAGGTTTCTTTTATCATCTTCCATACAACATAAAACCCCTGTGGTATATAATCCAAAGTAGGGTAATCTCCTAAATCATCTTTTGTTGGAAATCTGTTCTCAAAAGGGTGATAACTTTTAGTAAATCCTACTTTAACAACTTCAGAACCTTTTACTGAAGGGTAATCAATTACTATATCATCTGTGTAAGTATCCCAATCTTTAGAACCATACTTTTTATATGTTATAAATAATTTTGATTTTCCAATTTTCATAGGTGGTATATAACCTACTTTTGAATAAAAATAACTTTCATCTTGTCTTGTAGCATCAAAATTAATTAGATTAAAAGAACTATCTGTTATTTTAGATGATTTTGGGTCTAACCAAGTAAAGTATTGAGAAGTTAAGGGAAAATATACATTCTCTAATAATTTTTCATTAGTAAATTTACCAATAGGTGGAAACATAAGACAAGAACTATAAAAATCAACCCTTTGTTTAGTAGGAGTGTTATTTCTAAATCCAACCCTTAATCTTATCCTATCCCCGACATTAAAACCGCCAAAAGTCATTTTAAACTGTTATAATATAAGCCTTAACAACTTCTATATCTTTTTTATATGAAACTCCAACAGTTATTATATCTTTAAATTCTTTTTCATCATATATTTCTTTAAACCTGTTGTTCTCAACATCATAATCACCAATTATAACTCTAATGCTTATTTTACTACCATTTTCTAAATCCAAAGGGATTACTGATTTTGGGTATAAATCAAATGTTTTAGTTCCTTCAGTTAACATTACTTCTACTAAATTATCCATTTCTTTTAACCACCTTGTTCTTGGATAGGTTTGTGTAAATCCTATATATATAAATGCTGGTTTCTTTACTTTACTATCTACTGTTAAATCTACTTTAAATGATTTTCCTTGATTTATTGTAACCATTTTATATTGGAACTATCTTTATATCAACTATATTTACTTCCTTACCAGCACCTATTACTTTAAAAGCACCTTCTACATAAGTTTTTCCGTATCTTCTATCAGGGTTTTTAGGGTCATATACAAATACTAAAATATCAAAAGTTTTATCTAACCAATCCATAGGTATTGGTTTATCAAACTGAACCATTATATTTGATACTTGTGTAGTCTCTGTTTTAGAAGGTAATTGGAAACTTGGAGATGTTTTTTCCCAACCTTCTATATGTCCCTTTTCAGGGTCTTCAATACCTACCCAAACCTTACAATCCAATCTTTCATCAAGATTGTTCTTTAAACCTACCCATACTTGTAATTTTGCACCAGCAGGAACTTCTACTACCATTTTTTATCACCTGTATTCAACTTTAACTGAGATTGAAATTGGTTCTTTTTCAGGTTTTTCTTTTAGTTTACTAAATAGATAATATCCAATACCAATAGCACCACCAAGCATAAATAAACTACTTAAATCCTCGCCTTTTATTTCTTCACTTCTATCCATACTTTACCCCTTTCCCTATATTTTATGATTAGGTACATAACAACTAATCCAGTAAGTAAGCCTATGATTGTGAATAAAATCTTTTCAGTCTCCATAGTTCCACCCTTTAAGTTTATATCTATATCTCTAAATTCATCTGGTTTCCATAGATTATTTAATCTATGACCAACCCAAATTCTTAGTTTTAAAACATTTACATTTGTAGGAACATAAGAATTTATTATTACTTTGATCTCTTTATCAGGATAAACTTCTTCATCAGAAAAATAATTCATAATTTGTTTACCAGAAACCCTATCATATACAATAATTACGGGTTTACTGGCTTCTTTACTTATATTTCTTAAAGTAATGGTTGCTATATTAGAGTAAGTTCCGATTGTTATATCTTTAAATTTCTCAACCTTAACTATCTTAAAAACCTTAGTCATAAATTTATAATCTTTTTAGAAGTTTAAATAATTTTCTAAATTTATCTTCTTTTATTTCTCTATCTGCTTTAATGTGAAGATAACTCGCTAATCCAGATTTCCAATCGTTAAACATCAAAGCAACTAAAATTGGTGTGGTTTTAGGGTCGTGTAACCACCGCCTATGTTTTCTTGGATTTATAAAATAAGGAAAATCTACAAATCTGTTTACCTCATCATATTCTTTACCTAAAATAAGTTTATTTATAAAATTGTGTGTCCATCTGGAAGGCATTTTATTTTTTAAATAACAAATACCCAATTAGTATTCCTAAGCCCACAATTAATAGTTTATTTGTTGTGGAAGTTTCTTTCCAGAAAGTTCCTACTCCCCTTCTCTCTGTTGGAAAGTTTTCTAAAGTCCCATACTTTATTAAATGTCTTGTTTTCCTTTGTTCATCTGTAAATTGTATTCCATAAGGCATTTAAAACACCTCTGATAGTTTTTTAATAAGTTTACCTTCTAAATTGTAGTATGTGTTAGTTTTATACTCACCGAAAACATATTTTGAAAATTTTTTATCATATACATCTAAAGTGGCCTTTCCAACATAATAAAGTTTTCCTTTATCAATACATTCTTTTAAATATATCTTTCCAGCATAACCTTCTTTTCTAAAATCTATTTCTACTAAATCTTCTAATAAACCTTTTTTCATATTAAAGAAACCTAAACACAAATCCAATAAAGTCTTTTTTGGTTGTATCTCAATTGTAAACCCTTTTCCCATTAAGAAACTAATTATTCTGTTTATTTCCATTTCAGATGGCCTTTAGATGTTTTAACCAGATTTTTAATTGTTCTAATAAGTGTTCAATAACAACTTTATAATTGTTGTGGGTTATCTTATCTATTTTATAACCACTAAATTCTCCATCTGTAACATATATCTTACCATCACCATAAAACATTAAACCTTCTTTTGAAGCTACTTCCCTATAAACAACTAAACCATATATGTTTTTATCATTAACTTTCTTCTCAAAATAAACCTTCTCAAATATTTCATCAAAAGATTTATCTTTCAAGATAATATTATAGTAAAGTGCTTCAAGAGAATTATGCCTCTCATAATAAACAGAGAAACCGTGTTCATCTAAAAATCTAATTATTTCTTCCATTAATTTAATATTTTTCTCAAATAATATTTATTTTTTTCTATTATCTCATTAAAACACATATTACATATATAACTACTGTTTACCTCTACATAGTTAGGACTACATAAAAGATAATCTCCATAATTCATACAATACACTACTATTGGTTGATTACAGATTTTACATACTCCTATTAACTTTTTTATCATATTTTATAGAATATATTTTTTAATATATAAACTTTACTGTATCCTCTTAGCATTTAACCTTCTAACAACTTCATCAATCTTAGAATTTGGTGGTGGAATTATGTAATTTAGAGATAAACCGTATTCCCTTTTTTTCTTTAGTTTCCTTGTTTTACCACACACTCTACATTTAAAAATATACTTGTGTATATCTCTTACCTCACAAACCTGCCATACACCACAGTTAAAACATCTAAGAATTATTTTCATAGGTATATCCCTTCAGTATGTATTTTGGTTTCTTCTTCTTTAGGTTGATAGTAGATTAAACCTTTCTTATCATAAAAATACTGTAGGTTTCCTGAATATCTTTGATAATCAATTTCTTCCATTTTCTTTATGTGTTCTAATTGTCTATACATAGATATATAATCTAAAATTAGTTTCTCTAACTTATCAATTTCTTTTAAAATATCGTATTTTCCTTTCTCTATATGTCTTAAAAACTCTAACCTTGTTATTTCTTCTACTGTTGTAATCTCTTCACTCATAAAATAAGTTTACTGTTTTATTAAATAAAAATTTTACTGTTGTTGTTTCTCCTTAATTATTTTCTTTGCTTTTAATTTGTTAGTCCTTCTGTAGTAATCCTCTAAATAAAAAGAGTTCTTGTTTAATACTAAATAACCATCTTCATAAGTATCTTCTTTTATTAAGTCAAATTCAAACAAATATTTTAAGAATTTTTTTCTTGTCTTTTCACCCATACCGAAATAGTACCCTATTAATTTCCTTAACAGGTTTATATGAAACCTTGTAAAACCCCGCTCTTCCAAAAAGTTTATAAATCCCACTAACCTATCAAACTTATCTTTAGGCATATTACCACCTCTTTCTTTGTTTTTTTAAGCATAAGGGTTTAATGAGAGTGATTTACACCCAATAATCCTTCCCTGTTCATCTCTAACAGTATCATCTACAATTAATAAATCCCTTCTATCTGGGTTGGCTTGTGCTACTAAATTACTTACTATGTAATAAATTCCTTCTCTTTGTGGTGGAAGGTTCTCTGTTTCTCCAAATTGTGTTCTTGTTAAGGGTATCTTAATCCCTTTAAATAATAAATCTCCTACCCTTTCCCTACTAACACTTAATCTTGGTATAGGCACATTTTCTGGTTCTATCTCTACCAATACATTATTCTCCTCGTCCATTATGGTTATTTTATGTGGTGTTAAATTTACAATCTCAACCATTTTCAAAACACCAATACAAAAAATTTCATAAGAAGTATATAAATTTTTATGAGATTTATCATATATTTTTCAAAAATAAAAAAAAAGAATTTTCAAAAAACAATTTTATTTTACTAATTTTTTAGTGTGGTTTTTTACTGTTTAGTAAGTATATTTTTTATATTCTGAGGTGTATGATGAATTTCCTATGGAACTGCTATTTTTCTATATTTATTTATAAATATTATTTATTTTCTATATTGAAAATAAATATAATATAAATAAAATAAATACCCTGAAATCAGTATCCACTCAAAAGTAAAAATTTTAAGAATTATCACAAAAAATTAACAAAAATAACAATAAAATTTTCAAAAATTCTTTTTTTTTATTTTGCATTATGTGATTTAAAATATAAGTTAAATCTCATAAAATTATTTAAAGTTCAAATTCTTTAAGTATGTTAAAATGAAAAGGGAATTTATTATAAACGGAAAGGTTAAAAAACTTACAAAAAAAGAATTTAAGAATTTATTTTTAGAGAATATTGAGGAAAATGAAGATTTATTCAAAGACTTAAAAGAGAAAGAAGAGTTTACGAATGTATTTAGTAATTTTCTTGATTTAATTATTGAGTTAATATATCTTGGGAATATTACTTCAGAAGGGTTGGGTGTATTAAAAGGTTTTGTTGAATATGCTTTTTTATTTATGCTTAAAAGTGTTAAAGATAAACCAGATATGCAGAATATGTTGATTAAAGATGTAATTGTCTGGAGTGAAGTAACTAAGAATTTCTTAGAAACATATTCAAGGCCTATTGTTATTTTTGAAGATGACAAAAAGTCTAAACAAAGGTAAAAGGTTTGAAAGGTTTGTAGCAAAAAAATTAACTGAGATAACAGACAAAGAGTTTAAGAGAGTTCCTCTATCTGGTGCTTTTTCTACAAGAGAAGGAACAAAATCAAATGTTTTTAAAGGAGATGTATTCTGTGAAGATGAAGAATTTAAAGATATAGTAATTGAGTGTAAAACATTAGGAAAGTACCTTTCTTTAGATGAATTGTTTGAGGAAGGAACACTTTACAAATGGATTAAACAAACAATAGAAGAAGCAGGAAATTTTAATTGGGTTCTGATCTTTAAAGAGAACAGAATGTTAGTGAAGGGAATAAGTCAAGATGGTGGATTATTACATAAATTAGGTTTTAAAGATTTTACAAGAATTCATAATAAAAATTTTAATATCTTAATCGGTAGGTGGTAATTACTTCTTTTTCTTTTCCCCAATAATATGAATTTTCCATAAGTTCTCTATGAAGTCTACTCCTGCATATCCACCCAAGAGTGCTATATATTCACTTCTTAATAGATAACCACAAACTCCACCAACAACCATACCTAAAATAATACTTATAAGGGTATAATCCCACATTATTTCAGTTCTCTTGCTTATTGTCTTTGCTTTCTTTAATCCTACTAAACATCTTATAAGTTGTCCTACTCCACCCAAAATTATAAGTTTTAGGATTTCCATAAAATTTATTTGTGAACAATCTAATATTTTAAATTTTCTATTTTTCATCATAACAAACACAACATATATGATAAATCTCATAAATCTATTTAAAAATCAAAATTCTTATTTATATTAAGATGACAAGATTGGATAAAATAATCTATGGAAATGAGGAGTTTGTTTTAGGTATAGGTGCAGTAGAGAAGTTAGAGAAATATTCTTATACAACAGTTAGTTTAGAGATTTTTATCAGGGTTTTAGATTTCCTAAAAAAATTGAGGGATTTAGATTTTAAAGGCATAGATGTTATTGTAACCGAAAATGAAGGTATTTTAGTTCTTGGTGCAATAGATGAGAAATCAAAGAAGGCTACAGGAATACTTATCGCTCCTTATGATGACCATAAACACAGACAAATTAGGACTAAAAATGAATGATTTAGACTATATCAAAGGAAAATTGGAACAATTAAAATCAACAATTAATGAGATAACAGAAATGCTATTAGAAGTGGAACAGAAAAAAGAATTTATAGCAGAAGAAATGGAGAATATTCTACTTACTCTATATGAAATTGAGGAGAAGATTGAAAGGGGTGGTAAAAATTAAGTGGTTTAAAATTATGGTTGGGGTTGGTTTATTACTATTGTTAGTTGGTTGTGTAGAAACAGAAGTTAGAGTTTACAAAGATGGAAAACCGATAAAAGAGGGAACTATCTTAAATTTAGGTGAAGCAGTAAATAATGGAATGTTAGAGGTTAAAGTATTATCAGCAAAGAAGAATTATGGTTATCACGACACATTAGGTTTTTACGAAGATGCTGGATATGGATATAGATATTTAATAGTTACAGTAGAAGCAAGAAATATTGGTAAAAGAGAGGTTTATATTGACCCTGATAAATTTGTAGTAAGTGATGAGAACAATTATTTTTATGAGGTTAAGATTGGTTCATTAATTGAAAATGAATTATTATTTACAAAGATACTTCCAAACCAAAGAATTAAAGGAAAGTTAGTATTTAAAATACCAGAAAAAGCAAAAATATTGGTTAATTACAATTTCGGAGATATGTTTAGTAAACCTTTTATAGTATCTTGGAAAATTAATTAAAAATGGCATTCAAACAGAAAAAAGATCTAATTAGTAGATTAAGAAGTAATATAAAAGAATTAATTGAGAAATTTGAAAGAGAAGAATATAAACAAATCTGTGAGTTTATTCTTGTTGAGAAAATAGATGAATTAGAAAGAAATTAAAAATTTTTATAAGGGTGGCTTTTATGGAAACAGTTATTGTTACAAGACATAAAGGTTTAATTGATTGGTTAAAAAAGAAAGGTATTACAGGAAAAGTTATTCCCCATATTTCTTCTACTGACCCTGTAGAAATTGCTTATGAAATCTTATCTCTAAAAGAAATAGTAAAAAGATGTCTTATGTGGTGGCATTCTTATGATGGTGGTCGGGGATATTGTGATATGGAGAGGGATATAAGAAACTTTGTTGTAAAACCTTTACACAATATTAAAGTAGTGGGTGTTTTACCAACATTTGTTGCAGAAACATTATTCAAAATGGGTGCTAAAGTATATATAATAAATCTACCACAAGTACCTAAAAAGAAAGGTGAATTAACAGCAGAAGATTTTGGTATGTTAGGGGTAGAAATCTTGCAAGTAGAAAAAATAAAAGTTGTTTTAAAAAAACCTAAAGATTTATTTTAATTCTTCTAATTTAGTTCTCATAATTTCTAAAAACAAGAATAATAAAAAAGAAATTAGATTAAATATAATATTTCATCAGCCTCAATTTTTCTCATTCTTTCGAGTCTTCTCTTTTTTTCTCTTTTAACCTCTTCAATTTTTTTAACAACTAACTTTTCAAGTTCCTTTAACTCTTTTGCTTCTAATATACACTCATTATCATACTCCTCTTCATCTCCAAAGAGGTTGGCGGTAACAATTCCTTCATAATCATTACAACATGGTTGTAAGTAATACTCTTCTTTTCCATCTTTGTTATAAGTCGATGTTTTTTCTACACTATTATATATCTTAATCGTTGCTTCATATACATCTTTAGATTTGTTGTACTTGTATTTTACTAATACTATAATTTTCTCATTCTTTCTTAGATAGTTAATTACTTTCTCTTCTCCCTTCTTCGCATCTTCTTTCATTTTAAATCTTTTTTTTAAAATTTTGCTTATTTCTAAAATTTTATTTATGCTCATTTTTCTACATATAATATTTTTCTTATTATAAATAATTTTCTGTTATCCATCTTATATTTTCGAACAGAATTAATCAATCATATATCTTTTAGTATATATTTCTTACTCTAATTCTTCTAATTTAGTTCTCATAATTTCTATATTGTCTATCTCCAAACTTGCTATTAAAGTCTTCTTAAACACTTTTATTCTGTAATTTCTCTGATATAGAAGTCTCTTACTATCAAGAACATTTATACCCATATTAAAGAAAATAGATACTAAACCATCACTTTTATACTCTTTGAATTCTCCTTTGTACTTTTTACCTTCAATTTCAACAGTAAAAGAAAAAGGAAGATAAAGAACAAAAAATTTTTTAGTGAATTTCTTTTTGTCAGAGAAGAATGCTACAATATCTTTTTCACAATACCAGCATCTAAATATTTCGTAGTTCTCCCCTTGTTCTATTTTGTTCTTTACCCTGCTTTTACATTTGATACATCTAATCCACTTCATTTTTCATCTAAAAATTTCATTAGTAGATTATCGTAACATTCACTACATAAATAATCAACTTCCCAGGTATCCTTACTCTCAATTGTCATTATGTACCATCCTGATTTTTTTGCAAATTCGTTTGGGGAAATATTTAAGTTTTCTGTTTTGATCTCCTTTCCACACAAACAGCATTTAACTCCAGCAACCATTTTAGTTTTGATTTTCATCACCTCCAGAAAGTGGTATATCTTCTTCATAAACATAATTCTCGAATTTTCTTGCTATTCTAATTATTGTCTCTGTGAAGTCTTTATTAATTAAGTCTTTCTCAATCATAGTTCTCACTAAATCGGTAGCACATTTGAGTACTGACATTCTTGCTATTCTTCTATCTTTCTTTTCCCATATTTCGCTTGTTATATCAATCTTTTCTTCCTCTACTTCTGTTTTCTTTGTTTCTGTTGTTATTTCCTGTTCTTCTTCATCTATGTTTTTTAGAAATGTTATTATATTGTTTTTAACGCTGTAATCAACTAAACCATAATCTATTTTCTCAAGAAAATCAACTATGTTGTTACTGACTTTATACCATTTTCCATCTATTTTTACGCTATTGTTTTGTATAGATTTAGCGGTTAATTTACCTTTCATCTTTTTCTCACAATCATTAAAGGGTAAATAAACTATATAAATATTGTTGAGAACTATCTTATATTTTAAAAAATATGTTTTGGATAATATATTTTTAAAACTATATGATTAATTGTGTTTTTTCGATAACCTAAAAGTTTTTAAATATCAGAATACATTATTAAAATTGGTGGAAAAAATGGAAAAAACAAATTTGTATATAGAAGAAACAAACAAAGCGATAAAATTGTTTTTTGAGTTAGACAGAAAGATAGATAACTTCATACAAGGGTATACAATATACAAGTTATTTGAAATGAGAATTAAGCATATTTTAGAAAACAGTAGCAGTAAAGAGAAGGAAGTTATAGAAGAAGTAACTAATGTTTTGGATAAAGTTTTTCAAAAATTTAACAGAATTTTTTAATTGCTTTAGAATGAAGAAAAGAGGGACAAAAATGGATAAGAAAGATTTTTTAAAAAAACTAAAAGAGATAGAGAAAAAAGAAGCAAAACTTCTTAATAAAGGAGATTTTTATTTTAGTGAGTTCGTGAGTAGTGAATTAAACGAGATACAAAACAGAAAAATTAAACTATTACAACAATACAGCGATACTATTTATTTATATAAAATTAATAATTCAACAGTAAAAAAATATAAAGGACAGAGATTAAAAAATTTTGAATGTGATTTCGCACTAACATATAAAAATAAAGAAATTATAACACTTATGAAGCAATTAAAGAAAGAGAAAGATTTAAAGAGAATTTATAAACTAATAGACAAGATTATAGACAAAGCAGTAGAGTATAAAGCTGTATTTCTTCATTTTTCTTGATTTCTTTATTTTTTACCTCTGCTTTTTCGGATTTTCTGAATAACCGAAATATATACTAAAAGATATATGATTGATTAATTCTGTTTGAAAATATGTGATAGAAAACAGAAAAATATTTATAAATTAAAAGACATTATTATATATAGTTTAAATCGAACTAATTTAGTTTTGAAGTCTTATTCTGTTTAACAAGAACTGTTTAGTATACTCTCAGAAGCAGGAGACTTCTGAGAGGGGGGTAGAAAATGGAAATAAAAGAAATAAAAAAATGGCTGGGCAAGGAGTTTGAAAATGAGGAAAAGATTAAAGAAATTGTTGAGAAAATAAATAGTAAATTAAAAGAAGAGGGAAAACTAATAATAGTAATTAAGTATATGTATGATAGAGAAGAAGATGTCTATAAAGCAAGTTTGGAAATATATAACAAAGTAAAAGTTGATTGGAACTATCGCAATAATGAAAAAGTTTACTTTTTAAGTTTAGGAAAAGACCATAATAGTGGAGTGACTACTGCGTTTATCTTCGATGGCGAATGTGAGTTGAGGGGGGTAGAACTGCACTATCTACAAAAAAGAATTAAAGAAAAATTAGAAGAAATCAAGAAAGAAAAAGAAAGAAGAAGCGAGAGGGAAAAAGCAATAAAAACAAATGAGGAATTAATTTTAATTTAATTTATCTTTTATTTTCCTTTTTCTATTATTTTTTAATAGAAAAACTTAATAAAATTATTTTTTACTTATTCGTTTTTCCCGAATTTCTGAAATTCTGAATTTCTGAATAGAAAAAAATAAATAAAACTAAAATAAATATAAAAATTAATGAAAGATAAGAATAATAATTTTTTCAAAGATAACTATATCAAATCAGAAACTGAAAAACTTTTAGAAAAATATTCTTTCGAAAACATAACAGTTATTTTTAAAAAAGAGTTAAATGACGAAATAAAAACAATTAAAGCAGAGAAAAAGATAAACAACAAATATATCTTTATTACAATTGTATTTAAAACTAAATTATATATTAGTAAATATTATGCTCACGCAATCATAAAAATAACAAATGTGTATTATAAAACAATTAAAAAAATAATTATTAAAGAGATAGAAGAAGATAATTATATATTTCTTGATACACTTATGAGCGAGAAATTAGAAAAGAAATTAAAAGAAATATTTTGAAAAATATATGATTAATCATATTCTTTCGATAACCTAAAATTTTTTAAAAACCAAAATACATTAGTAAGATTGGTGAGAAAAATGAAGTTTAGAAAGGGTAATGAAAAAGAGGTTTTGTGGGGGAAGTTTGAGTTACTAAAACTGTATCTGTTAAACAATAGGATTGATGAAGCAACTAAGGAAGTGGACGAAATTTGGAACTATTTAAAAGAAATCTTATAAATTTTTTCTTTCTATTTTATTTTTTAACCCGACTTATTCGCTTTTTCTGAAAACCCGAAAAATTAACTATAAAATATAGTATACACAACAACAAATTTTATATAATAGTGTTCTCACTTAAAATTTTATGGTTGAACTTACTGATAGCGAAAAAGAATATCTTAAAAAATTATATGAGCGTAGAAAGAGTATTCTAAAAGAACGAATGAAATTAACTTTTCTTGATTTGATGAATTTATACAAAATTGTAAAAGATTATGCTGAAGATTACAATTTAGATATTAAAAAAATTGATTTTGAGAGTATAATCGATTTCTCACTATCATACGAAGAGAATAAAACTCTTTTAGAAGAGCATCTTATGAGAAACTTAAGTTATTATTCGAAAGAATTAGCAGAAATAGAGTATTATCAACAGAGAATAAAAGAATTAGAAGAAGAATTAAGGAAATCAAAAGATACAGAGTATCTTAGAAAGTTAGAAAATGAACTACAAAAACTAAGAAAGAAAGTTAGAACATTAGAGAAAGAAAGAGAAATAAAAGAAGTAAAAGCAGAGAAAGAAGATATAAGAAAAGCAGTAAGAGAAGAATTAAAAGAGTATGAGAAAGCAACAAGTGAAGTATTTAAAAAAATAATTGATTTAATAAGAACAACAAGAGAAGAAATTAAGAAAGCAAAAGCCCCAGAGATAACATTACCCCCTGTTTTTGAGATACCTGAATATGTCCCTGAAAATGTAGTCAAAGAAGGAGAAAGAGGTATCTATCTTCACCCTTTCGTAGTAAAAAAAATATGTCCTGTTTGCGGTAGAGAATTTAAAAATTTAGATGATGTAACTTTAAGTAAAATAGAACCCTTTTTTAGTGAAATTTTATTTTATCACCCTCAATATTTAGATGCCTGTCCCTTGTGCGTCCGTGAAGGTATGAAGTTAGCCCCTTATTACACACAAATAGATGTTATAAATGAAAAAGCAAGTTTAATTTATTCATCAAGTATAAATTTTAAAAGTAATTATGATAGAAACTTTAGAAAAGAAGTAGCAGAAGCGTTTAAATTACTTATTCAAACAAAAAAAGAACAAGGAGAGAGGCTATAAAAATGAGAAGAATATGTGCTTATTGTGGAGAAGTAATTAAAGAAGGCGAACCTTATACAATAGTGGATAATAAATTTTTTCATCTTGAACACTATCAAAAATGGTTAGAAGAAAGGTTCTATCACGAATTTACTGAATTTGAATTAGAAAAACTAAACACAACAATATTAAGAACAGCAAATTTATTAAAAGAAATTGAAGATTTAGAAAAAGAAATAAGGTTTTTAAGGTTAGAAGAAGTTTACCTTTTACTACACGAAGGTTATAATAAAATAAAGAATGCTCTTGAACTACTACAAAAAATTAAAGAGGCAGGTTAAAAATGAGTTATAAAGTGAAAGTAACAGATGTTCTTGTAGGAGATGAAGATAAGAGGATAAGAATAGTAGTAGAGAAAGAGGAAAAAATCGAAAACAGTAAAGTAAACAGAAAAACAATAATAGGAGAAGGAACTTTAATTATACCAAACAATATCAGTAAAGAAACTATAAAAACAGAGATAGAAAACAAAGCAAAAGAGATTATCAACAGATACAACGAAGCAGTAAACTTAAAAGATGAATTGAACAAATTAGAGTATAATATTAAATAAATTTTTTCTTTTCTTTTTATATTATTTAAAATATATTAAAAAATATATATGTTCTATATTCTAAAACTTTTTAAATATCAGAATGCTTATTTATATTAAAATGAAAGACGGGAAGAAGAGTTTATTGTGTCCAAACTGTTTAAAATTTACAGACACTATGAAAGAGTGGTATAAGGAGATTAAAGAGTATACAGTAAAATATGACAAGGGTTTTAATTTTATACCAGAGCCTGGCCCCTGTAATATGGAACATCTAAAAACAATATGTCCGAGATGTAATGCAGAATTTGAGAATTTTATAGCAAGAGATTTTTTAGTTTACTATGATGATGAGAGGATTAAGCCATTTGGTGACTACTGGTTAAATAATGAGGAAGAATTTAAAAGAGTAGCAAAAGAATTAAAATTAAAACCCATTATCATATCAAAGGGATAAAAATGGCGGATAACATATATTTTTTATGCCCTAATTGTGGGAAACTCCTTCGAAAATTGAAAGCAATTAAAGAAGAGGTAAAGGAAATTATAATGTATCCAGAGAGTGGTAGGATAGGTTTAGTGTATTATCATCCAGATGAAGAGGTGAGAGTATCAGAAAAATTTATGACGGTAAAGTTTCCTTGTGGTTATGAGGTTAAAGGAAAAGCAGAAGATTTTATAGTAGTAATCTTAAAAGAGAGAAAAATTTTAGTGCCAATCGGTCAGTATTGGTTAAAAAACAAAAAGAAGTTTAGGGAAATGGCTAAGAAACTTAAGTTAAAACTTTTATTCGAGTAAACTTTATTGAGGTGGTTACGGTGGGGAAACAATACTTTCTATGTCCTAAATGCAAAGAACTAAAGAGATCTTTTGGAGAGAAATATAAAGAAATAAAAGTGCTTTCAATTAACCCATCTACTGAAGTAGCAAAGGTTTTTAGTGATTTACAATATAAAAAAACAACAACAGAATTATTGAAAACTTTTTGTTGTAAATGTGGGTTTGAAACGAAGAAGTATTTAGCAAAAGATTTTCTCGTAGCAGTAATTGAAAATGAAAATAGGATTGTGCCAATCGGAAAGTATTGGGCTGTAGATTTTAAAAGAGACTTTGTAAGAATAGCAAAGAAACTAATGGAAGAATAAACTTTATAAATTTCTTCTTCTCTTTTTCTTTTTATGAGAAATCCTAAACCTACTGATTTACAAATTTGTAAGAACAAGTATGGAACAGTTTATGTTAGGAAAGTCCCATACACCACATTTATACCTTCTAAGGCTCAGGCTAAACATAGGGTAATGTTTGGCATGGTTTCTAAGATGGCAACAGGCAAGAAGATGGAAGGTAAGATACCACCATCAGCAGAATTAATACAGAAAGCGTTTAAAGGAATTAAGTACCCTGATAACTGGAAAGTTAAACACAAAAAGAAATGGGAAATTATGATAGAAAAACTGTATCAACAACAAATTGCAGAAAGAATTAAACAAACTATTAAACAGATAGCAGAACAGTATAAGATGGTTAAATAGAAAATTATTTATTTTTAAAAATACATTATTAAATCATTAAAAACTAAATAGGAGTGGTCAAGATGGTTTTAAAAGGTTGGATTAATATCAAAGAATGTGCTTATTGTGGAGAACCTATTAAAACAGGTGAAAAATGGACACAAGTTGATGGAAAATACTACCATTGGGTTTGTTGGGTAAAACAGAGAGAACCTTTAAAGTATTGGAAGGAGATATATGAAAGTGGAAAAGTAAAAACAAGAGACGAGGCAAGTAGGATACTTGTAGGTTTGGCTAAAGAGAAAGGTTGGGAAGAATTTGATTGGTGGACACCTTCTACAAAACATATTATTTATGGAAAGTTTAGAATGCCTCACGGAGTTGTTAAAGTTATAATTGACCCAATCAGACTTAAACAAATAAGATTGGAGAGGGAATTAAAGAACATATCACAAGAGAAACTAAATAAACTTAAAGAAATAGCAGAGGTGTATGGTTTCAAAGCAGTTATTGAACCGAAAGGACAGTATATAATTGTTGAAAATGTAACCTCTTGGTTAGATGTTATTGATAAAATGGAAGATGTTATTAATTTCTTGAGAGAGGTTAAGTATATATGGATACCAGAAGAATATAAAGGTGCTTAGTATGTTAGTTGAGAAATTTAAATGGTTTTTGGAAACTCTTAAGAAAGAAGGTTTTGATTATGAAGTTGTTAAAGATACTGTGGAAGGAACAGCGTTAGGTTTTCAAAGTTCTGTTTTTGAAGTTAGGTTTATTACTTCATACAATTCTTATAAAATACAAGGAATTTTTACTTGTGAAGTTCATAGAAGCCCAGACGGACAGGAATATATTTTTGGATATTTAAGAATTTATTTGTTACATAATGGAGAAATTATTGATACAGCAAGGCATAATTATGAATGGTATTCTGAAGAACAATATAACGAATTAGAAAGGAAAGTAATAAAAGATTTCAAGATAACTTCAAGAATTTTCTTAGCCGAATAGAAAAATATTTATATTAGAAACTACAAAGATTTTTTATTAAAAAATTGTTCGTATTTGTCATAATGGTGATGATATGAGTAAAGAAGAAACAAAATATATTGAAGAAAAATTAAAACAAGAATTTATAAAAGATTTTGGTTATGAAGCGTGGAAAAGTTTGGATTTAGCCACACAAGAACACAAAGGAAGTGATTATAGAGGGAATTTTATGCAAGTAATCTTAACAGTTATTGGTTATAGTTGTATTGAAAACGAAGAATATAGGAGATATCACGGTATACCTATAACTTGGGAACAGTTTAAAAATTGGTTAATCAAGCATAAAGAAGAAATGAAAAAAATAAATGTTGATGAGAAAGATATTGATTTCCTTGCATTTTGGTCTGGTGCTTACAGTTTCTTAGAATAAACAAACCCTTTAAAAACAGTAAAATTTATATACTCCAAACTATATTTTAAATAATATAACACACACAGATTTCTATAAAAATATTGTGAGGTGAGAGGTGTAGAAGATGTTAGTTCCAATTCAGACACTTTTAACACCAGCAGTAACAAGACCACAACTTAGTGCAGTAGGTGTTGTAATAAGGAGAACACCTTCTTGGAGTAGCAAAGCATTCACAGTAAGTAAAGCACCATTTACTAATGTATCTCCAAGAAAGGGACAGGCAGAGGTAAGAGTTCGACTTGGTGAGATTGCTAAGGCACACAAAGGAGAAAAAGGGTTTAGGGAAGGTCTACCTGTAATTGCTTACTATGTAAAGCAAGAATTAAAAGGTTTTAAAGCACCAGATAGTATGTCTCCAGAAGACTACCCAAGCAAGCACAGGAGAACATTCAACACAATAGAGACACTAAAGGCAAAATACCAGATATAAAGAGGTGAGACAAAATGGTTATCGAAGACATAAGAAGAAATTTACCTCTTGTAGGGTATCAAGCAGTAGGTAAGGTAGTAAGAGAATTAAGCGACTATGTAGACAAAAAGACAGAAACAGCGGGCAAATCATTCTTCAAAAGATACAGTTCTTACATCAAACTTGGTGTAGGTGTAGGTGGATTAATACTTCCTTCACTTGTCAGAGGGGCTTCTCCAGAAATGAGGTTTGCTGGAGCAATCGTTGGTAGTAACATTTTAGCAGAAGTAATTGTTGACAGTATCTTAGAAACAACAGGTTTGTTAAAAGGTGAAGGAGCAGGTCTAACTCTTAGCACAACTACTCCAACAGTTATAAAGATACCTGAGAAAAGACCTGAATTAGAGGTAGCATAAAGAGGTGAGACAAAAATGGTTTTCCTATTTGATGAAAAATCAAAAGAAGCATTAGTTGAAGATGTAAGGAGAAGAGTAGAGGAATTAACAGCAACAAGGGTAGCCCCTAAAGGTGTAACTGTTAGAGATTTAGTTCCATCAGACTGTGAATTATCAACAAACGAGGAGTGGACATTCACATCAGGAAGTGCAGCAGGTTCTTTCGCTATGGTAGATAACAAGACAGTTCCAGATAACAAGTATATCGCAATTTATGGAGTAGCAAACAAAGGAACAACAGAGGTAATTAACACAATTAAAGTAACAGTCGGTGGTTCAGCAAAAAGACTATGGTGTGTCCAGCCTATGTATGCTCTACAGGATAAAGTATTAATTCTTCCACATGATGAAGTAATAATCATACAAGAAAACAGCAACTATACAATAACAGGATACGCTGATACAGCCTCAACAGCCCAAGACCTTATCCTATTAGGAGTAATAGGTGAGCAGAAGGGTAAGACAATTGACAAGTAAAACTATTTTTCTTTCTTTTTCTTTATTATAAAACATATATTCTAACATATAGGATATTTCTCATAAAATTATTTATATTTAGGTGTAGGTATATGTATTGAAAATGGCCAAAAATGAAATTTTATCTTTTATAAACCCTAAAATTCTTGCTCTGAAACAGTTAAACGCTGAAGGTTACTATGTAATTCCTACAAAAATATGGCTTATAGCACTAAAGAAAAAGAAATACAGGTTTATAATAGTAAGAAAGGGTAAACCAATAATTGATAAAGAATATAGAGATGCTTTATTAGAAATAAATAAATTCATATCCACTTTTGGAAAAAGATTACCACAGTGGTTTAGTTGTGAAATCTGGGTATGGTATAAAGACAATTTTAAAGTGTTTACTTTTAAGAAATTGATTAATAGGATAGGGTTAAAATGAAGAATTATTGAGGGGTGGAATAATGCCAAGATGGGTTTTATTAAAAAGGGATAAAGAATTTGATATTTTTACTGATGGAACAACTATATATGCAGGGGTTTTAGAGAAAGGTAAACCTGTTTATGGATATGAAATTGGTGAATTAGATTTAGATTTGGATAGTAAAACAGAGAATTACATTAGAAAAAAAGTAGCAAAGTATAGGAAAATAAAGAAAAGGAAGGTTATATATTACTTATTTCCAACAACAAAAATATTCGAGGCAGTTGGTTATGTATGGGATAGTGGTAGTTTATTTTTAGTTGATTATGAAGGTCTTATACGATATGAGAATGATTGTTACATCTATAACAAAAAGAGCAAGGTTTTAGTGGATAAACTAAACAAACTAATTAGAGAATGGTATAAAATAAAAAGAGAAATTTATAAAGTAGAAGAAAAACTTGAGAAATATCATATTAATTTTAAAAAACATTTTCTGGGTGATAAAGAATGATTTACCCTATAGATAATATACTAATAAAAGAACCAAAGGTTTACTGGGGATACATTTTAAATATAAGAAAGGATATAGAAGACAAAACAGTAAAGAAACTTTATGGAATGAGTAAGAAGAAATTATACAAGATAACTCCTTCTTTTCAGAATATTGTTTATACAAGATGGTTATTGGTTCATTTCACAGCAGAGAATGAAAAGATATTGGATTTATCAGGAAATATAATTTTAATGAGAGAGGCTTTAGAATATAACCGTGAGTGTATAACTCCTTTAGATAAACTAAAGAAAATGCCTATTGAATGGTATGAGAAAAGATTAAACAAATCTTTTAGTGATTTGTATTTAAAAGGTTTAAACTATAAATTTAGTAATGCTTTTATCATAAACCCAGAATTTAATAAACAGTTTAAGAAAGATTTGAAATTATCTTTAAAATATCTACATCTAAATGGAAAATTAATTATCTGGAAAAAATGTGATTTAGAGGTTAGAGAAGACTTAAAACTAATAAACTTTGTTCATAAGGTTGGTTTTATAAATAAACTTTGGTTAGATGAAAGATACTTCTTCAGAGAAAAAGACCCTATAAGTTATCCTATTTATTTTGACTTTAAGAAAGAAGACCCTAATATTTACCAAGATGTTTTAGTATTTAAAAAGGTGAGAATATGGGAAAGGAAGAATTTAACCCATTAAGATTTATAGATAAAATTTTGATGAGAAAACCAGCACTATTCTTAGTATGTATATACAAATTTCCAGCGATTTCTTTAAGTGATATACCAAAAAGAACTAATTATTTAATATCTTGGTCTTGGGCTTTTAAGATATACAAACAATTAAAAGAATTAGATTTGGTAGATGGAGAGAGAGATATAGAAAGTAAAGGACACCCAAGAAGGATCTTTCTAACAGAAAAAGGTACGAAAGTAGCAGAAAATTTATTCAACATAATAAAAACACTATTCTCAAATGAAGAATAAAATTTATAAATACTAAATTAGTATTTTTTTGTATAAAAGTGGCAAGAAAAAGGAAAAGACTTTCAAAAGATGAACTAAAAGAGATGTATAGAATTTTCAAAGAGGAAGGATTAACATATCAAGAATTATCTGATATGTTTGGTGTTTCTATTCCAACAGTAGCAAAATACATAGAGAAATTTGGTAGTTTAGAAGCATTAGGTTTTAATCCTTTAGAAGAACAGAATATAGAGAAAGTTGAGGATAAGGAGAAACTAAAGAAAACTACTAAGAAAGCACCAACAGAGATAAGGAGAGCAGTAGAGGGGGAAGTAGTAGAAGAAGCAGAGGAAATAGTTAGTGAAATTCTTTCAATAGGAAGGTACTGTTACACTAATATTAAACCTGTTGCTGAAAACTATAATATGTCAACTACTATGTTTATCAGGGAAGCGGTTAACTACTATATAACCCATAAAGACAATATAGATGAGTATATAAACCAAATAGAAGAATTAAAACACTATGTAGAGGTTCTTTTAAAGATGTGTAAACCTAAGATTTTGTTTATTAAGAAGGTTAAGGCTTTTGATAACATTTTAACTAAACTTTTGTTTTTAAATCAGAAAATTACTCCTGAAGTTATTAGAGAGATTAAAGATACTATTGATACTTTTTATAATGAAGTTAAGAAGGTAGATTAAAATGAAATCTGAAGAAGAAATTATAGAAAAAATAAAAGAACTTGAAGAACATTTATATTATGAACCTATTTCAAGAGATGGTGCTTATAGACTTGTTATTAAAATAAGGACACTTAAATGGGTTTTAGATGAAGAACTAACAGAAGAGGAAAAGAAAGAAATAGAAAAAATCAAGAAAAAAATAGAAGAAGGAGAATATTATACTTTTAATGAAGTATTTAACAACAATATAAAACAAAAATGTGAGTTGTTTTTAAAAGAGATGGACGAATATTTTAAGGATTTACAACATATTGATTATATTCAAATATCTTCACCTGACGATATTAAAAGAGACATAGTCTCAAGTTTTAAATATATATTTAAAGAGTATTTTGGTGAGGAACAAAATGAAAAACATACCAATAGATGATGATTTGGATAAACTGATTTCCTCAACAGCAACACAATTAAACATACCAAAAAAAGAGGTTTTGAAATTTATAATAAACACTTTTGTAAATGAAGATGGGATAAATAAATCCAAGACTATACCCAAATCCAAATTACAAGATATCAAGTTCATAGAAAAAGAATTAAAAGGTGATAAGAAGATGGACGAGGGCAATCCATTAGGAGATCTAATAAGGTTTTATATGGTTAAGAATATGACTAAAGAAGATGATACACTACCTTTAGATAAAATATTGGCTTTTGGAGTAATAAAACAGTTACTACAACCACAACAGAACAGTAATATAGATCCAGCAATCTTAGTATTATTAATGAATAGTGGTGGTAAAGACAGTAAAGAATTGTTACAGACTTTACTAACACTACAACAGCAACAGCAACAACAGTATACCCAACAAAACCAGAATATACTCCAAATGTTGATGGGTGAAAGAATGAAGAAATTAGAAGAAAGTATACAAGAAACTAAAAGAACAGCAGAACAAAACTTTGTAAGTGTTTTAAACAGATTAGAAAATGCTTTAACACAAGCATTAAATAAAAGAGAAACCCTTACAGAAGAATTACAAAAATATAAAGCATTAAGAGACGCAATATTAGATTTTGCAGAAACAGAAGGTATCAAGAAGGAACAGGTAGTAACTCCTTCTGGTAAAATAAATTGGGCTGGTGTATTAGATAATTTATTCAGAACAGTATCTAAAGTAACTTCTGATATAGCAAAGATAAAATCAAGTGGTGGTATGACAAGGGAAAACTTACAAAGAATGATTTTAGAACAGGCACAAATGTATGAACAACAACCCATAGAGCAAAAACCACAGAAATTAGAACCACCTAAAGAAGTCTTAGAACCAGAAATAAAGATTAAACCAGAGACAGAAACAAAACCACAACCACAAATAGAAATCAAACCAGAACCACAAGTAGAGATTAAAAAAGAATTAGAAATTAAAGAAGAACCTAAACAGAGTAAAATGGATTTACTACAACCTGTTGGTAATGAACCAGAACCAAAAGAAGAAATTAAAGAAGAACCAGAAATAAATGTTAAAGTAGAAGAAACAAAACAAGAACCTGTTAAAATAGAAAATAATAAATCTAATGAAGAAGAGATAATAGTAGTAGAGGAAAATGTTAAGGAAGATACTAATAGAGAAAATAAAAAATGAAATAACTAAAAAAGATTTACTTTATTTTATTGATTATGATGTAAACCCTTTTAGATATTATTTAGATGAATATATGAAAGGTTTAAACAAATACATAGCGATTACATATCTAAAAAATAATTGGGGTTTAGTAGAGGATTTAATTAATAATATGGAAATTTTTTATGAGGATATAATAAAAGAAAGGCCTGATTGGAAAAATATTTTATCAACTAATAAAGGAAAATTATGGTTTAAGAAAATTATGTGGGATACTTATAACGAGTTATATGATATAGTATGGGGTAAAAATGGAAAATAAGGTTTTTACTGCTAAAGTTATGAAACAAAGAAGAATTACTATTCCAAAAGTTTTTGCTGAAAGATTTAACATAGAAGAAGGTGATATTTTAGATTTAGAACTAATCAACATAATGAAGAAAGTTTGATAATGAATTTGTTATTAAAGCGTAATAATAATTCTCAAACAAATCTCTTATAGATTTTTTCCTGTATAACTTTTTAGTTAAATTTTCTATATAGTCTTCTTTAGCGTTTGGTAGTAAATCGTGTAAGGTTTCGTGTATCATAGTTTTTATACTTTCCTCTTTAGATAATGAGTAATCAACAAGAATAAGTCTATAATCTGGAAAATAAAAACCTTTTAGAGATTTAAATGGTAAAAAGACTATATCTACTTCTTCCAAAACCTTTTCTAAATCCTTTTTGGTTACCATTATCTTTATTTATTAAAATAAATAAACATTTAAATATCTTTATTTATCAAAGTAAATAACCAAACTTTTATATTAAACAATAACCACAATTAGGACATATATAATAATCAAACTTCCCTTCTTTGATTTCTTTCATTTCAGAACCACAGTAAGGACATTTCATTTTATTACTGCTATTATTATATTAACAAGAATTCCACCAATAAAACCCAACACAGTAGCAATACCATAAAAATAAGAAATCTTAGAATTAATTTTTGAAATTTCAGTATGAATTTTCTCTAACTCTTTAAATATTTTATCGTGTTCTTCTGTGTTTCTCTTTAAAGATTGTTCGATTGATTTCAGACAACTATCAACAGAACCCTGCCATTTTGCCATATCTAACTTCCACCCATTTTTTGTTACCATTATAAAATATATATTGAAAATATTTAGCATAAATACTTTTCGGTTAAAGCCTCTGGTGGGATTTGAACCCACATCATCTGGTTACAAGCCAGATATCCTAACAATTAGACTACAGAGGCAAAAAGGATAAAATTTATATAATAGTTATTCTATTTAAAAATATATTGGTTAAAGGGTGGATAAAATGGAAGCATTAAGAAATGCATTTAAATTCTTTGAGGTTGGGCATTATTTCAAATTAGACAACGAGTATTACAGAATAAAAGGCAAGGATTTTTTAATATACGACTATACACACAGTTCAACAGTAAGTTCTGGTAGTCAGAGTTCGGATACTGAAATTAGTGCTTCAGAACCTAAAGAAGGCCAGTTATATGGTTTTTTAATTGCTCCAATAAATGATGTGCAGGTATACTTAAAACAACCTTCAGCAGTAAGTAGATGGGGAGTTAAAACTTCACCACTACAGCCAATAACTTTAGATATTAGTCCACCAGAAGATCCTAACCCAGCAACTATGGTATTCACTAAAGAAAATAACCCTATAACTCTAAGATTTGGTAATCCAACAAATGTTACACTAACACCAGAAGTAAGATTAATCGGTTTCAAATACTCAATAGAAAAGGTAACTGATATGGATACAGTTAGCAGGTTAATGAAGTTAGCAGAAGAAGGCAAATTACCAATTATAACCTTTTCTGGAGTATCAAGTTAAGGGTGATAAAAAATGGAAGTTATAAAATACATTAAAAAAATATTTGATAAAACAACAAGAAAGTTTACAGAAACTTACAAAGATTATGGGTATAATAGTGTAACTACATCAGATACTACAGTATATGATACACCAACCAATAAGACTTTCTATTTAAACAGGATTATAGCATATAACACAGGTAGTTCAGCAGACACTTTAACTATAAAGAATGGAACATCTACTGTAATGGTAATACCTGTTGGTGCTACAAGTTTAGCAAATGTAGAAGTAGGGGGTTTACCATTTGATGATGATGTTAAATGTGCAACAGGTTCTGGAACTATGAATGTAACTGTAATAGGTGAAACTACAAGATGAGGGGTAACATAACAATAAAAAAAGGTAAGATAGATAAAGAGTATTTAGAGATAATGAGAGAAAAGGCTAAACAAATCTATAAACATAAATACAAGTAAAATGGATTATCCTTTTGTAAAAGAAGACGATATAAATGTATTTAGAACTTCTGATGAGACTACAATATCAGCAGGTGAGTATGCAGACTTTACTTTTGAAGTACCAAAAGGTTATATCTTTTACCTTATGTGGACTGAGGAACAGTTTAATGACTACACATTTTATGAGTGGTATTTTGATGATGAGTTAGTAGATGATGGTTGGGATGTTCACCAATCAGTAGGAGACCATAATCCCATATACTATCCACCAGAAATAATAAGAGATAAGATTACAATAAGAATTTACAATTTTGATACTACAAGCCATACTTATTATGTAAGGTTTGTAGGTTATTTAAGAAAGATAACTGAATAAAAATGCCAGCCGTAAGGGATTTAAGGGGTAGGATAAGAGCAATCATTAATAAAATAATCACTATTGAGACTGTAAACTCTGCTACTATATCAGGAGCAACAATCCAACTCCCTACTGATTTACAAAGTAACTACTATGAAAGTGTTAAACTCATAGACCAAACAGTTTCAGGTAGTAGTAGTGCTACTTCTTCTGATATTCAAATAAGTGATTACTCTACAAAAACTATTTCTGGAGAGTGTAACTTTGATGGAACAGTAAAGATATTTGTATCTCCAAGTGGAACTGGTAACTATTACTCAAATCCTTTATATACAGAAACCATATCTTCTGGAGAAGTGTTTTCTATAAGTTTTACTGAAGGTTTTGACTATTTAAAGGTAGAAGTAGATAACACTTCATCTTCTGATGGAACTGCTGTAATCTGGTTAGGTATGCAAACAAGGTAAAAAATGTCTGTTAATAAAAGAACCGAAATTATAAAATTGGGTGATGAAGTAGTATTATATTTACCAATTACTTCAAAAATAAATAAATATTCTACAGGTTATTTATCAATTTCTGGTTCTCTACCATCTAAATATAGTGCTACAGCATATAATTTATATTCAAGAAGTGTTATATCAAACAAAATAAGATATTTTGACTTAACACCGTATATAGATGAAGATAAACAAATTCCTGATGTTCTGTATGTTGAGCCCCATATAAGATTTCACCACGATTATACATCTACTAACTATAACCCTTTCGGAAGTAACTTCTCAATAATATTTAAAATAGTTTTCTTTAATAAAGATGATTTAGCAAGTCTATGGAAAATTAAGAGTTATGAAGCAGGTTTTACAGAAAGAAAATGGGGTGATGAAGAAATAGATTATTACTTTACAACTTTATTTGACCAGATATTTTATATGTATAACACAATCCATATTTATAACCCAAGTCCTAATAATCCTACTTTATATGTAGATTTTCAGTTAGATGATAATAGTAAATGGTATATTTCTTTAGATGATTTTAATTTTAGTTTCGGTAATGAGTATAAAGTAGTAGTTTCTTTTGATTTAACTAACACTTCAAACCCTGTAAATATTTGGATTGATAATGAACAGAAAACAGTAACTTTACAGCCTTATTCCCCAATACCATCAGGTAGGATAATACAACCAAAATCTTTATTGTCTTATATAGGAGTAGGTTCTATTGGTGGAGTATTTGACCATTTAGGTTACTTATTACAAAAAGGAAGTTGTATATATATTAGAGACTTTATTATTGTAAAAGAAACTGTTAATAGTAGTAATGTTAGTTACTATTCAGATCTGGTAAATAACTTTTTATACCCAAAAAGAATTTTATCCAAAAAATAGATTTAAATGTTTTGTATTTTATATCTAATTCTTTCATATTTTAATTCTAATGAAAGTTTTATGTTTAAGAAGTATTATTAACTATCTAAATGAAAAACTTTTATCAGAAATGATTTATTTAATTGTATTTAAAAAGTTTACTAAATTCTTCT
>CAZJYT010000006.1:4570-34334 GCA_964550325.1 uncultured Candidatus Saccharibacteria bacterium | reverse complement strand
AAACAGGCCGATAAAATAATAAACTCTTTTGAGGAACTCTCCTTAAAAGAGATTTATGAAATACTTTCTCCTTCTAATAATTGAAAAACCCTTTCATTTATTAAGAGGTTCCTAATATAGAGTTTAAGCTCTTTTGGATCTGGTAATTGAGAGGGAGGAACATGGTAACGGTTTAAATAATAATTTGCTCTTTCTGTCACCTCTTTTTCTGGAATTTCTATTTTTTCTTTTTTCCCAATTTCCTGTAAAATTAAGTGAAAAATTATCCTTCTTTCAGCTTCTCCTTGCCACTCTTTCTTTAACTTTTCTTCGGTATTTTTTGATTTTTCTAAATATTCTTCAAAAGAGACTCCATTTTGAGAAAGAGAAATTTTTAATTCATCTATCATATTATTTAGTTCCTTCTTTACTAAAGATGGTGGAGCCTCAACCTGAGTTTCTTTGGCAATAGCTTCAATTATTTTTCTTCTGATCCTTTCTCTCTCTTTTCCTTCTTTTTCTATTTTAAGATTCCTTTTTAATTTTTCTTTTAAATCATCTAAGTTTGAAAAAGAACCCAAAGATCTCGCAAATTCATCTGTTAATTCAGGGATCTTTCTTTCAAATATTTCCAATATTTTCACTGAAAAAGTAATTTTATTTTTTTGAGTTCCATTAGATCCTCTCTCTAAAGAAAACACCTTGGATTCCCCTCTTTTTAAATTAATCAGTTGTTTATCAAATCCTTTCATTATTCTTTCTTTACCTAAAACAATTCTCAATTTCTCTATTTTTGTTCCTTTTTGGGGCATGTCATTAATTTTAGCTTCAAAGTTAATAACAACCTCATCTCCCTCTTTAGCCCCTCGATTGACAGCTTTTAATAAAGCCCGGCTTTCTTGTAAAAATTTGAGAGTCTTTTCTATTTCTCCCTCTTCTATTTTTACCTCTTTTTTTTCTTTTCTTACCTCCTTGGCTATTTTTTTATAATCTGGCAAGATAACCTCTGGGAGGATTTCAATAAAGACTCTATAAAAAACTGATTTCTCTACCTCAATTGAAGGAATTTCAATTTTGGGAGTGGATACTAAATTGAATTGATGCTCTTTTACTATTTTTAAAAAATAATCCTCACTGGCTAATAAGGAGGCCTTTTTCCAAATGATTTCTTTTCCAAAGTTTTGTTCTATTACTTCTTTGGGAGCCTTCCCTGGTCTAAATCCTTTAATATTCTTTTCAAAAGAAATGATCTCAGAAGCCTTTTCCAAGTAATTTCTGATTTCTTCGGGAAATAGGGTTATCTCAATCTCTTTTTGTGTTTGAGAGATATCAATTATTTTTACCTTCATAATCCTTATTTTTCAATTCCTGGTTTCTTCCGGTTTTTTCCTTCTACTCTTCTTTCTTCTAACCTTTTGGCTAGATCCCATCTTCTCTTTACCCTTTCCTTTTTTTTCTTTTTTACTAAATTATTCTTTTTTCTCATATTTTATAAATTCAATTATCATTTTTGCTAATTTCTCTGGAATCTGGAGATTAGGACTATGACCAACCCTTGGTAAGATTTTTAACTCACAATTTGGAATTTGCTCTTTAATTAGATTAATCTCCCTTAAAGGAATTAAGCTATCATTTTTTCCAAAAATAAGCAAGCTTTTGCATTTAATTTTTGGTAGAAGGTGAGAAAAATCTTCCTTGTTTACATTTTCAAAAGTTTTTTTCATAGGGGGGGTTAATTTTAAATAATAAGGATTTTTTAAAAGGTAAATATAAAGAATTTTTCTTGAGAAATTAAAAATTTTTTGGAGGATTTTAATCTTTAAAAAAGGTTTCAAAATAGAGTGATACTTTTTGGCAAAAAATTTTAGGATTTTTCTTTTCATAGTTTTTTTTGTAGCGAAAATTGCAGGAGCTACCAAAATTAATCCACAAACTTTTTCTGGCATTTGAGCCATAATATTTACCGCAATTTTTCCCCCGAAAGAATGTCCCAATAAAAAAAAGTTTGAATTAAGTTTTTCTTTAATAAATCTTTTTACCCAATCTACATAGTCTAAGGTAGTAAGTGGAGAGTTAACTTTTTGATTTTTTCCAAAACCAGGAAGGTCGGGTAAGATTACTTCTATTCTCTTGCTTTCCAGTATTTCTTTTACTTTTTTCCAATTTTTGGCACAAGAACCCCAGCCATGCAAAATCAAAATCTTTTTCATTTTTATCCAATCTTTTTCATTTTTAAATATTTTTGAAGAACCTCGGGTACTAAAAAGCTTCCGTCTTCCTGTTGATAATTTTCAATAATGGCAATTAAAATTCTACCAATGGCAAAGGCAGTGCCGTTAATAGTATGTAAAAATTCTAATCCTTCTCCTTTCTTTCTATATCTGATATTTAATCTTCTGCTTTGAAAGTCAGTACAATTTGAGGTGGAATGGGTCTCTCGATATTCTTTTCTACTTGGAATCCAGGCCTCTATGTCATACTTTTCAGCAGCTGGAAATCCTAAATCCGCGGTGCAGATCTGAATTACTCTATATGGAATTTTTAAGCTTTGCATTAATTTTTCTTCTAATTCTAAGAAAAATAAATGTTCTCTTCTTGAATCCTCTGGTTTTAAGAAAGAGAACATTTCAATTTTGTCAAACTGATGAACCCTAAAGATTCCCCAGGTTTCCTTTCCCCAAGAACCTGCTTCTCTTCTAAAACAAGTGGAAAATCCTACGTATCTTTTGGGAAGATCTTTTTCTTCAAAAATCTCGTTTGCATGCATTGTGCCTAGTGGCTGTTCAGCGGTCCCTACTAAATAAAGCTTATCTTTTTCTAAATAATACGCTTCTTCTCTGTCTAATTGTTCTAAATATCCCATTCCTCTCATCATTTCTTCTTTTAATAAAACAGGAGGCAAGATAGGAATAAAATTTTCTTTTAAAAGGAAATCAAAGGTAAAATTTATTAGAGCAAATTCTAAAAGTACTAATTCTCTTTTTAAAAATCCAAATCTTGTTCCTGAGATTTTCGCTGCTCTTTTAATATCAATTAAATCTAATTTTTCAACAATCTCTAAATAATCTTTGGGAGGAAAATCAAACCTTGGTTTTTCCCCAACCTCTCTTAAGACTAGATTATCTTTTTCACTTTTTCCTAAGGGTACCTCTGGAAGAGGCAGGTTTGGTATTTGATACATTAATTCTAAAAATTCTTTCTCTATCTTTTTAAATCTTTCTTCTTCTTTTTGGATTTCGGTTTTTATTTTCTTGGCTTTTTCAATTAGTGCCTCTCTAATTTTTGTGTTTTTCTCTTTGCTAATTGAATCTGAGAGCTGATTAATTTTTCTTCTCTTCTCATCTAAGTTTTTAGTAGATTCTCTTTTTTTCTCATCCAACTCTAAAAGCCTTTCAATATCTACCTTGATGTTTTTTTTCTCACAGCCTATTTTTACCAATTTTGGATTTTCTCTGATGAATTTTATATCCAACATATTTTTAAATTCCAAAAATTACCAGTTCCAATTTGTAGTTTGCCTTATCTTGGACGCATTGTGGGAAACAATATTACCTCTCGCAAACTATGGGAGTTTGTTAGCAAGGCAACCAATCTATCAATACCCATTCCAAAACCAGCGGATGGGGGCATACCATATTCTAAGGCTTCTAAAAAGTCCTTGTCAATCCTTTGAGCCTCTTCAAAACCTGCCTTAAAAAGTTTTTCCTGCTCTTCAAATCGCTTTCTTTGTTCTAAGGGATCATTTAATTCTGAAAAGGCATTAACTAATTCCCATCCCCCAGCTACTAATTGGAAATTAGCAGATTTTCTGGGATCTTTATCCAATGCCTTTGATAGAGGTTTGGATTCAATTGGATAATGCAAGACAAAAGTTGGTTGCCAGATATTGGGACGACAGACCTTTTTATAAATTTCATCAGCGATTTCTGACTTTTTGGCACAGGTTGGAATTTCAATTCCCATTTTTTTGGCTTTTTCTTTTAATATCTCTTCTTTAGTTTCTTCTAATTTAATATTAATATATTTTCTGAAAATATCCGAAAATTCTATCTTTTGCCAAGGAGGTGTAAAATTGATTTCTTTTCCTTGATATTTAATTATTAAAGTCCCAAAGATTTTCTTGATGACCTCAGTAAATAATCTTTCAGTAAATTTCATTAATTCGTTGTAATCTGTATAGGCTATATAAAATTCTAAAATAGTAAAGTCAGGATTGTGTTCTCTATCAATACCTTCATTTCTAAAACATTTTCCAATTTCATAAATCTTTTCAAATCCGCCTACTAATAGTCTTTTTAAATAAAGCTCTGGAGCAATCCTCAGATATAAATCCATATCTAAAGCATTTAAATGAGTTTTAAAAGGTCTGGCAGTAGCTCCTCCATAAATAGGCTGTAAGATAGGGGTCTCTACTTCAATAAAATCTTCTTTATCTAAGAAATTTCTAATTTCTTTAATAATTTGGGAACGGAGGCGAAATTTCATTTTTACCTCTGGATTAAAAAGCAGATCCAAATATCTTTTTCTATATCTTTCCTCAATATCTCTCAATCCATGCCACTTTTCAGGTAAGGGTCTGAGAGACTTTGCTAAAATTTTATAATTTTTTGCCTCAATAGTTTTTTCTCCTGTTTTTGTTTTAAACAAATAGCCTCTTATCTCAATAAAATCTCCAATATCAAGGTTTTCTCTAAAAAATTTATATTCTTTCTTGCCTATTTTATCCTCTCTTAAGAGCCCTTGAATCTTTCCTGTTCCGTCTTCTAAATCCAGAAAGATAACTCTTCCATGAAGTCTTAAGCTTTTAATTCTTCCTACTAAAATTACTTCTTTTTGAAGATTTTCAAGCAGAGAAAATCTTTGCAAGACAGAATAAATGGTGTCTGTTCTATTGGTGAATAAAGGGTAGGGATTGATTCCTGCTCCTTTAATTTTTTCTAATTTTTTTATCCTTTTATCTCTAATTTCTTCTAAAGTAGGCATACCACTCAAATTTTAATTTATTTTGCCTTAAAAATCAATTTACCTTACCTAAAGAATAAAAATCTCGCTTCCTCGCCGAAGCTCTGGAGCGTGGGTGACAAATCTTAAAACTACCTCTAATTTTTTAATTCTTAATTTTTGATTTTTAATCAATTTTTAATTTTTAAGCATTTTAAAAATTAAAAAATAAGAATTGAATAAAAATTAAGAAATAAAAATTAAAAAATTGTTTTTAGATTTTTGAATTTTATTTGGAATTTTGCCTGCCCCGTTAGAGGTTGAATTCTCTAACGGGGTTTAGGATTTAGGATTTTCATGGAATTTTGAATAGAGAATTTATTTAACTAACAAAAAGTAGTTTTATAAAATTTATAAAATTTTAAAGTTTCTTTAATAATTCAAGATATCTTTGGCGAGAAATCTTTGCTGTTTTTAAGTTATTTAAAATAACAAAAACTGCTACCGAAGAATCTTTTGGGATTACTACAGGTCTTGGAAAATTTTTCTTGGTATAAATTAAATGGTCGCCTTTGGTGCGACTTAATTTCCAGCCATCTAATTCAAAAATTCTGGCTAATTTTCGCCAATGAATAGGAGTAATCTTCATTTAAACCTTCACTTCCAAAGAAGAGATAGAAACAAGAGGACTCTTCCATTTTTTGTTTTCTTTTACAAATCCTACATCTCTCAGAACCTCTTCAAGGGTTCCCATTTTTTTGGTTTCTTCCAAAAAAACCTCAATTGCCTCTTTTATCCTTTTTAAGGCATGCTCTGGATTTTTCCCTTGAGAAGCTACTTCTAACTCCGGACAATAAGCCACATATTTTTTCCCCTCAGGCCAAATTTTAATCGTCAAAAATAACCGCATACACTTTCATTATAATTTTTTCTAAATTAATGTCAATCAACTACAATTTTAATTCAAAAATGCAAAACTACAAAATTCAAAATTCCTGTTTAGGGTTAAAGGGTTAGGAGGTTAGTTTGGTCAAGAGATTAAAAATCTAACTTCCTAACCTAAATTTCATACTGGTTTCTTATAATATCCAGTACTAAACGAGCGAATGACCAAATTATTTTGGAATTTAGGTTTTGAATATTGGAATTTTCACTTGGATTTGTAAAATTGAAGAAATTTGATAAAATGAAAAAGCTATGAAAGGAGGGTTTCTTATTAAAGGAGGAAAAGCTTTAAAGGGAGAGGTGAGAATAGGAGGTTATAAAAACTCTGCAGGTGCTATTTTATGTGCTACCTTACTTTGTGAAGAGGATTGCGTCATTGACAACATTCCCTTGGTTTCTGATATTTTTGGATTGATTAAAATCTTGAAAGAAATGGGGGTAGAGATAGAATGGTTAGATGAGAAAAAAATAAAAGTTAATGCCAAAAATATTGATCCCCAAAAATTAGATTTTGAGGAAATTGAAAAAAGTAGAGTCTCTGTCTTATTATTGGCTCCCCTCTTTGTTCGCTTTAAAAATTTTAAATTTCCCCATCCAGGAGGAGATAAAATAGGTTTGAGACCTATTACTACCCACCTGGAAGGCTTTAAAAGTTTAGGAGCTGAGATTTTTCAAGAAGGTAGTTTTTATTATTTTAAGAGAAGGAAAGAACTTGTGGGGAGAAAAATTGTTTTGAAGGAGTTTTCAGTAACCGCTACCGAAAATCTAATGATGGCAGGAGTGTTAGCAAGAGGAGAAACAGAGATTAAATTAGCAGCTGCTGAGCCTCAGGTTCAAGATTTAGGAGAACTTTTAAGAAAAATGGGAGCTAAAATTGAAGGTTTGGGTAGCCATCATCTTAAAATTAAAGGAGTAAAAAGATTAAAAGGAGTGTATCATAAAATTATTTCTGACCCTTTAGAAGTAGGTACCTTTGTAATTGCTTCCCTGATTACCCAGGGCGAGATAAAAATAAATCCTGTCAATTTTAATCATTTAGAGATATTTTTAGAGAGGCTAAAAGAAATGGGAGCGAGGCTAAAAATAGAATCTAAGGATTCTTTAAAGATTTTTCCTTCTTTAAAATTAAAACCTATAAAGATTCAAGCCCTTCCTTATCCTGGTTTTCCTACAGATTTAATTCCTCCCTTAATTCCCCTTTTAACCCAGATAGGGGGAAAAAGTTTAATTCATGATCCCCTCTATGAAAATAGATTTAATTTCATCCAAGAACTAAGAAAGATGGGAGCTGATATTGAGATTGTAGACCCTCATAGAGCTTTTATTTTTGGAAAGACAGAATTGGTTGGAAATAAGATAGAGTCATGGGACATTAGGGCGGGAGCTTCTTTAATTTTAGCAGGTTTGTGTGCCAAAGGAGAGACTCTTATTAGAAATATCAACCAGATAGATAGGGGTTATGAGAAAATTGATGAAAAATTAAAAAATTTGGGGGCGGAGATTAAGCGAATCTAATTTTTTAAAAATATGTTTGCTAAAAAGATTGGAATAGATTTAGGGACCTGCAATTCTGCCATTTTTATCCCTAAAAAAGGGGTGGTCTTACAAGAACCTTCGGTAGTTGCTGTTTCTCTACCCGAAAATAAAATTTTGGCAGTGGGAAGAGAGGCTAAAAAAATGGTTGGGAGGACTCCAGATACCATTAGAGTATATAGACCCTTGAGAGAAGGGGTGATTGCTGATTATCGGGTAACCCAGGCAATGATTAGATATTTCTTAAGAAAGGTCTTGGGAGTGTTTAGGATATTTAAACCAGAATTGGTAATTGGGGTACCTGCAGGCTGTAGCTCAACTGAGAGCCGGGCTATCATTGAGGCAGGAATTTCAGCCGGAGCAAAATTTGTTTATTTAGCTAAAGAACCAATTCTTTCAGCAATTGGAGCTGGTCTTCCTATTGGTTCTTCTTCTGGACATTTAATCGTGGATATTGGAGGTGGAACCACTGAGATAGCAGTCCTTTCTTTGGGGGGGATTGTTAGCTGGGCTTCACTTAGAATAGCGGGAGATAAAATGGATGAAGCTATTTCAGAATATGTTAGAAAAAAATATAATTTAGCCATTGGTGAACAAATGACAGAAAAGATTAAAGTTAAAATTGGCACCGCCCTACCCCTAAAAGAAGAGAAAAAAATGGAAATTAAAGGAAGAGATCTAATTTCTGGTTTGCCCAAAAATATTATCTTGAGCTCTAATGAAATCTGTGAGGCTCTTTCTGATGTGATAGAAGAAATTATTCGAGCAATAAAAGGGGTATTAAGAAATACCCCTCCAGAACTTTCAGCTGATATTATGGAAAAAGGAGGAGTTTTGGCTGGAGGAGGCTCTTTACTTTCTCATCTACCAGAAAAGATTTCTCAGGCAATTGGTATTCCCTTTGTTTTAACTGAAGAAGCTTTATTTTGCGTTGCTAAAGGTACTGGAGCGATGTTAGAAAATTTAGAGCTTTATAAAAGAAGTTTGATGGCAAAGAGTAAAATTTTATGATAATTGGTCATCAAAAGCAATGGGAATTTTTAAAATTTTTGGTAAAAATAAAAAAAATTCCTCACGCTCTTTTATTTGTAGGACCAGAAAAAATAGGTAAAAAAACCTTAGCCTTAGAGTTTGCTTCTCTAATTTTAAAGCAATCTCTTTGGGGACATCCGGATTTTGTTTTTTTGGAACCAATAAATGGAGAAATAAAAATTTCTCAAATTAGAGAACTGATTTTAAGACTTTCTCTTAAAAAATCTTCTGCTCCTTTTAAAATAGTAATTATAGATAATGCCCACTTGATGAACTTTCAGGCTCAAAACTGTTTTTTAAAGACCTTAGAAGAACCAAAAGGGGAGAGTGTTTTAATTTTAATTACTTCCTTTCTTAGCCGTTTATTACCAACAATCGTTTCCCGTTGTCAAATTATGAAATTTTATCCTTTATCAAAAAGAGAAATAAAAGAAGCTCTCTTACAAAAGGGGGTTGAAGAAGACTTATCAGAGAAATTAGCTGGGATTTCTTTGGGTTGTCCAGGAATGGTTTTTGAGCTTGTTTCTAATCATGAGGAGATGCAAAAATTTAAAAAGGCGATTAAGGAGCTTTTAGAAATTCTAAATTCAGATTTAAAAGAGAAATTTGACTATGCCAAAAAAATCTCTCAGGAGCCTCAAGAGATTTTAAAAATATGGCTCCTTTATCTTAGGACATTATTGAGTGAGAAATTAGAAGGAAAAGAACCAAAGGCTTTCCATAATTTTTCTTTAAAAGAGATAGTAAATATAATAGAATTTATAGAAGAGACCTATTTTCTGATTACTTTTCAAAATCTAAATAAAAGGTTAGCCTTAGAGAATTTAATGTTAAAAATATAATATGGATTATAAAGGAATTATTAATCAAATTGAACCAGAATTAGAAAAAGCAATCTCTTATTTAAAAAGAGAATTGATAAAAATTAGAAGCTCAAGGGCTACTCCTGCTTTAGTAGAGGATATTTTAATTGAGTACTTTGGAGAAAAATTTTCGCTAAAACAACTTTCTTCTATCTCTATTCCTGGCCCAAGAGAGATTTTAATTCAGCCCTGGGATCCTTCCTATCTTCAACCTATTATAAAGACCTTAGAAAGGAGTGGGAGAGGTTTTATCTTGAGGGCAGAGAAAGAAGTAATTAGGGTAATTCTTCCTCCTTTAACTCAAGAATATAAGGAAGAATTAATAAGATTGGTTTCTCAGAAGCAAGAAGAAGCAAGAAAGACGGTTAGAAAATGGAGAGATGAGGCTTGGTCAAAAATTCAACAGCTTTGGAGGGAGGGAGAAATCTCTGAGGATGGGAAATTTAAAGGAAAAAAGGAATTGCAAAAAATAGTAGATGAATATATGGAGAAAATAAAAACATTGGGAGAAAAAAAGAAAAAAGAAATTGAAGGCTAATGATTTTTTTTATTGCTTTTATTTTTATTATTGGGATTTTGATTTTGGTCCATGAATTGGGTCATTTTTTAATTGCTAAAAAAGCAGGAGTAAAAGTAGAAGAGTTTGCTATAGGTTTTCCTCCCACCATTTGGAAAAGAAAAAGAGGAGAGACTATTTATTCAATTGGAGCTATTCCTATTGGTGGGTTTGTAAAACTATTTGGTGAAGAAGGGCTAAAAAAAGAAGAGAGAGAGGATCCCAGAAGCTATTATTGTAAATCTCCTATGGTTAAAATTGCCATTGTTTCTGGAGGGGTGATTAGTAATTTTTTGTTGGCAAGTTTTATTTTTTATTTTTTATTGTTTGGTGGTGGCTATGCCTCTACTGTGGGAGCTGTTTTTGGTTTAGATTCTAAATATTATTTTCCCTTTGGAAGGCAAGAGAACTTAATAATTATCTCTGAGGTAAATAAAAATTCTCCAGCTGAAAAGGCAGGAATTACTCCTAACAGTCAGCTAATAACTGCTAATCAAAAGAGATTTGAGGATATTGAGGAATTTATTGAATTTATCCATCAACATAAAGGAGAGGAGGTGGTCTTAAAATTAAAAGAATTGGATACAGAAAAGGAAAAGACAATAAAAGTAGTTCCTAGAAAGAGTTTTCCTAAAAAAGAAGGACCTTTGGGGATTGGATTAAGAAAAATAATGAAAATTGAGTATTCTTCACTTTCAGATAAAATATTTATGGGGTTTTTACATTCTTTCAATCTGACTCATTTTACCTTTTTTGGATTAGGTCATCTAATTAAAGACTCCTTTACAAAGAAAAATATTCAGCCCTTGGCTTCGGCAGTAGCAGGTCCTGTGGGGATATTAGCTGTGACTAAGATGAGTGTAGAAGAGGGATTATTTTCTCTTTTGAATCTTTTAGCCCTTCTTTCTCTAACCTTAGCCCTAATAAATTTTTTTCCTATTCCCGCTTTAGATGGAGGAAGGATTCTTTTTATTGGGATCGAGGTTCTGAGTGGAAGAAAAATTTCTCCCCAGGTTGAAAATAAAATCAATTTAATTGGATTTATCTTACTGATAGGTTTAATGATTTTAGTCACTCTAAAAGATATTTTTCAGTTTGGAAAATTTATCTTTGGAATGATTTTCTTCTCCTTGATTCTCTAAAAGAAAAAGGTGAAATTTGATAATTTAAAAATCAATGAAAGAAAAATTTAAAAAAAGGGAAATTCCCCAAAAATCTAAAGACTTTTCTAAATGGTATACTGAAGTAATTTTAAAGTCTGGATTGGCTGATTATGCTCCAGTAAGGGGATGCATGGTTTTTAAGCCATATGGATATGCGATTTGGGAAAATTTAAGAAAGATTTTAGATGAGGAATTTAAAAAACAAGATATTAAAAATACCTATTTCCCCATTTTTATTCCAGAGAGGTTTCTTAAAAGAGAAAAAGCCCATATAAGAGGATTTTCTCCAGAATTAGCGGTAGTGACCATTGGAGGGGGTAGGGAATTAAAGGAAAGATTGATTGTCAGGCCTACCTCAGAAACCATTATCTATGAAATGTTTTCTAAATGGATAAACTCCTGGAGAGATCTTCCTCTTAAGGTTAATCAATGGTGTAATGTAGTAAGATGGGAAATGAGGCCAAGATTGTTTTTAAGGACAACTGAATTTTTATGGCAGGAGGCTCATACAGCTCATGCGACCCAGAGGGAGGCAAGAGAACAGGTAAAGATTGCCTTAGATACTTATTCAAGAATTTATCAGGAAGTTTTGGGAGTTTATGGAATTTCAGGAAAAAAATCAGAGACAGAAAAATTTCCCGGGGCAGAGGAGACCTTTACCTATGAGATGTTAATGCCAGATGGCAAGGCTCTTCAAGGATGTACCTCCCATTATTTAGGTCAGAATTTTGCCAAGGTCTTCAATATTAAATTTGTTGATAAGGATGGAAAAGAAAAGATGGTATTTCAGTCTTGTTTTGGTCTCTCAACACGAGTTATTGGAGCCTTGATTATGGTTCACGGTGATGATCAGGGATTGGTTTTGCCTCCAAAATTAGCTCCTATTCAAATCATAATTTTACCCATTTTTCAAAAGAGAAAAGAAGAAGAGATGATAAAAAAGGCAAGAGAGCTAAAAGAGAAATTAAGAGATTTCAGAGTAGAGATTGATGAGAGGAGGGAATATTCAGTGGGATGGAAATTTAATCAATGGGAATTAAAGGGAGTACCCTTAAGAATAGAACTGGGAGAGAAAGAGATTGAATCTAAAAAAGTAACTTTGGTGAGAAGAGATAATTTTGAAAAGATTTCTCTCTCTCTTTCTAATTTGAAAGAGACCACAAAAGAAATCTTAGAAAAAATTCAAAAAGATTTATTTTTAAAGAGTAAAAAATTTGTTTTAGGAGGTATTAGAGAGGTTTCAGAGTATAAAGAATTTAAAGAAAAGATGAAAAGAGAGAAAGGATTTATAAGAGCTTTTTGGTGCCAGAGGGAAGAATGTGAAAGCAAGATAAAAGAAGATACAAAGGCTACCACTAGAGTCCTACCTTTTGATAGCAAAGAGGAAAAGGGGAAATGTATCTTTTGCCAAAGGCCAGCTAAAAAGAAATGGCTTTTTGCTCAAGCCTATTAATGAAGAGAGAGATTATTAGAATTGGTTGTTGTGGGTTTTCAGAGAGTCAAAAAAAGTATTTTCAAGATTTTGAGCAGGTTGAATTACAAGAAACCTTTTATCAACCCGGGGAAGAGTCAAGATATCAGAGATTAAGAGATAAAGCTCCGAAAAATTTTGAGTTTGTAATAAAAGCCTGGCAATTGATAACTCATTCTCCAAAAAGTCCTACCTATGCAAAGTTAAAAATTGAAGTTTCTCCTTCAAAAAGAGAAAATTATGGATTTTTTAGAAATACCAAAGAGGTTTTTAGAGCCTGGGAGAAAATTAAAAAAATAGCAGAAATTTTAAGAGCAAGGGTTATTTTGTTTCAGACGCCAGCCTCTTTTTTGCCAACGAGAGAAAACAAAAAGAATATCTTGAATTTTTTCAAAGAGCTTAGAGGAGAAAGATTCATTTTTGTCTGGGAGCCAAGGGGATGGGAAGAGGAAGAGATAAAGAGAGTTTGCCAAGAGGTTAATTTGGTCCATTGTGTAGACATTTTTAAACAAAGACCAGTTTATGGAAAAATAAATTATTTTAGATTACATGGTTTACCCAATTATAATCTTAGATATGATTATAAAAAAGAGGAGTTAGAAAAACTAAAAAGTTTTTGTCAAAAGGAAATAAATTATGTTTTCTTTAACAATATCTTTATGTTGAAAAATGCCAGAGAATTTCAGAATTTAGTTTAGATTTAAGAAGCTCGGAGTAATAAGAACATTAACGAACAGCCCACGAATAGAGAATGAAGTCCTAAATCCGAAACTTGAAACAAATAAAATAGAAATTCATAGAAATTAGCACCTTCGGTGCGAAATTAATAGAAATTATTTGCAATGAATTTCGCGAGCGACAGCGAGCAAATTTCAACAAATTTCTACCAATTTCAACAAATTTCAATAATTTCCAATTATTATGAAAAACAAAAAGTAATTTTGAATTTTGAGATTTTAAATTATCATTTTGATTTTTGTCGCCTACGTGCCATAGCCACTTCGGCGACGGCACGTCGCCTACACTCCAAAGCTTCGGCGACGGCGCGAGATTTAAATGGATAACCTTGTACCCTATCTACCCAACGAGGGCTTTCAAAAAATTGATTTTTTTGATAATTTTTGGTATATAAAACATTATCTTCAAATTTATTTAAGGAATATGCCAACCATTAATCAATTAATAAAAAACAAAAGGAAGACCCCAAGGAAGAAATCAAAGGTTCCTGCTTTGGAATTTGGATTTAATTCTTTGAAAAATAAAAGAGTGTATTATCCTTCACCTTTTAAAAGAGGGGTTTGTATTAAGGTTTATACAGTCACTCCGAAGAAGCCAAACTCTGCCCTAAGAAAAGTGGCCAGGGTGAGATTAAGCAATGGTATGGAAGTAACAGCTTATATTCCAGGAGAAGGACACAATTTACAAGAGCATTCAGTGGTCTTGATTAGAAAAGGAAGGGTAAGAGATTTACCCGGAGTGAGATATCATGTGGTGAGAGGTGTGTTAGATTGCGCAGGGGTAGAAAAAAGAAAACGCCAGAGAAGTAAATACGGGACAAAAAAGCCAAAATAAACTAAAAGATATGTTAGCTATTAAAAAGATAAAAAGAAAAATTTCTCCTGATCCCAAATATAACAATGTGTTGGTAGCAAAGTTTATTAATCATCTAATGAGAAAGGGGAAGAAAACAATTGCCCAGAAGATAGTCTATCAAGCATTTGAAATTATTAATGAGAAGACTAAGAAGTCTCCACTTGAAATCTTTCAGCAGGCCTTAAAGAATACCGCCCCTAAATTAGAAGTAAGACCAAGAAGAGTAGGAGGAGCTACTTATCAGGTGCCTTTTGTGGTTTCTCCTGAAAGGGGTATTACCTTGGCTATGCGGTGGTTAATAGGATTTGCAAAATCAAAAAGAGGAAAGCCAATGAGAGAAAAATTAGCAGAAGAGATTATAGAGGCAGCTAATAACACCGGGGCAGCGGTAAAGAAAAAACAAGAGGTTCATAAAATGGCAGAGGCCAATAGGGCTTTTGCTCATTTTGCCTGGTAAAGAATATTATGCCAAGAACTTATCCTATTGAAAAATATAGAAATATTGGAATTATTGCTCATATTGATGCAGGTAAGACTACCTCTACTGAAAGAATTTTGTTTTACACCGGAGTAAGACATAAGATTGGAGAGGTTCATGATGGGGAAGCCTTGATGGATTGGATGATTCAGGAGAAAGAAAGGGGAATTACCATTACAGCAGCTGCTACTACCTGTTTTTGGATACCAGAGGACTTAGAGAGGAAGAAAGAAAATGAATATAGAATAAATATTATTGATACTCCGGGCCACATTGATTTTACTGCAGAGGTTCAGAGATCGCTGAGGGTCTTAGATGGAGGAGTGGTGATTTTTGATGGAGTAGCAGGGGTAGAAGCTCAATCTGAGACGGTTTGGAGGCAGGCGGATCAATTTAAGGTACCTCGGATTTGTTATATCAACAAAATGGATAGGATAGGAGCTAATTTTGAAAAAAGTTTAGAATCAATTCATCAGAAATTAACGAAAAATGCAGTAGCGGTACAGATTCCCATTGGTAAAGAGCAAGATTTTAGAGGGGTGATTGATTTAATTAAAATGAAGGCTATTTATTTCCAGGGAGATTTTGGAGAAAGGGTGGTAGAGAGAGAAATTCCTTCAGAATTGAGGAAAGAAGCTGAGGAATGGAGAAAGAGAATGGTAGAAAAGATTGTCGCTGAGGATGAGAAACTTTTAGAAAAATATCTTTCTCAGAAAGAAATTTCTCCGGAAGAGTTAAGAGAGGTCTTAAGAAAGACAACCTTGAGTTATAAATTAGTGCCCGTATTTTGTGGTTCTTCTTTAAAAAATATTGGGGTTCAGCCCCTCTTAGATGGAGTTTGCTATTATTTGCCTTCTCCTATTGATTTACCTCCTGTAAGAGGAATTGATCCCAAAACCCAAAAAGAGATTCAAAGATATCCTAAAGATGATGAGCCATTTTCAGCCTTAGTTTTTAAAATTGCTACTGATCCCTATGTTGGAAGTTTGAGTTATTTCAGGGTATACTCAGGGAGTTTAAAGAGGGGTTGTTATTTACTAAATTCAGTTACCAATGAAAAAGAAAGAATTGGTAGATTGTTAAGAATGCACGCTAATTATAGAGAAGAAATAGAAGAGGCTTTTGCAGGAGATATTGCTGCTACTGTAGGATTAAAATCCACCCTTACTGGACATACCTTATGTGATGAGAGAAGTCCTATTATTTTAGAAAAAATTACCTTTCCGGAAACAGTTATTTCCATTAAAATTGAACCCAAGACAAAAGCTGACCAGGAAAAATTAGCCTTAGCCCTTAAAAAATTATCCCAGGAAGACCCTACTTTTAAAACAAGATTGGATCAAGAGACCGGAGATACTGTTATTTCTGGTATGGGAGAGTTACATTTAGAAATAATTACAGATAGATTAAAAAGAGAGTTTAAGGTAGAGGCTAATGTAGGAAAGCCTCAGGTAGCTTATAAAGAGACCATCAAAAAGACTGCTGAGGCAGAAGGAAAGTATATAAGACAATCAGGAGGAAGAGGGCAATATGGCCATGTTTTATTAAAGATAGAGCCCAGAGGTAGGGGAGAGGGTTTTGAGTTTGTGGATCAAATTAAAGGAGGAGTTATTCCCCAGGAATTTATCCCGGCAGTAGAGAAAGGAGTAAAAGAAGCTATGGAAAAGGGAATAGTTGCCGGTTACCCAATGGTAGATCTAAAATGTGTTCTTTACGATGGCTCTTTTCATGAGGTAGATTCTTCAGAATTTGCTTTTAAGATTGCGGGTAGTATTGCTTTTCAAGAGGCAGCTAAGAAGGCAGTTCCTGTTTTATTAGAGCCAATAATGAGGTTAGAAGTAGTAGTGCCTCTTGAATTTTTTGGTGATGTTATTGGAGATATCTCAGCGAGGCGGGGAAGGATAGAAGAAACCAAAGATAGGGGAAATTTGAAGGTAATTTCAGCTAAGGTTCCCTTAGCTGAAATGTTTGGATATGCTACCTGTCTAAGGAGTTTGACCCAGGGAAGAGGTACCTTTACTATGGAATTCGAACATTATGAAGAAGTGCCTTCAAATATTACCAAAGAGATTATTGAAGGGAAAAGAAAATAATGCTAAAATAACAGGAAGAGATTCTATGCCTGTTGTTCCAGCAATAATTGAAAAGACTCCATATGGAGAGAGACTTTATGATATCTATTCAAGGTTATTAAAGGAAAGGATAATCTTTTTAGCAGGTCCGGTGACTGATCTTTCTGCTAATTTAGTTATTGCCCAACTTCTTTTTTTGGCTTCCAAAGATTCCAAGAAAGATATCCAGATTTATATTAATAGTCCTGGAGGTTCAGTGACCGCAGGATTAGCAATTTATGATACCATTCAATACATTAAACCTCCCGTTTCCACTGTCTGCATAGGACTGGCAGCCTCTATGGCAGCTACTATTTTAGCTGCTGGCACCAAGGGAAAGAGATTTGCTCTTCCCAATTCAGAGATTCTCTTACACCAGGTAATGGGAGGAGTTACAGGAGAGGCAGTAGAAATTGAGATTACTGCCAAGCAAATAATTAAAATAAAAAATAAATTAAATCAAATCTTAGCTAAACATACTGGCCAACCCTTAGAAAGAATAGAAAAAGATACCGATAGAGATTTTTATCTTTCAGCTAAAGAGGCAAAAGAATACGGATTGATTGATGAGGTGATAAAAACCCAGGCTTAAGATTTTCTTATTTTCTCTGTGGCCCAATATTGAAGATATTTTTTTAGCATCCATCTTGTCTGAGCCTCTAAAGCGGGAAAAGCAGAAAAAAGAATCATTAAGGGAGGAATAGCTACCCATTGGACCAAAAAATAAAGATATTTTAATACACCCTTTACCTTTAAAGGGATTCTTTTTTGTTCAAGCAGTTGGAGAGAAATATAAGCGCAACTCAAGAGTCCAATCATTGCAAGTGTTAGGACCCAACTTAAGATGCGAGAGAGATTGAAGGCTAAAATACTCTGAGAAAATTCCTCACCCCCTAACAAGGGAGGGAGCCAACCCAAAAGAAAAATCATAATGGGAGCAGTTGCCCAGGACCAATGGTTTTCAGTGATCTCTAAGGTAATAAGAGCTTTTTTTAAAAGAGGAATCTTTTTATTTTTAAAAGAGCCAAAAACAAAATAGGCAATATCTCCTACTCCATAAGCCCATCTTCTTTGTTGTTTGTAGATATTTACTATTGTTTTCCAAAGATTATTAGAGAGGGTAGCATCCATAGAGACGGGATAATAAAGAGGAAGGGTTTTATAATTGCCATCATATCTTAAAAAACTCTGCCAGAAAAGATGAGAATCATGAGAGATAACATTTGTTTGATGGAAGCCAATTTCTACCAAGGTCTTAAAACTCATTGAGTGAGAGGAAAAAGGTACTAAATTGGTAATTCGGGCCTGGCATCTCATATTCCAGAAAGTAGTAGAAAAAGAAAAAATACGTGAGGGAAGGGGAACATCTGAAATATTATTGAGAAACAGAGGAATTGGTTGATAGCTCATCTTGGTAGGATTTTGAGAAGTTAAATAATAATAAGCAAGACAGCTAAAATATTCTGGAAAGACACAGGTGTCTATATCTAAAGAAGAAAAAATGATATTCTCATAAGGAATTTTTAAAGGATCTATGATGTGCTCTTTTGCCTTTTTTGCTCCCCAGGCTTCGTTAGAGCATTTTCCTGGTATTTCTCCTGGTAAATTGGCAGGATGGCACGTAATTAAGAATTTAAAAAAACAATTTCCAAACTCTCTTTTAATTGTCTTTGCGATTTTAAGAGCACTTTCTTTAGCTCTTTCTTCAGTTGCCAAGACAACAATCATTTTCTCTTTTGGATAATTCGTCTTTTTAAGAGCGGTGAAGGCTTCTTTTACAATTAGATAAGATTCTTTATACATTGGAAAAACAATAAGATGATAAATCTTTTCCCACCCTTTTATTTTTTTTACTTTTTCCAACCAGTTTTCTTTCTCCTGTTTTATCATTTTTTTATAAGCAAAGTATAAATAAACTGAGAATTGAATACTCCGGCAAAGCCAAAAAATAGAAAAGATAATAATGAAGATTGCTATTTGAAAAGGGAACAAAACAGAGAGAATTATACTTCCAATAAGGGTAACCCAGCTTAAGAGTCCAGGAAAAATTTCTAAGATTCTATAGATGATTCTTTCTTTAGGATTAGAAATATCATCTGCCTTTCCTATTCGAGGATAATTAATCATAAAAAAGTGGCGCATACGGGAATCGAACCCATATTTCGGCCTTGAAAGGGCCGTGTCCTAACCATTAGACGAATGCGCCTTTTTATATTTTGTTTTTATCTTAATATTTGAAAAAAATCAAGAGATAATTTAAAATAAATTTCAGTAACGAATTAGTAGAGGCATCTTGTCTCGGAAAAGAAATTATTAGGAGTTGTTACTGAATTGGTAAGATATAGCACAACTAAAGAGTAAATTCACTTTTAAAATTATATGCTTTATTTTTTAGTTTTGGTTATTGGAGTTTTACCAAGCCTTCTTTGGCTAATTTTTTATTTAAGAAAGGATGTCCATCCAGAACCTAAAAGATTAATTTTGGAAATTTTTTTATATGGAATGTTGGCTGGTTTTTTTGTTATTTTTTTAGGAAAATTAGCAAAGATTCCAGCAGAATTATTAAAAAAAAGCGGTTTCCCTTTTTTATCAGCTGTCTTTTATTGGTTCTTGGGAGTAGCTCTGATAGAGGAGTTTTTAAAGTATTGGGTAGTGAAAAATAAAATCTTAAGACATCCAGAATTTGATGAACCGACTGATGCGATGGTTTATATGATTACTGCGGGATTGGGCTTTGCTGCCTTGGAAAATGTTTTAATTTTTTTTAGAGAATTATTTCCAGAGGAAATTTTATTATTCTCAGAGGAGATTTTAATTTTATTACTCATAAGATTTTTGTCGGGAACCTTTTTACATGCCTTATGTGCTGGGGTGGTAGGGTATTTTTTAGCACTTTGGAAATTTCTTGGAAAAACAAAAATCCAAATTTTTTATGGTCTGACACTTGCTGTTCTCTTGCATGGCATTTATGATTTTTCTATAATGGAGATAGAAAATGAAAAATTAAGAATCTTTGTCCCTTTATTTGTTTTGATTTTTTTGGGGGTTATTGTTTCTTTCTTTTTTGAGAGATTAAGAAAGGTCAGTAAAAGAAATTATGATAAAATTCTTTAAAAAATTAAAAAAGGAGAAAAATCAAAATACAACCTTCTCCTTAGAAAGTCTAAATCAAGAAGGGGGAGAGTTAGCGATAGATTTATATCAGACAGAGAATGAATTGGTAGTGCGAGCTCCAATTGGTGGAATAAGGTCTGAAGATTTAGAAATTACTATTGAAGGAGATGTTATTAATATTAGTGGGAAAAGAGAGGAGCCAAAAGAAGAAGAGGAGAAGATAGAGTACTTTACCAAAGAGTGTTATTTTGGTCCTTTTTCCAGAAGGATTATTTCTCCGGTAGAGATTGATGGCTCTAAAGCCAAAGCAAAGATAGAAGAAGGGATTTTAATGATTAGGATTCCAAAAATTAAAAAAGAAAAGATTGTAAAACTGAAAGTGGAATAGCTCCTATCCTAAAATTATTGACAAGAGAGAAGGAATTATTCTGGCAAAAAAAGAAGCCACTACTCCTAAAATAGCATATACTATTAAATTTTTTCCTCTATTTATTTTTTCCGGCTCTCCTCCGGCGGTTAAGATTAAATATCCTCCTCCTAAACCAAATAGAATGGCAATAGCAAGCAAAATATTAAATACGATGTCGGTGATGCCATATATGGCATTAAAAAGGCAGATGGTTCCCCAATTGTCCTTTGCAGTTATAGAAGTGCACAACCTTTTTCCATCAGGTCTGTAACAATGGATACCACCACCTACTTCTCCTATACAAGTCCCACTATTAAATGTTTCTCCCTTATACTTAAAGCTCCTTGTAATCTTACAACAAAGAGTGGTAGAGGGAACAGAGAAGACTATCCCTGGTGTAAAAAAATCTATCAAAAGAAAAAGCAAAATGAGAATTCCAAAAGATTTTTTCAATTTCATATCAATCTTTATTTTAGCCTATTTTTAAATTTTTTGCAACCTTTTCATCCCAAAAGCCTCATTACTATAGAAGGAATAATTTTTGCAAAAAGGGCAACCAATGTTCCCAAGATTGCATATAAAATAAAATCTTTGGCTTTGCTTATCTTTTGGGGGTCATCTTGACCAACAATAAAATAATATCCTCCTCCTAAAGCCATCAAGATAGCTAAAGCTACCAGAATATTAAAAGCAATATCTGTAATTAAATAGACGACATTTAGCATACAGGCTACTGCCCAGTTTTCATTAACAATAGTATTAGGACAAAGCTCTTTTCCATCTGGCCTTGTGCAATTTGTTGATGTTTCTCCATAGCAATTACCAGACTGAAAGATGGTTCCTCCGTATTTGAAGGTGCTATGGATTTTGCAACAATTGGTAGTAGTAGCTAAAATTTTTTGAGGAATTAAAATAGCTACTAAGATTATCCAAAGGCTAATTATTAAAAAAATTTCTTTTTTCATTATTCTTTAAATTACCATTGCGACAATAGAAGGAATAGCTCTGGCAAAAAAAGCTACCACTGTGCCCAAGATGGCATATAAAATTAAATCCCTTCCCTTATTTAGCTTTTCGGCATCTCCTCCCGCAGTCAAAATGTTATAGGCTCCAGCCAAACTAACTACTATTGCGATAATAATCAAAATCATAAAGATCAAATCAGTAATCCTGTAAACTGTATTTAAAATACATCCTACACCCCAATCAATCCTTTCTATAGTGCCTTTTCCAGCGTCATAATTACCAGTTGTTTCTTTGCATAATATCTTTCCCCCAGGAGCAACACAAACAGTATCTGTTCCTCCTACCTCTCCATAACAATAACCAGAAAACCAGTCTTTTCCATTAAAGTGAAAACTGCTTCTGATTTGGCAGCAATTTGAAGTAGTTCTTGAAAAGGTAAAAGAGGGGAGAAAGAGAAAAAAGAAAAGAATTATTAAAAAAAGATTTCTCAAATAAATTTTTTTTCTAAAAATTATTTTCATAAGTTTATTTTTATTTAAAAAATATTACAATTTTTCCTTTTTGTCAAATAAAAATGAAAAACCTCGGTTTTTGAAAAACCGAGGTTTTTATTCAGGAAAAGTTTCTCTTATCCTTTCTTTAGATTACCATTGCGACAATAGAAGGAATGGCTCTGGCAAAGAAAGCTACCACCATACCCAAGATTGCATATAAAATCAAGTCTCTTCCTTTGTTTACCTTTTCAGCATTTCCTCCAGCAGTTAAGATATTATAACCTCCAGCCAAACCAATTATTACCGCAATAATAATCAAAATCATAAAGATCAAATCAGTAATTCTGTAAACTGTATTCAAAATACATCCACCTCCCCAGTTAGTTCTTGCTTCAGTTCCCTTACCTGCATCATAACCACCGGTTGTGAACGTACACAACACTTTTCCTCCGGGAGTGACACAATAAGTATCTGTTCCTCCAATTTCTCCATAACAATGCCCAGAATTCCAATCCATACCATCAAAGTGAAAGGTTCTGGCAATCTTACAGCAATTAGTAGTAGTTCTACTCATTACTGCTTCCACTGCTACTGGTGCTAACAGTGCCGCCAATACTCCTATTACTAAAATAGCTAAAATTTTCTTCATAATTTATTTTCTAAGGCAAAAAGTTAGTTTCTCTTCTCTTTCGACCTTTTTTAATTAAATCTTAAGAAGTTTTTATTTTTTTGTCAAGACCAAGGCTAAATGATAGCTTCCTATTTGAAATTCTTTTTCTAAATTGAAATTAAGCTCTTTTAAAATTTTTTTTACCTTTTCAAAGTCTAACCATTCAATTTCTTTTGTTAAGGGATTGTCTTTTATCCAATCAACAATTAATAATTTTCCTTTTGTTTTTAAAACCCTCTTCCCTTCTTCTAAAACCCTTCTTTTATTTTCGCATTGAAACAACAAATTTACCATTAATACAAAATCACAACCTTCTTCCGGCAAAGGAACTGATTTTTCAACATCAGCAGTAATTAAACTGATGTTTTTTATTTTTTCAAATTTTATTTTTCCTTCCAAAGCAGAAAGGGGCTCTTTTAAAATGTCTATTGCAAATACCTTCCCTTTTTCTAAAATTTTGGCTAAGGGGATGGTCCACCCTCCACTTCCACAACCAAAATCAGCTGCTATTATATTGTTTGGCAAGTTCAAGCTCTTTAATATTTCTTCTGGATCTAAAAATTCCTTCATAGAGAAATTATCCCTCCTACTGTATCTTCTTTTTCTAATTTCATAATTTTTACCCCTTGGGCACTTCTACTTTGAATGGGAAGGGAATTAACTTCAATCCTAATTATCTTCCCTCTTTTAGAAATTACAATCAGATTTTCTTTTTGAGTTAAAATTTTACCAGAAACCAAAAATCCTGTTTTCTCAGTAATCTTGATTCCTCTAATACCTATTCCTCCTCTCTTTTGAATCTTAAATTCTTTTAAAAATACTCTTTTTCCATATCCCTTTTCTGTAACAAATAAAATTTGAGATTTCGAATCTAAGTGGTTTCGATTTATTACCTCCATGCCAATTATTTCATCTTTTGGAACCAATTTTATCCCTCTTATCCCTCCGGCAGTCCTTCCCATAGCTCTAATTTCTTTCTCTTTAATCCTTATTATCTGACCCTTTTTAGTAATTAAAAGGAGCTCACTTTCACCATTACTTTTTTGGACCTTTTTTAATAAATCTCCTTTTTTTAGGCTAATAGCAATCAAGCCATTTTTTCTTACATTTTCAAATTCTTTTAAAGGTGTCTTTTTGATTAAACCCTCTCTGGTGACAAAAATTAAATATTTTATTCTCTCTTTGAAGTCTCTTTTTCCCAAAGAAAGGAGAGATAATACCTTTTCTTTAGAGGATAATTCTAAAAAATTTAAAATTGATTTTCCCTTTTCATTTTTTTGAAGCTGGGGTATTTCATATGCTGGAATTTTGAATACTCTTCCAGAATCAGTAAAGAAAAATAAATTATCTCTGGTATTAGTAAGTAAACAGTGTTCAACGATATCTTTTTCTCCTATTTTCATTCCAAAGGTTCCTTTTCCCCCTCTTTTTTGAGTTTTATAGGAAGTAGGATTTACCCTTTTAACATATCCGTCCTGGGTAAGGGTAATAATGGTGTCTTCAGAAGGAATTAGGTCTTCTTCCTTGATTTTTTTAGGAGGTTGGGGAATTACTTGAGTCTTTCTTTTATCACCAAACCTTTCTTTTATTTCCCTTAATTCTTTTTTAATTATTTCTTTTATTTTTTGGGGTGTCTTAAGGATTAAGGTTAATTCTTTAATTTTTGATTTCATTTCCTTTAATTCTGTCTCAATTCTTTTCCTTTCTAATCTTGCCAAAGAGGAAAGTCTGGTTTCTAAAATAGCATTTGCCTGAATCTCAGTTAATTTGAATTTTTTCATTAAATTTACCTTGGCGGTCTCCCTATCAGAAGAGTTTCTGATAGTTCTAATGAGAAGGTCAATTTTTCCTAAACACTTACTTAATCCTTCTAAGATGTGAGCTCTTTCTTTGGCTTTTTCTAATTCATATTTTGTTCTTTTAATTACTACTTCCTCTCGATGTAAGAGGAAATAATTAAGTAATTCTATTAGATTTAAAGCCCTTGGTTGAATTCCATCTACCAAGGCTAACATATTAAGATGGAAACATTTCTCGAGGTCAGAGAATTTGTAAAGTAAATTTAAGATCTTTTTAGGAGAAGCATCTTTTTGAAGTTTAATTACAATTCTCATTCCCTCTTTGTCTGATTCATCTCTAATGTCTCTAACTCCTTCAATTTTCTTGGTATTTATCAGATTAGCAAATTGTTCCAAAAGGGAGGACTTTTGAACCTGAAAGGGAATTTCTGAAATTATAATCTGAAATTTCTCACTTTTTGTCTCTATAATCTCTGCCTTCCCTCTTATTAAAATTGGTCCTTTTCCTTGTGAATAAGCTTGCAAAATAGACTCTTTGTCAAAAATAAGACCTCCTGTGGGAAAATCTGGTCCTTTAATAAATTTAGATATTTCTTTAACAGTAGCTTTGGGATGATCAATTAAATAACTTAACGCTTCACAAACCTCAGATAAATTATGAGGGGGGATATTGGTAGCCATTCCAACTGCAATTCCTAAGGCGCCGTTTATAATGAGTTGGGGGATAGGAGAAGGTAAGACAGTGGGTTCTTTTCTTGTGCCATCATAATTGGGAACAAAATCTACGGTCTCTTTCTCAATATCTCTTAACATTTCCTCTCCTATTTCTGAGAGCTTGGCTTCTGTATATCGCATGGCAGCTGGTGGATCGCCATCAATGCTTCCAAAATTTCCTTGACCTTCAATTAAAGGATATCTTAAAGAGAAGTCCTGAGCCATTCTGGTTAGGGCATCATAAACCGGGATATCTCCATGGGGATGGAATTTAGCTAAAACCTCCCCGACAGTGGCTGCTGATTTTCTAAATTTTGCTCGGTGGCTTAATCCCATTTCGTACATTGCAAACAAAATTCTTCTCTGGACCGGCTTTAATCCATCCCTTACATCAGGTAAAGCCCGAGAAACAATTACTGACATTGCGTAATCAATATAGCTTTCTTTCATTTCCTCAGTAATTTCTTTTAATTTAATCTGAGCGGTTTGATTGGAAAGAGGTTTTTTAGTTGCCATAATTTTAATGGGCTTTCAAAATAACAATCTCTCTTTCTTTTTCCTCAGATAAGTCTTTCTTTTTAATATTAAGTTTGTCTTTGGGCTTAATTTCTTTTATGCCCAAGATTTTTAAAAATTCTTGAAAGAGAGATAATCTTGTTTTTAATTTAGATAGATGATAATCCATTGGGATAACAATTTTAGGTTCCAATTGTTGGATTATCTTTATTGCCTCCCTTGGCGAAAGAGTGGAATTTCCTCCTATAGGAACCATTAAAATATCTATTTCTCCAATTCTCTCCAATTGATTTTCATTTAGTTCACTTTGTTTTAAACTTCCTAAGTGGCAAACCTTTAAATTTTCACTAAAAATGGTATAAATTGTATTTTTCTTTTGAAGCGAAGGAATTCCTTCAATAAATATTTCTTTTATCTCATATTCCCCGGGACCAGATATTAAAAAAGGCTTATTTGGGCTAATTTTATTTTCTCCAAGATTAAGATATTGATGAGTGATTAAAGAGATATCTCCCTCTAATTTAGCAAATTTTTTGGAAATTTCTACTGGAAGAGGATCAACAATAATTTTTACCTTCTCCTTACTGGGAGTGGTAACTATTTCAAAACAAAATTGGCTATACCAAGCAATCTGCATAAAAAATTATTTTTTAACCTTTTAATTTTATCATTATTCTTGCAAAAATTCAATAAATTTAGTAAACTCTTATTTGTTAAGAGAATATGAATCTAAAGAGATTAAGACAGATTTTAGGACCAAAAGAGGATTTATTGAATCCACCTAAGGTAGGAGAGATAGTGAAAGGAAAAATAATTGAAAAGGGAAATTCCTTTATTCTTTTAGACATTGGAAATTTTAAAATGGGAATTATCTATGGTAAAGAATATTTAGAAGGAAAAGAGAATCTTAAGAACTTAAAAGTAGGAGATGAGGTTTTCGCCAAAGTGATTGGAGTAGAAGAAGAACAAGATTATGTAGAGTTATCTCCCCAACAGGCGAAAGAAGATTTGATTTTAAGGGAATTAAAAGAAAAAAAGGAAAAAGGAGAGGAATTGACTGTTAAGATTATTGGAGTGAATAGGGGAGGATTGCTAACCAAAATTTCAGGTATTCCCGCTTTTTTACCCCTCTCCCAGCTTTCTCCAGAAAATTTTCCAAAACTTGAGAATCCAGAACCCTCTCAGATTGTTAAAGAACTCCAGAGATTTATTAATAAAGAACTGAAAGTAAAAATTATTAACCTAAATTCTGCCAGTAAGACAGTTATTCTTTCTGAAAAAGCACTCTATCAATAATAAATTGTGCAATTTAAAAAAGAAAAAAATAGTTTAATCAAGAATATTCTTTTAATTTTAGTTATCTTTTCTCTGATTTCTTTATTTTTTACTTTCATCAGTTCTTTCGTTTACCAAACCAATAAAATTGGTCTTTCCCAATTGGTAAAAGAGATAAAGGCGGGGAAGGTAAAAAAGATTATTGTTTCAGATTCCAGCTTGACCGTCATTTACAAAGACAATTCAAGAGCTTTTTGTCAAAAGGAACCAAATATTGCTTTTTCAAAATCCCTGTTTGATTTTGGGGTGAGCAAAGAGGAGTTAGGAAATATAGATGTGGAATTTCATCCTCAAGGTAATAATAGCTGGTTATTTCCTCTTCTTTTAACAATCTTACCATTTTTATTTATTCTTCTCTTTTTTTACTTCCTTTTTAGACAAGCAAAAACAGGGGCAAGTCAGATTTTCGATTTTACTAGAGTGAAGCCGAAATTGTTAGGTCCTGGGAAGGAGATGAAAGAAAAAATTACTTTTAATGAAGTAGGGGGGTTGAAAGAGGCAAAGGAAGAGTTACAAGAAATTGTTGATTTTCTGAAGCATCCGAAGAAATATCTGAGAATGGGAGCTAGAATTCCAAGGGGTGTTTTATTAATGGGACCTCCGGGCACAGGGAAAACGCTTTTGGCAAAGGCAATTGCTTCTACCGCCGAGGTTCCTTTCTTTTCAATTTCTGCTTCTGAAATGATTGAGCTTTTTGTAGGAGTGGGAAGTGCACGGATTAGAAATCTTTTTGACCAAGCAAGAAGAGCGGGAAGGGCAATAATTTTTATAGACGAGATTGATAGTATTGGGAAAATTAGAGGAATAGGAGTAACCGGAGGGCATGAGGAGAGAGAACAAACCTTAAACCAACTTCTCTCAGAGATGGATGGAATTAAAAGAGAAGAAAACTTGATTGTTTTAGGAGCTACCAATAGACCAGAATATTTAGATCCAGCTTTGTTAAGACCCGGGAGATTTGACAGAAGGATTGTTTTAGATTTACCTGATATTAAAGAGAGGGAAGAAATTTTAGAAATTCATTGTCGGGGAAAACCTTTAGCTGAGCATGTAGATCTAAGGGAGATAGCTGAGAGAACACCTGGATTTTCAGGAGCAGACTTAGCTAATGTGGTTAATGAGGCAGCTATTTTGGCTGCCAGGAGAGAAAAAACTGAAATTTCTCAGAGAGAGTTAATAGAATCAATTGAGAAGGTTTTGTTAGGACCCGAGAGAAAGAGCCATATTTTGTCAAAGAGAGAAAAAGAGATATCAGCTTACCATGAAGCAGGCCATGCCTTGGTTTGTAGCTCTTTACCTAATACCGAACCTATTAGAAAGATTTCTATTATTAGTAGGGGGCAAGCCGCAGGTTATACCTTAAGAATGCCAAAAGAAGAGAGAAAAATTAAAACTAAATCAGAATTTTTAGCAGATATGGCTACCCTTTTAGGAGGGTATTGTGCTGAGAAGATAAAATTTAAAGAAATTAGTACTGGAGCTAGTAATGATTTAGAGAGAGCAACCTTTTTGGCAAAAAAATTGGTTACAGAATATGGAATGTCTTCTTTAGGACCAATTTCCTATGGGGAAAAAGAAAGATTAGGATTTTTGAGGTACGAGATCGAACACAGAGATTATTCAGAAGAGGTGGCAAGGAAGATTGATAGAGAAATTGAGAAGCTTATTAGGCAAGCAGAAGAGACAGCCAAGAAAATTTTACTCAAAAAGAAGAGATTATTAGATAGGATTGCTCAAAGACTAATTGAAAAAGAGACGATTGAGAAAGAAGAATTTGAGGCTCTAATTAGAAAGAAAGAGAAAGAAATAGAAAAAAAAGAAAAGAAAAAAGAGAAAAAAAGAAAAACAAAAGAGGTGATTAAGATTAACTTAAAAGAGGTAAAATGATATATTGTTTAAAGGGCGTGTAGCTTAGTGGTAGAGCGGGGCCCTTATAAGGCCTTGGTCCAGGTTCGATTCCTGGCACGCCCACCTAATTCATAGTAAAATATTTAAAATAAGCAAAAGAGTAATCTCTAATTAAAGGTCGCCCAAAATAATAATTAAAATAAAAGCATTATGAGAAAGGTATTTTTAATAATCGGATTAGTTCTTTTGTCTTTTCTTGGGATAGGAGTTTCAGCCCAAGGAGTGGAGCTTCCAAATCCTGGCCTTACTCCTGATAGCCCTTTCTATTTTTTAGAGAGAATTGCAGAAGGTATTGGTACTTTCTTTACTTTTGGTGACCTTAACAAGGCTGAAAGATACGCCAAACTTGCTTCTGAAAGAGTGGCTGAAGTTCAAGCGGTAGTGGAAAAAGGAAAACCAGAAGCAGCAGAAAAAGCCCTTAAAAGATATGAGGAGCAGTTAGAGAAGGCTTTAGCCAGGGCTGAAAAAGCCAGAGCCAAAGGAAAGAGCATTGCCAAAGTTACTGAAATTGTAGCTCAAGCCACATCTAAACACCTTTCTGTTTTGGAAAAAGTATTAGAAAAAGTTCCAGAGAAAGCAAAAGAAGGTATAACCAAGGCTTTAGAAAAATCAAAGAAGGGTCATATTACCAGTTTGAAGGCCTTAGCTAAAGAAAATCCTCGGAAGGCGGTAGAAATCAATATAAATAGTTCCAAAGGCCGATTGATTAAAGCAAAACAGGAAGCAATTAAGAAAAATAAAGAGAAAGTGGAAAGAGTTCTTAAAGATTATGAAGAACTTCAAACCGTGTTAGAAGAAATAAGGGGCAGGGGACAGGCTCTTGCTTCAATAACTGCTGAGACCAGAATTGAGGAAATTGAAGAATTAGATAAGATTGAAGATGAAGTAAAAGATATATCTGCTGAATTGGAAAGCAGAGTGAAAGAAGTCAAAAGCCGGGCTATTGAGAGGCAGAAATCTTCCTTAAGAGATGTGGCTGTGGAGAATCCGGCAAAAGCCACTGAAATTAATTTAAAGGCAGTTAAAGCCAGATTAAGCAGGGCTAAGGCAAAGGCAGAGGAGGGCGAGGTTGATAAAACAGAGGAAGCCCTAAAAGAATTTGAGAGCCAGTATAAGTTTGGAGAAGAAATCTCTCAAATTGCTCAAGGTTTAGGAAAAGATACAACTACTGTAG
>CAZJYT010000006.1:0-4470 GCA_964550325.1 uncultured Candidatus Saccharibacteria bacterium | reverse complement strand
GGAGAAGAAATCTCTCAAATTGCTCAAGGTTTAGGAAAAGATACAACTACTGTAGAGCAGTTAGTTGGAGAAACAACCTCTATCCATTTAGAAATTTTAGCTGATATCTATGAGAAGGTTCCTGAAAAAGCAAAAGAAGCTGTTGGGAAAGCAATGGAGGTTTCAGTAAAAGGACACGAGAAGGCAGTAGAAGCATTAGAGAAAAAAGGTGCTTTAGATGAAGTTCCAAAAGAAGTTCCTGTGCCAGAGAAAATTCCCAAAGAGGTAGAAGAAAGAATTAAGAAGAAGGGCAAGCCAGAGATAGATAAAAAGGAAGAGGAAGAGGAGGAGGAAAAAGAGAAGGAAGTTGAAGTAGAAACACCTAAAATAGAAGGACCCGAAATAGAAGAACCTAAAGCGAAAAAGCCAGAGATAGAGAAACCTGAAATACCCAGACCATAACAAGATTAAAAGAAATACATATAAAAAAGGTCGGTCATTTAAAAATTTTATAACCTAAAAATATGAAAAAACTATTTGGTTTAATAACAATTTGTTCTGTTTTAGCTTTTCCAGTTTTGGCTGCTAAACCAGTTAATCTTAGCAACAAGGTAAATCAGCCTGTTCCAGCTACTAATATAGAGTTGGCCAAGAAGGTTTTTTCTGAAGATATTGAAAAGGTTAAGGGTAGGGGCAGACCATCCTCTCCACCAGGACTTAACAAAGAAGAAGGAGCAGCAACTGGGGTTTTGGGCGAAGCAGTGACTGAAGGCGCAGAAAAATACGCCATTGTAATTGGTATTTGTGACTATCCCGGCGAAGATAATGATATTTGTTGGTCTGACGGGGATTCAGTGAATATGTATAAGGCTTTAACTACTCTCTACGGGTATGACCCAGCTAATGTATATTTGTTCAGAGATACTAATCCTGATAATCTTGATATTACAGACGGAGCTGCTACTTATGAGAATATTTTACAGGCGATAAACACAATTAGGGATCAAGAGGTGGCCGGAGATGAGATTGTATTCTTCTTTAGTGGACACGGCGGTCGAACAGATGATACCTCGGGTGATGAGGCAGACGGAAAGGACGAGATGCTTATTGTTCACGATGGCAATGATATAGTTGGTATTCTTGATGATACACTTCAAATGTGGTTTAGCGATTTTGATACGACAAGGATTGTTTTTGTCTTTGATACCTGTCTTGCTGGTGGCCAAAATGATGTGGCTGGTGAGGGTCGAGTAATTGCTATGGCAACCGGCGAAAACCAGTCAGCCTATGTTTATTCAAAAGGAGATCCTGAAACTGGAGAGCTTGGCGAAGGAGTCTTCAGTCATTATTTTGTTAATGAAGGAATGTTGCAAGGTTTGGCGGATGTATATGACCACGATGGCGATAGCTTACTTGAAGAAGAAAATGATGTAGTGATAGAAGAAGCCTTTGATTATGCGAAAGATAATATCCCACCTTATCTGAAGCGGAGGCAAAAGCCGGTAATCAACGATAACTTTGAGAACGATTTGCTTTTGTAACTTTTTCTGGAAAAGAAAAAGAGATAAGACGCCGCATTTTTACGGAGTTTTATCTTCAGTTCTTCAGACGTTTTTCTTACCCTATTGATTAGAGAAAATTGAAGTTTCTTTTTTGATAGTTTGATAGAGAGTATTTCCGCCCCGCTCGCCGTCAGGCGAGCGGGGCTTTCTTTAAAAACTCCGTTATTAGTTTTTCTAATTTCTAAACCTTAATTTATTCATCTTCAATTTATTCCTTTTTTATGAAAAACTAAGCTTGACACAAAATAATTATGGGTGTATATTCATAATCAAAGAAAGACTCCTTAATTCCCCTTTAGAATGGCCAAAGTAGGGAAACAAAACGACATTAGGGTGTAAGAAAAGGTCTATGCTGAATTTCCAAAAAAGTAAAATCAAAAATAATTTTAAATCAAACCAATTTGGGGAAGAAAGAAAGGATTTAAAAAATTGCCAAAAAATATAAAATAAAAATAGAAAGAGAAATTCCTTGGTCAAAAGAGATAGTTAAAGAATATTCAAAGGGTCAATTATTGTTTTTAAGCTGTGATGTTAAATAATTATGAGAAGACACATTTTTATCATTTTCTTGTTGTTTTTGCTTCTTTTTCCTTCATCAAAGATTTTATCTCATGCTGTTAGAAACACCCCTGCCGATGAGAGCCAGAACTATTTTTGTACTCTTTATTTCACTTTTATTGGCTGTCCCAATTGTGCTTATACTGATCCTATTGTTTTAAATCAGTGGATTAAAAAATATCCTAATTTAGTTATTATTGAATATGGCTGGAGAGGAGGCGACTGGGAAAATCCAAATTCTAAGTTTTTTGGAGATTATGCAAAGGAATACAAAACTCAGGCAGCAGTGCCTCAATTAGTTTTTAATAAATCCAATATTAAATTGGGAAGAATTGAGGTTCCAAAAGGAGAAAGTTATATTAAATCAGAAATTTCAAATCCTTGCCCTTTGATTGATAAATCAGTTTCCTTTGAAAACCTTAATTTAAATAAACTTCCGGCTTTTCCAAAAATCTGGGCAAATGGAAGAATTTTAATTAGATTAAACAAAAATGAATACCTTTTTCAATGGAATGGTGAGGCTCCTCCACGAACAATCGGGAAAGAAAAAATTACTCAAAAAGAATTAAAAGAACTCCTTTTTACAGAAAATGTTTTTGAAAAATTAAAAAATAAGGCATTTGATATTGTCAAACCTCAGAAGGTTGAATTTTCAGGCAGTGCTTTTCCAGAAAGTTCAGAATTTGTCTCTTATGCTGAATTTGAAAACGCAATAAAAATAGATGTTTCAGAAAATTTGATAACAAACAAACCTGAAGAAAATCAAAATCCTGAAGAAGAGGTCAATCAAAAACCTGAAGAAGAAACTATTAACCTTCCTTTTATTGGAAAAATAGAAACCCAAAAAGTTTCTTTACCGGTTTTAACCTTCTTAATTGCAATTGCTGACGGTTTTAATCCCTGTGCCTTTTTTGTTTTAACCTTTCTTTTAGCAGCTTTAATTGGTTTGAGCGGAGCCAGAAGAAAAATTCTTTTGGTAGGAGGTATTTTTGTATTTTTTTCAGGTCTTTTTTACTTTTTGTTTATGTCAGTTTTGTTAAATGTCTTTCAATTAGGTGGAAAAATTACAATTTTAACAATTATTGCCGGACTTATTGCGATTTTTGCTGGTATTATAAATATTAAAGATTATTTTTACTTTCAAAAAGGAATTTCTTTAACTCTGCCAAAAAGCCATAAAGAAAAATTTATTCAAAGAGTAAAAAATTTAAGTTTGGCAAAATCTACTTTGGCTTTAGCTGGAGCTACCATTATTATCGCCGCTACTGTAAATATCTATGAACTCTTGTGTACTTTTGGTTTTCCAATGGTTTATACCCGAATTTTAACTTTAAGAGAACTCACTTCCTTTAAATATTATCTTTATTTAATTTTTTACAATTTAGTTTATGTTATTCCTTTGCTCTTTATTGTTTTAATTTTTGCTCTTACCTTAGGAAAGAAAACCTTTTCTCAAATCTGGGTAAGAAGATTAAAACTTGTTTCAGGTTTTATGATTTTATTTTTGGGTTTAATTTTAATGCTAAAACCAAAACTATTAGAAAGCGCTTTAACTGCCTTTGCTGTTTTACTTTTTGCCATAGTAATTTCAGTAATTGTTATCTTAATTGATTTTGTTTATAATAAAAGAAAGGTGATTTACACTAAAAAGGAAGGAAGTTAGGTTGTTTGATCTTTGATAAATCTTGATAACCTTGACAATCCTGACAATCTTGATACTCCTGATAATCTTCTATGGTTTTTGATAATCTCTGAGATCTAAAGAAGGTTAGAAGAAAATTAGAGCCTCTTCTTAAGTTCTTGAGAACATCAGAATGATTATGTGATTATATGAAAAATAATTTAGTTATATGAAGTTACCACTCAATAAAAAATATAATTATCGCCAGTTGGAAAGAATCGTAAGAGGTTTCTCAAATCATAGAAGAATTGAGATATTAAGACTTTTGGAAAAGCATCCTGAACTTTCAGTGGTGGGAATTTCTGAAAAACTTAATGTTAATTTTAAAACTGTTGCTGACCATATTCGGCGATTAACTATCGCTGGTTTGGTAATGAAAAAATCCTTGGGATCAAGTGTCTGCCATCGACTTACAAAGAGAGGCAAAGCAGTTCTTAAGTTCTTGAGAACATTAGAATAAGGGCATCAATTTAGTATCTTTTTTCATCCTTTTTTCTTTTCTCCATAAATAATCTAAAAGAAACAATCCAAAATGAAAATTACTATTATTTACGACAATACTGCTTTTAAAAAGGACCTTCAATCAGATTGGGGTTTTTCTTGTTTGGTAGAGGAAAAAGGTGCCCCTAACCCCGCACCAGAACAAGTTCGGTGCGGGGCAAGAATTTTATTTGATACCGGTGGCAATGG
>CAZJYT010000005.1:0-37119 GCA_964550325.1 uncultured Candidatus Saccharibacteria bacterium | reverse complement strand
ACCTATGAAAAGATATATCAGCATTTGTGTTATTGGTTCCATTTTATCCCTCTCTTTATATTTTGTTTCTGAACTCCTGCTAACAAGTTTTAAATGCCCCTCAATGGAATTTGCTTTAAAACCTACTCCGCCTCAAAACTTGATGCAGGACAGGGTATCTATCTCCTCTAAAACTCAAAAAAGTTTAAATTTACCTGAGAAAAGTAAGCTCTGGTTTATGGCGCTATTTATTGAATAAAATCCGGACTTACTTTAAAGAAGAAGATTCGGATTTTGTTCAGGAGATACAGCCAATATAGGATGTTTTGAAAAATTTATATTCTTTTACCGCCTCAAATTTTCCAAAATGGCTTAAGAATTGAACATCATCAAACTTTCAATATCATTTTACCAAATCTTATATATAAATCAAAGAAAAGAAATTTAAAAAGATGAAATGTAGCAGGCGGGGGTTTTACCCCCGCCTGCTACAAAAATGTTTCGTCATCCTTTCGCTCGCCCCGCTCCTTCGGAGCGGGGCTCACTCAAAACTCTTTGAAAAGTTTATTTTTTTGTTATATCCCTTCGATTTCATTCAAAGAATCTATTTCTCCGTTTTTATAAAGATTAATTTACTCAAAAGACGAAACCAAAGGAGATGGGTTTTCTTCTATTTTTTCATAAGGCAAAGGCCAACCTAAAAGAATTTTCCAAACAAAATAAAAAACAGAAAGCCCTATTATCGCGCCTAAAGCTCCAGCTAATATTCCTTTGAGAATTTGTTTGGAAATCTCTTTCATTGTTTTTTTAAAATCTTATTGAAGAGAAAAACAATCAAGGAAGCTAAAAAATAAAAATAAATAAATTGAGCTGGCCAGAAAATCCAACCGGGTCCCTTTAAAAAAGCCAAAGGTAAAATTAACATCATCCATAAAGGCCAAAAAGGGAAAGGATTTAATAAATCATAAAAAGGAGGTTTTGGTAGCCCCATATCTTTACCAGAAAATACCCAGGCTTGAATATATCCAGCAAGGGCAACAAAATGGAAAAACAAAAATAATAAAATCTTTCTCCTGGTTGGCCTTAAAAACTTAGAAAGATATTTTATTTTTTTATTTTACACTTTAATTATTCCCAAAACCCCCAAGATAGCCACAATTAAACCTACTGCTCCTAGAAGTCCTAAATATTTTAACTCTTTTTTGAGATAACCAAACCAAGAAAAATAAGCAAAGAAACAAAAGAAAAACAATCTCCAAGGATCGTGAAAAGTGAAAGCTTCAAGGCCGAGAAATCCTAGAAACCCCAAAAAGCCCTGTAGCCAATAATGTGTAGGTTTGTTTTCATCCATTGTTTTTATTTTTAATTTCCCTGAATTTTAGAGTTTCTGACTTTTTGATATTCAAAATAGGAATAAATGATGAGACAAATAACTGCAATAATTATTGGCACCAAGACAAACCAAAGAGCATACTCTTTGAAAAAGATTCCCAATAAAACAATTAAACCAGTGATTTTATATAATTTGCCACCCAATTGATGAGTTTTATCCCAAACTTCATCACTGCTTAGGGTCCAAGGGGTTTTAATGCCAATAAACCAATTTCTTTTTGCTTTTTCTAATAAAACTCCGCAATAATAAAAAAATATTGCCAAAGCAGGTATCATTGCTTGACCTATATCAAATTTTAATCCAAGATTCCAAAAAATCATTAAAAGATAAACATAAAACAGAAAGAGAAAAAGTAAAATAATAAATCCATCAAAATACTTTCTAAATTTTTCAATATTCTTTTTAAGAGGATCTATTTTGGGGAGAATCAGATAAAGTAAAAAAAGACCGATTGAGATTAGGGGCATTAAAAATAATCCCCAGAATTTAGATAGATAACTATCAACTTCTCCTTTCAAGTTCCAATGGGAAGCCATTTTCTCTGGCATTTGAGGATAAAGATAGATTGCTATTATAAAGGAAAGTAAAATTAGACTAATGATAATTATGTCAGTCTTTTTGAACTTCATAATTGTCAGTGATTGTTTCTATCTTTAGTTTCCCTTTTAATAATCCGCCAATGGTAGAGATATAGGGGCAGACCAATTAAAATCATCGCCAGATTCAAAGAAGCATCTCGGTGACGGCGAGCAGTAACAGGATCAATTTTTTCTTTCTTCTTTTTCCATTCTTTATATTCTACTAACCACACCTCAACTGCAGCTCTATCTTTTTGAGACAAACAAAATGTTTTTTCTTGAGCTTCTTCAATTTGTTCTAATTTTTTTATTTCTAGAGGTATCATCGGTGGAGCTTTATGAATTAATCTTTCTTGTTCTTCAGCTTTAGTAAAAACAAAAGCTTTCAGGGCCATATCAACAAATCTTACTCCACCAATTGTCAAGAGCATCAGACCAAGAAGGGCAAATAAATAAAGATAAATTGTTCGAACAAGTGCATAGTGTACTTTGTTTTCCATACTACTATAAATTATAACAAAAAATAAGCTTTTCAAAGAGTTTTGAGTGAGCCCCGCTCCGAAGGAGCGGGGCGAGCGAAAGGATGACGAAACATTTTTGTAGCAGGCGGGGGTAAAACCCCCGCCTGCTACATTTCATCTTTTTAAATTTCTTTTCTTTGATTTATATATAAGATTTGGTAAACCCCGTTAGAAATTTCCCGGTTAATCATCAACAGATAGTTCATTGATTTTAAATTTCTAACGGGACAAAATAATAGTGAAAGTTTGAGAATGTTCAATTCTTGCTGCCGGGCTAGGATTCGAACCTAGACGTCAGGGTCCAGAGCCCTGTGTCCTACCATTAGACCACCCGGCAATTCTTACACCTCTAAATATTTTCTTATTGCAATGTATGTAGATATCATAGCTAAACCAACCCCACTGATAAACTGAATAAATGCAATCTGGAAAATATGAGAAATGAAGTAATTAAAGAAATTGAATCCTTCAAAAAAATCCTCAATTTTTGGATCTAAAAAATAAAGAGAAATGGTAATGAGCCCAAAAGAGATTAAAAAGGCAAAAAATCCAGCCAAAAATCCCTGGACCAAATAGGGGGCTTTAATAAACCAATTTGAGGCTCCTACTAATTTTTGAATTCTGATTTCCTCTTTACAATTTAAAATTGCTAATTTAATTGTAGAAAAGACTACCAAGGTAGCAATAATACCTAAAACTCCAGCTATAATCATTACTCCTTTTTTAACCCTGTCAGTAATCATAAAAATCCTTTCAATAACTGTTTTTCTCTGAGAATAATCTACTTCTTCTATCAAACCACCAAATTTTGATTTCAAAAAATTTGAAATTTTTGAATATTGTTCAAGGCTTGAAAGACTTATATCCAAATGAGCTAAAAGGGCATCTTCTGTAACTTCTAATGACTCCATTAAAGAAGAGTCATCTTTGTGTTTTTTTTGAAATCTTTCTTTGGCTTCTTCTTTAGAGATGTATTTTATTTTTCTAATTTCAGGAAATTGGGCGAGGCTCTCTTTTACTTTTAAAATCTCTTCCTCTTGAGAGTCTTCTTTAAAATAAACACTGATATCTGCTTTTTCTTGAATTAACAAGATAACATAGTCCACTAATCCTTTGAATAAAAAAACAGTAGTAAGTAAAGAGATTACTAAAGTCAAAATAAATAAGGTAGCAAAGGAAACTCCTGGGTTAATAAAAAAATTTCTCCAGCCAGAAGAAACTACTCTTTTTAAAGAAATAAACATAATATTATCATTATAAAGCAAATCTTCCTCTTTTTTTATCTCTAATTATTCTACCATTTTCAAGAGTAACTACTCTTTTTCCTATTTTATTTACTAATTCTTTCTCATGAGTAGCCAAAATAATGGTGGTGCCCATCTCATTAATTTTAACCAGAAGACGCATAATATCTAAAGCAGTATAAGGGTCGAGGTTACCGGTTGGTTCGTCAGCCAAAATTACTTTTGGACGATGAATTAAGGCTCTGGCAATTGCTACCCTTTGTTTTTCACCTGCTGAAAGTTCATAAGGATAATTTTCTGCCTTCTCACTTAATCCTACAATCTCTAAAACCTGGGGAACATTATATCTAATTTCTTCATCTGAAACTCCTATTACTTCTAAAACATAGGCTATATTTTCAAAAGCGGTTTTATTAGAAAAAAGCTTATAATCCTGGAAGACAGTTCCAATTTTTCTCCGTAAGAGATGAATCTCTCTTTTTTTTATTTTCTGAATATCCTTTCCCTCAAAAAAGAGTTTCCCCTCCGTAGGATATTCTTCTGCTAAAATTAATTTTAACAAAGTAGTCTTCCCTGCTCCTGATTTCCCAGTTATAGAAACAAACTCTTTCTCTTTGATTTCCAAAGAAATATTTTTTAAGGCGAAAACTAATTGAGAACTTGAATAAGCCTTGCTCACATTTTGAAATAAGATCATAATAGTTTAATTTCTGCCTCAATGAATTCATCTAATTCTCCGTTTAAAACCTCTTCTACCTTGGGAGTCTCTACACCAGTCCTTAAATCCTTTACCAATTTATAAGGATGTAAAACATAACTTCTAATTTGATTTCCCCATTCAATAGAAACTTTTTTTCCTTTAATTTTTAAAATCTCTTCCTTTGTTCTTTCCTGTTCAATATGATAAAGCTTTGACAAAAGTATTTCCATTGCTCTTTTTTTATTTTCCCCCTGAAGTCTCTCTGACTGACAAGAAACAACAATGTTTGTAGGTAAATGAGTAATTCTTACCGCGGTTTCCCTTTTATTTACATATTGACCACCAGGCCCTGAGGCTCTAAAAAACTCAGTTTTTAAATCTTCAGGCTTTATTTTTATTTCTGATTCTTCAGTTTTTATCTCTGGCAAAACCTCAACTAAAGCAAAGGAGGTATGACGTAATCTCTGAGGAGAAAAAGGTGAAATTCTTACTAATCTATGAACTCCATACTCTTTTTTTAATATTCCATAGGCAAATCTTCCTTTAACCAAAAGTGTGACTTGCTTTGTTCCTATTCTTCCTTCTGGTCCTTTTCCTTCAGCAAAAGAATGATCTAAAACCTTTATCTTGAATCCCTTTCTTTGGCAGTATTTTTTATACATCCTTAATAACATCGTTGCCCAATCTTGAGCATCTCTCCCTCCAGCTCCTGCAATAATTGATAAAAGAGCATTTTTTCTATCATATTTTCCAGAGAGAAAGACTTCCAGTTCTTTTTCTTTCAATCTCTTTTCTATCTCCTGAACTAATTCCTTGTTTTCTTTTGTATCTTTTACACCTTCCTTTAATAATTCCAACCCTATCTCTATTTCTTCTATTTCTTCTATCTCTTTCTTAAGCTCTGCTAACTCTTGGGAAAGTGCTATCGCTTCCTTCTTATCCTTCCAGAAATCTTTTTTTGTAATTTCTTTCTCTATCTCTTTTACTCTTTCTTTACTCTTTTCTATTTCAAAGGCAGTCTCTCAAATGGTTGAGTTTTTGCTGAAATAGCTCAATTTTTTCTTTTTCTCCCATCATAATTTTCATAATAATTTTAACAAAAACCTAAAAAAGTTCAAATATCCTCCTCCTTAAGAAAAAGTCTGGCGATAAATTGTCCTGTATAAGTTTGGAAACGAGGTTTCTAATGGGGTAAAAGAAATTCTAAATTCTAATGTTTCAATAAATTTTTTAATTCTTAATTTTTGATTTTTAATAAGAATTGAATAAAAATTAAGAAATAAAAATTAAAAATTAGGATTTATAATGTTAAGTGTCTCAGAACAATATTCTCTGAAAACCACCTTACTGAAAGTGTTACCAGTATCCTCGTATAGTACGAGCTCTTGACTTTAATCTAAAAATGGAATATCTTAACGATAACAAGGGTATATATTTTTAAAAATTTAATGAAAAAAGTAATTTTTTGTTCTTTGAAAATAGATTAAGGTTTTATTTTGAAAAGGTCTTTTTTATTTAAATTTATTTAATTGGAAAATGCCTTACAAAAAAATAAGTCGTTTTTTTAAGAAAACAAAAAGAAGAAAAAGGCAAAAAACTGAAAAGAAGAGAAGAAAAAGAAAAACTAAAATTTCAGAAAAGAAAGTAAGAAAGAAGTTATTTTTAATAAAACCTCAAACAGCTCCTCTTATTTCCCCAAGGGTTGAAAACGGTTGGGAATGCTGGCAAACATTCAATCCAGGAGTAATTTTATTAGAAAATAAGGTTCATTTTCTCTATCGGGCTATTGGAAATGATGGAATTTCTCGTTTTGGCTATGCTGTCTCTTCAGATGGTTTTAAATTAGATGAAAGACTAAACTATCCGGTCTATCAACATTATGAAGCTCCTCATTTCAATCTTAATCTCTTTTCCTTTGCTTCTGGAGGGAGCATCGGGGGATGTGAGGACCCAAGACTAACCAGAGTAAATAATGAGGAAGACATTTATATGATTTATACTGCCTGTGGCAGAGAACTAAGATTGGCTCTAACCTCAATAAAGGTAAAGGATTTTCTTAATAGAAAATGGAACTGGAAAAAACCTGTTTTTATTTCTCCTCCTCATCAAATCCACAAAAATTGGGTGATTTTTCCAGAAAAAATTAATGGAAAGTACGCAATATTACACAGCCTAAATCCTGAAATCCAAATTGCCTATTTTGATAGTTTGGAGTTTGATGGAAAGACCTATATCTATAGCAATTGGTCTCCTCTTCCCCAAAAAGAATATTGGCAGTGGGAGTCTCAAATAAAGGGTATAGGACCTGTTCCTTTAAAGACAAAAGAGGGGTGGTTAATTTTTTATCACGGCTATGACAAAAAAGAGCCTGAAAAATATAAAGTAGGTGCTATGCTCTTGAGTCTAAACAATCCCACAGAGGTTATCAGTTGTGCTAAAGAGCCGGTTATTGAACCTAACAGAAAATATGAAAATTGTGGATTCAAACCAGGAATTGTTTATGCCTCTGGAGCGGTGATTAAAGATGAAAAACTTTTAGTTTATTATGGAGGAGCAGATAGTTATGTAAATGTTGCTTTTTGTAATCTGAAGGAATTTTTAGAAAATTTAGTAAAAGAAAGGAAGCCTAAATTAAAATTAAAAAGAGTAAAAACTAAATAAGGAGGTCATGATTATAAAGAGAGCGAAAGAGAATCCAGTCTTAAAACCAGTTAGTTTTCATGCCTGGGAGGGAGAAGGGGTATTCAATGGATGCCCTGTTTTGAAAGGAAATAAAATTTTTCTTTTTTATAGGGCGGTTTCTGTTCCCCATTATCACTCAGCTGTAAGAAAGGATATACTCACTTCTGATATTGGAATTGCTGAAAGTAAAGATGGAATCCATTTTGAAAAAAGAAAAAGATTTATTGTGGCTGAAAAAGAATGGGAAAAATTTGGATGTGAAGATCCAAGAGTAACAAGATTAGATAAAAAATATTATATTTTTTATACTGCTCTATCCACTTATCCTCCTAGGGCAGAAGGAATTAGGGTAGGTTTGGCAATTAGTAAAGACTTGAAAAAAATTCAGCAAAAGTTCTTGGTAACTCCCTTTAATGCGAAGGCAATGACCCTATTTCCTGAAAGAATCAAAGGAAAAATTTGGGGCATTCTTACTGTTCACACAGATATACCTCCAGCAAAAATATGTTTGGTAAGCTTCAATGAAGAGAAAGAGATCTTTTCCCATAATTTTTGGGAAAAATGGTACTCCCGGTTTGAAAAATACTCTTTACCCCTCCAAAGAAGACCTCAAGATCATATTGAGATAGGAAGCCAACCATTAAAAACAAGAAAGGGTTGGCTCCTTTTATATTGTTACATTCAAAACTATTTTTCGCCTCATCCCCTATTCACAGTAGAGGCTTTCTTACTTGATTTAAAAAATCCTCTTAAGCTCTTGGCTAAATTTAACTACCCTATTCTTTCTCCTCAAGAATATTATGAGAAAATTGGAAAGGTTCCTGATGTCATCTTTCCTTCTGGAGCCTTCATCAAAAGGGGTTGGATTTATCTTTATTACGGAGCTTGTGATACCACCTGTTGTTTAGCCTATATAAAACTCTCTTCTCTTTTAGAAGAAATGCTTTTAGAAAAAGAAAAACGAATTACCTTGGTAAAATTCTCAGGAAATCCTATTATTACTCCTATAAAAGAGCATCCTTTTGAGTCAAAGGCTACTTTTAATCCAGCAGCTATTTATCTTCAAGGAAGGGTGCATATAATTTATCGCGCTATTGGTGAGGATAATACTTCAGTGTTAGGATATGGTAACTCTAAAAATGGTTTTCACATTGACTATCGCTCTCCTCACCCAATTTATGTCCCTCGTGCCCCTTTTGAGAAAAAACCTCATCCGGGAGCTTCCTCTGGTTGTGAGGATCCAAGAATAACCAAAATAGGAAACAAAATTTATCTACTCTATACTGCCTTTGATGGTTATACTCCAAGAGTAGCTCTTAGCTGGATTTATGTGAAAGATTTCTTAAGGAAAAAATGGCAGAATTTTGCCTTCCCAGTTTTACTTTCTCCTGCTGATTTAAATGATAAAAATGCTTTCTTGTTTCCAGAAAAGGTAAGAAATAAGTATTTACTTGTCCACCGTGTAGGATATGATATTGATTATTCTTTTACCTCTACCTTGAAATTTAAAAAGGAGGTCTTTTTAGAAGAGAAAAGATGGATCTTCACCCGAAGAGGATGGTGGGACAGTGGAAAGATTGGTGGGGCAGCGCCTCCTATTAAGACAAGAGAGGGTTGGATTATGCTTTATCATGGATTTTCTGAAGAAGAAAAAATTTATAGGGTGGGAGCGGTATTGCTGGATTTTGAAAATCCTCTTAAGGTTTTAGCTAGAACCCGCTTTCCCATTTTAGAACCTGAATTTCCTTTTGAAAAGGAGGGTTTAGTGCCTAATGTCGTCTTTCCTTGTGGAAATGTCTTAATAAATGATAAATTGTTTGTTTATTATGGAGGAGGAGATAAAGTAGTTTGTGTAGCTACCATTGAGATTGAAAAGTTACTAAAACTCTTAAAGAAAAGCCCTATTGTAGAATTTAAGTAAAAAATCATTTGGAAAAGATTTCTTTTCTTAGAAAAAGTTTTAAAAGAATTAAAAATTGGGAAAAAGAAGAAAGAGAAGTAGCTAAAGGAAGAGCTAAAATTCTAATATCTTGGAAACTATCTAAGCCAAAAAGTGAGCCAAAGAAATTTCTAAAAAAATTAGGAAATGAGAAGGCCTTAATAAAAAGGAGGCAAAGAAATAAATTCAAAATCACTCCCAAAATAGTAACTAAAGCGGGAATTTTGGTTTCTTGCATAGCATAAAAACCTTTATTTATTAAAAGTAAAAAACATTGAGCAAAAACCCCTAAACAAAAGAGTCCCAAGCAAGCTGAAGTCAACTGGACTTCAGAAGACCCAAATTTCCCTGTTTTTAATATTAAAGAGACAATCAAATGCTTAGCTAAAAATAAAACTATTACTGTCGGGAACAAAAGAAAAAAAAGCTTCTTAAGGGTGTCAGAAAAAATTTTTCTAAATTTGTGAAAATCTCTTTTGGAAAAAACCAAACTTAAATTAGGAAAGACAGCGCTTGAAAAAGGAATACCTATAAAACTCAAAACAGGCTTTATTAAGCTCTCTGCCAAATTCAAAACAGCAATACTCCCAGCAGGTAAAAAGGAAGCAATGGCAGTAATTATCAAAAGGTTAATCTGGTTTGCTCCCAAAGCCAAAGAGCGAGGAAGGGTCAACTTTAAGGTCTTTTGGAGAGCTGAATCAAAAAAATTAAAAATTTTTTTGGGTCTAAAACCCAATAAAAAAAGGGGGTATAGTTGGATAGCAAAATGAAAAAAAGCTCCTACTATCGCCCCTATCGCAAGTCCTGGGAGACCAAATAAGGGGAAAAAAAACAAAATCCCACTTATAATTCCCAAATTATACATTATAGGAGAAAGAGCGGTAATGAAAAATCTTTGAAAGACCCTTAAAACCGCGGAAATGATACTTCCTAAACCCAAAAAAATGGGAGAAAGAAGCATTATTCTACCCAAGGTCACCACTAATTCTCTTTTTTCAGGAGAAAAACCAGGAGTAATTAAGGGTACTAAGTAGGGAAAAAGAAAAAATAAAATTAAGCAAAGAAAGGAGATTAAGAGTAAAAAAATATTTAGGAAATTGGCTAAGTATTCAAAGGCGATTTTTTTGTTTTTTACTAAATTCTCACTAAAAATGGGGACCAAACCTGCCCCAATAGCGCCAATGAAAAAAATCATAGTAATAAAATCTGGAATCTTGAAAGAAGCATAATAGATATCTAATTCATTTCCTGCACCAAAGGTTCTTGCCAATAATCTATCTCTAATTAATCCTAAAATGGCACTAAAAAAATAACTTATCCCTAATAAAAAAGCGGCAAAATTAATATCTTTGGTTTGGAGAGAAAATAGAGATTTCATTAAAAAACTTTGAGCTACTCTTAACCAATTCAGTAACAACTCATAATAATTTCTTTACCGAGGCATCTTGCCTCGGGGAGCACGGAGTCGCCGTAGGTGCTGAAATAGGGAGTTTATTTCCCGGGCGCTCCTATACCTCGCCGAGCCTTACAAACTCCCTACTGAAATACCATTTTTTCTCGGGCTCGGCTGCGGTATGCTCCCCGAGACAAGATGCCTCTCCTAATTTATTACCAAATCGGTTAGCAAATACATTTTAAGAAAGAAGTTGGGATAGATATTCTCTGACCAATTGAGGATTTGCTTTTCCCTTTGTTTTTTGCATCACTTTTCCAATTAAAAATTGCAAGGCTCCCTTTTTTCCTTTTTTATAGTCTTCAATAGCCTTTTGATTTTCTGAAATTACCTCTTCAACAATTTTTTTAATTTCCTTCTCATCTGTTAATTGAATTAAGCCCTTTTTGTAAATGATATTTGAAGGGTCTTCTCCGGTAGCAAACATTTCTTCTAAAACCATCTTTGCAATTTTACTTGAGATTTTACCTTCATAAACCAAACTTATCAACTCAGCAAAATTTTCAGGAGTAATTAAAAAATCCTCATCAGAAATTGAGGCTTTTTTTAAGAGCCCCTGTAAATCCGAAATGATGTAATTACTACAGAGCCTGCTTAATTTATAAAACTCTTCTTTTTCTACCTTCCTTTTCTTCTCAATTTCTCTCACCCACGCCCTTAACTCTGACATTACCTTTTCATAAAATTCGCTTAATTCCTTATAATAAACAAAAAATTTAATACTTTTTTCATCTAATCCGTATTCTTCTTTAAATCTTTTCTCCTTTTCCCAAGGAAGCTCAGGAATCTGAAGCCTTACTTTCCTTATCTCTTCTTCATTAATAATAAGAGGAGGTAAATCGGGTTCTGGAAAATACCTGTAGTCATGAGCCATCTCCTTTTCTCTTTGCAAAACGGTAACCCTCTCTTTTTCATTCCAACCCCGGGTTTCTTGAGAAACCTTTTCTCCCCTTTCCAGGATCTCTTTTTGTCTTTTAATTTCGTATTCTAATGCCTGCTCTACAGATCTAAAAGAATTAAGATTTTTAATTTCCACTTTTGTGCCAAATTCATCCTCTTTGGGTGAAAGAGAAACATTGGCTTCTACCCGCATTTCTCCCTTTTCCATATCAGCGTCAGAAATATCTAAATAATGCATTAATAAATGAAGTTTTTCTGCAAATTGGCGGGCTTCTTTTGGAGAATTTAAATCTGGATAGGTAGTGAGTTCCATTAAAGGAATCCCCGCTCTATTGAAATCAACCAAACAAAAATTTTCTTCGTGAATTAGTCTTGCAGTATCTTCTTCTAAATGAATCTCTCTTATCCTCACTCTCTTTGGATTATTCTCTTTCTCAATCTCTAAAAATCCATTTTTGCAAAGAGGAAAATAAAACTGAGATATTTGATAACCCTTTGGTAAATCGGGATAAAAATAATTCTTTCTGTCAAATTGGGAATAATGAGAGATCTCGCATCTCAGAGCCAAACCTGTCTTAATAACCTTTCTTACCGCCTCCTCGTTTATTGTTGGCAAAACCCCTGGTTGACCAGTGCAGACCTCACAGATATTTAAATTGGGATGCTTCTCTTCTGGATCATTAAGGCAATGGCAAAACATCTTTGTCTTTGTCTTTAATTCAATATGGATTTCTAATCCAATTTTTACAAAATACTTCATAATTTTTTAGATATCATCAAAAATTAGAGGAATTTTGTTTTTTACTTCTTTTAATAAATTTTTCATCACAAAGCGAATTTCCCAATGAGCGTCAGGAGCGGTTCTCAATTTAAAAATGTGGCGCCATTCTCTAAAATTAGCGGTTACTACAATCTGAGACTTAATTCCAATTGGTAAAACCTGCCTTGCATCTTCTGCATTCCAGCCTGCTTTTCTTAATCCCCGATACATTTTTTCATTTAAATCCATCCATTCTTGAAAAGACACCTTTATTTTTTTACCATTTGGTAATTTTAAATCAACGATTTTTTCATCTTTGTCCTTATCAGGAGGAATAACTACCTCAAAATTACTTTCATCTACATACCTTGTAGATTCTTGAGTAAAAGAGGCTAATCTATGACGGACTATTTCGTGAGTAAAGCCTCGCGAAACATTATTAAACTCTACTGTCATTGCCGAATGTTCCAAAACCGACTCGTGTCCTCTTTTTATGAGCATTTTTATAAATTTTTTAGCAGAATCTTTTGTAATTTTGTGTCTGCTTTGCCAAGAGGTTCTTCCTGCTAACTCAATCAATTCTAAAGGACTTTCTCCATTTAATCCTACCAAAATAGCTAAAATCCGATGATACCCTGCCTTTTTTAAAATTTTTGGCATAAAAATTTTAACCTTCCTCTGCTCTTTGAACCCCTTCTACCTTCTTAAATTTCTTTAAATCTCCTCGAATTTCTTTATAATGAGCATCACTAAGATCAATGATTTCAGCTTTAAAGTTAGTAAGATCAAGAGTATCTACATTTATACCACTAAAATCAGCTTCCTTCATTATACCCTCCACTTTTAAAACTTTTAGCCCTTTAGCGCCACTAAAATCTCCATTTATCGCTCCTTTATCAATTTTCACTGTTAACTCTCCAATCTTTTCTTCTTTCCCTTTTTTAATCTTTCTAACCTCTCCTTCTATACCTGAAAGATCAACAGTGTTTGTTTCTCTTAAAAATAGAATTTCGTTTCCTTTTCCTCTTACTTCCATTCCAGAAAAATCTCCAATGTTTATAACTGAATCCACTTTTATCTCTCCTTCCTCTACTCCTATATCTGAACCATCAAATCTATTTATTCCTTTCTCTGTTTTAATCTCAATTTTGCCACTTTCTACTTTAGCTTCTGAAAGAAAAAATTGATTTGCCCCTTCTTTTTCTATTATCTTTTCCTCATTTTCAATCTCCTCTTCAGAAAAATCAAAAGATTCCATACCAGGTGATTCTCTTGCCACCTCTGCTGTCTTTTCTGCTATTTCTTTCAAAATCTTTTCTTTTTCCTCTATTTTTTCTGGTTGTATTTCTCTTTTTTGAGGAAGTTTTTCTCTATTTCTCATAAGATTTTAAAATTTTAGTAATTGCGACCTTGTATAATATTATTATTATAATGATTACAACGATTATTTATGATTACGGTGATACTATTTAATCATTAATCGTCGAATCTCACAATTTCTCTATCGCTGTAATCACTTATAGTAAGTCTTTCTGAAATTTTTTTTATTTTCTCAAAAACCTCTTTAATCTTTTTCTCTCCATCTATGATATAAAAATTATCAAATTTTTCTTTTAATTTCAGGAAATTTTTTCTTGCCTTTTCTAATTTTTCTTTTTTCTCAAATAATTCAATTGAAAATCTTTCTTTTTTCATTCTTTCAATACAAACTGTAGGTGAAACATCTAAAAAAAAAGTAATATCAGGTAAAACAAACTTCTCATTAATTTTCAAAAGCCAATTAAAGTCTAAATCCAAGCTTCCGTAAGCCAAACTGGAAAATAAATATCTGTCACAAATTACGGTCACCCCTTTCTTTAATAAAGGAATGATTTCCTTTTCTAAATGATAGGCTCTATCTGCTGCAAATAAAAGTTGCAAACAATCGGGAGAACTCTTCCAATCTTGAGCAATCCAACTTTTAATCAATCCTCCAATTAGATATTGTGTAGGTTCTGCTGTACAATGAACCTTTTTTGTCTTTTCCCTTAAGAATCTATCCAAAAGAGTCACCTGGGTAGATTTACCAGAACCATCTAATCCTTCAAAGACAATAAATTGTCCTGGATATTTATTTTTTTTCATTTATATTTGCTAACCATTTTGGTAACGAATTAGTAGAGGCATCTTGTCTCGGGGAGCATACCAAGAGCTGAGCCCGAGAGAAAGATTGTATTTCAGAAGGGACTTTGTAAGGCTCGGCGAGGTATAGGAGCGCCTGTGAAATAAACTCTCTATTTCAGTACTTACGGCGACTCCGTGCTCCCCGAGGCAAGATGCCTCAGAAAAGAAATTATTATGAGTTGTTACTGAATTGGCAAGAATAAGACATTTCATTTATACCTTTGGCAGGGTTAATCCCTTTTGCTTTTGATATTTCCCTTTCCGGTCTTCATAAGAAATCTTACAAATCTTACTCCCTTTAATAAAAATTACCTGACAAATTCCTTCTCCTGCATAAATCTTAGCTGGTAAAGGAGTAGTATTTGATATTTCCACGGTGACATAACCTTCCCACCTCGGTTCTAAGGGAGTAACATTTACGATAATTCCACACCTGGCATAAGTAGACTTCCCCAAGCAGACCCCCAAAACATCCCGTGGAATTCTAAAATATTCAATACTTCTCCCTAAAACAAAAGAGTTGGGAGGAATAATACAAACCTTACCCTTAAAATCAACAAAAGATTTGGGATCAAAATTTTTAGGATCTACTACTGCATTATTCACATTGGTAAAGATCTTAAATTCATCAGCAATTCTAAAATCATACCCATAAGAAGAAAGTCCAAAGGAGATTTTTCCTTTTTTATATAAAAAAGACTGAAAAGGAGAAATCATTTGATATCTTTTTACATATTCTTTAATTTCTCTATCAGATAAAACCATATTTTAATCAACGATTTCCACCCCCATTTGTTTGGCAGTACCAGCAACAATTCTCATTGCTTTCTCAATGTCATTGGTATTTAGATCAGGGAGCTTTTTTGTAGCAATTTCTCTTAATTGAGCCTTGGTAAGTTTTCCTACCTTCTTTTGATTTGGCTTGCCAGAGCCCTTTTCAATAGAAAGAGCCTTTTTTATTAGTTCAGAAGTGGGAGGTTGTTTCAATTTTAAATCATAGGTTCTATCTTCATAAATTATCACTTCCACCGGAATAATAAATCCCTCTTTATCTCTTGTTAAATCATTAAATCTTTTACAGAATTCTCCAATATTTAACCCATAAGGAGCCAAAACTGGACCCACTGGAGGAGCAGGAGTAGCCTTTCCCGCCGATATTTGTAACTTAATGATTTTTTTAATTTTTTTTGGCATAAAATTAAAGCTTCTTGATTTGTAAGGAATCCAATTCCACTGGCGTCTCTCTTCCTAAAATATTTATTAAGACCTTTATCTTTCCCCTTTTTTCGTCAATTTCACAAACCTTTCCGTCGAAATCCTTAAATGGACCATCAATAATCTGGACTGGGTCTCCTATTTTTACTGTAATTTTATACTCCGGCTCTTCTTGAGAAATTCTCTTTTTCAAAATCTCAATTTCTTCATTTGAAATAGCCAAAGGAGTAGTACCTGCTCCTACAAAACCAGTAACATTAGGAGTATTTCTTACTATATACCATGACTCATCAGTCACTATCATCTCAATCAAAATATAACCTGGATAAATTTTCTCTTCTACAATTTTTCTTTTCCCATTTTTGATTTTTATTTTCTTTTCCTTGGGAACAATAATATTGAAAATCTTATCTTTTAACCCAAAGGTCTCCACTCTCTGACGAAGAGCTTTTGCTACTGCTTCTTCATAACCAGAATAAGTATGAATTACATACCATTTTTTCTCTTGGGGAAGTTTTTGCTTGGGCATTTTTTATTATCAGATAACAAATTTTCTTAAGAAAAAATTAAGTAAATAATCTAAAATTCCTAAAAATAGAGCAACACTTAAAGTAATGACAATAACCACTATTGTGTATTGAATTGCTCTCTCACTATCCAGCCAGCTTACTTTTTTTAATTCCATCCACGACTCTCTTAAGAAACCACCCACCTTTTTAATAAATTTTTCAATTTTCATAATGGAATATTAGCAAATGTAATATTTTATGTCAATTTATCCTTATGGGAATTTTTAAAATAACTCTCTACTACATCTACAAAAGCCTCCAAACGAGTATTAAATCCTGCTTCAGCTATCTGTTCATCAATTGAAAGCGAGAGAAAGGGCACCTTCTTCTTCTGATGAATTCTCTCTAAGATGGGCCTTACTGTTACCTCTGGCATACAACTGAAGGGCAAAATCTGGACTACACCATCCATCCCTTCTTTTATATATTTTAACATCTCATATACTGCATCCATACCATGACCACCAACCCTTGATCCCAGATAATCTTTCACCTTTTTTTCCATAAAAAAATCTCTTAAAAAAATCTTTTTAGTTAGATGATAAGAAAGTAAAACTTCTTTTTGAACCTCTACTCCTAAATTTCCCAATTTTTTCTCTATATCAAAATTTAATGATGGTTCGCAAGCCATAAAAATTTCTCCCACAATTCCCACTCTTGGAACTTTTTTTCCTTTTTCAATTTTAATTTTAGAAAATTCTGAAAATATCTCTTTTTTTAATAAAGAAAGGGGTTTTTTCTCTTCTCTCATTTTTTCTAAACTCTCTCTAAAAATCCTATCAGTTTCTCCTTTTATAATCTCCCTGGGTCTTAGTTTCCAACTTATCTTCTCAATCTCTTCAATTAGCTTTATTCTCTGCCAAAATTGAAAAAGAGCCTTGCCAATTTCAAAAAAAGACTTTTTAAAAAGCTTTCTTAGGGTCAGATAAACTTCCTTGGGATTTTGATCAAAAATAATAAATTGAACCTTTTTCCCCAAATCTCTCAAAATCTTCTCCTGGACCATTCCATAATATCTCAATCTACAAGAACCACAAGAAGTAACCATTAAGATTATCTCAGCCCCCATTTCAATTGCTTTTAAATAATTACCTAAATTCGCCTTAAGGGGGAAGCAATACATTTCAGGAGAAACCCTTGCTCCTTCTGAAATCATTTGAGGAGTAGTATTTTCAGGGATTATAGCCTTTCCACCTAATTTTTTTATTAAAAACTCAAAGGCTAAAGTGTAGTGGCCCCATCTTGGAAAAGTAACCTTTGGCTTCATATTTAATTTAATTTTTCTTTTAAAATCTTTAATAAATCTTTTATTTTTATTCTTTCCTGTTCCATACTATCACGGTCTCTAATAGTAACATCCTCCTTCTCTAAACTCTCAAAATCAACGGTAACAGCGAAAGGGCATCCTATTTCATCTACTCTTCGGTATCTTCTTCCAATAGTACCTGTTTCATCATAAACAGCTACAAAATGACTTTTTAATAGTTGATATATCTTCTTTGCCAAATTTACAATTTCTTTTTTATTTTTAACCAAAGGAAAAACTGCTACTTTTACAGGGGCTATCTTTTTGTGTAATTTTAATAAAATCTCACTTTCTCTTGTAGACTTTGTTGTTTTCGTCCTCCCTCCTTTTATCTCTTCATAACCTTGGCACAAAAAAGCTAAAAAGCATCTTTCCACTCCTGTGGATGTCTCAATTACATAAGGAAAGTATTTTTCTTTCTTTTTTTCATCATAATAGCCTAAATTCTCTCCAGAATATTTTGAATGATTAGATAAATCCCAATCTCCCCTATTATGTATTCCCTCAATTTCTTTCCATCCAAAAGGAAATCTGTATTCAATATCTACCTGTCTTTTCGCATAATGGGCTCTTTTTTCTCTGGGTACTTCTTTTTCTCTTAAATTTTCTTTTTTTATCCCTAACTCTAAATACCATTTTATCCTCTCTTTTTTCCAATATTCAAAAAAATCATTCGCGGATTCTGGCTTACAAAACCATTGCATCTCCATCTGTTCAAACTCTCTAGTTCGGAAAATGAAATCTTTAGGAGTAATCTCATTTCTAAAACTTTTCCCTATTTGGCAAATCCCAAAGGGAATTTTCAACCGCATTGACTCCAGAACATTTAAAAAATTTATATATATTCCCTGACAAGTCTCAGCTCTCAGATAACTGAGAGAGCTCTTCTCTTCTACCGGACCTACAAAGGTCTTCATCATTAAATTAAATCTTTTAGGTTGACTCAACTCCCCTCCGCATTCGGGACACTTATCTCTAACCTCGTCTACCTTAAATCTCTTATGACACCTTTTACACTCTTTTAACTCATCAGCAAATCCTGCACCCAAATGTCCAGAGGCTATCCAAACATTAGGAGACATTAAAATAGCACTATCTAAACCCCAAATATTATCATGGTTTTTTCTCATTTCTTCCCACCATAATTTTTTAATGTTTAGTTTCATCTCTACGCCTAAAGGTCCAAAATCATAGCAAGAGCTAAAACCTCCATAAATCTCAGAAGATTGAAAGACGAAACCTCTTCTTTTACAAAAAGAAATAATTTTCTCTAAAGAATCTACCATAATTTTATTCTATCATCACCTCATCCATTGGAAGAATGCTTAAAAAAGTAGAAAGAGGAAAAGAGAAAGAAGAGATTTCTTGATTTGTCCATTCATCCCTTCCTGAAATCTCAGCCTTAGAGATTAAGACAGAGGGAACAGAAGTGGAAGTGGTAGTAGAAAGCGAAGAATCAAAAACTACTTGAAATACCAATTGGGCTTTTTGGCCAGGATTAAGTTCTCCTACCTCCCAGGCTATCTCTTTGGTTGAAGAGCTATAAGTAAAGATGGCATCCTGAGGATAGATATTTTTAGTAATTTCTGCTAAAGGAGAGAGTCTTGCCTTTACCTTAATGTCTGCCATAGGATTGTAAAGATTTTCAGCTGTCCAAAAGATAGTGTAATAACTCTTTTCATTAGGTACTGGAGGAAGGGGACCTGGGGAATGAAAAAAGCTATCTTGGATCTTTCCGGTCTGGGTTAAAACCAATTTTGAATTAACCTTGGTGAAAAATTCTACCGCACTCTCTTGATTAAAGAAAATTTCATCGCTAATCATTAAATTTTCAGTGCTTTTTGGAGGAGCATCTTTTAGTTTTACCCAAAATTCTATCTTTTCTTCTTCGCCTGGAGGTAAAAATTCCAATTGAGAAGTATCTTTCCAGGTCCACAAAATGATATTAGAACTTGAATTAAAAGAACCGCTTTGGATAGTAACACTGCCTGGTTCAAAGAGCTCTCCCTTCAATTTACATAGCAAGGTCAATTTTCTAAAGGGCTGAGAAGTAAAATTTCTAAAGTATATCTCGTAATGAAGCATTTCACCTAAATTGGCAATATAGTCTTTTTTTCCATTAATTAATTGGGAAACATAAAGAGAAACCTTAATAATTTCTACTGCTTTGGTTACTTCTTTTAAAGGAATGTATTCTCCTTCTTTCCATACGCCAAAAGTGGCTGTAAAGATTTTTTTCTCTCCTACTTCTCCATCCAAAATCCCCTTTACCTTTATTTTTCCTCCATATCCCGGATTAAGAGAATTGATTTCAAAATAATTTTCTCCTAATGTCTTTGGACTCCCCTCTAAAAATTGAAAGCCTTGAGGGTATTTAATTTTTATTCCAATATCAAATAAGGGATAATCAAGGGTGGAAAAATAATCTAAAGAAAAATCAATTTTGTGGGAAGCCTCTAAGCTGGAAGGGAGGTTAAAGTTAAATGTTAAAGGGACTTTTTCAATTTGACTAGTAAAAGTAGTAAATGAGGAATGGGTCACCTTTAAATTCTTGGGTTTAAAAGAGAAAGTAGCTTTTGCCTTCTTTATCTCTTTCTCCTTTCCTAAAAGCCTGGTTTTGATTTCAAAACTTCCTTCTTGTTTTGGATAAAGAGAACCTATAAAAATTTCTTTTCTTAACCTTTTCTCATCTTCTAAAGATTCATCTTTTCCTTCAATTTTACAATATAAAGAATGCTCAGGACACTCAAAGACAGCTTTTACATCTTTTAAAGCAAAATTCCCCTCGTTTTTGTATCTCACAAGATAAGTCACTTCTTCTAATAACTCAACCTTCTTAGGACCTAAAATTTCAAATTGCAACACTCCCTTAGAATATTTATTCCTTTGATAAATCCAAACAGCTCCTAAAAGTGAGAGGATTAAAAGAAAGATTATTATTTTTTTCATAATTCTTGAAAATAAATTAAATACTCATCTGAAACTTCTTTTAACTCTTTTTTTATTGAATTATTAAATTTTATTTTTTGTAAAATAGCTAAATCTCCTCTTAAAATAATTCTTAAAATCTTAATAGTTTCTGGGCTTATTTCTTTCTTAGATTTTAATTTTAAAGCACAATTTTTGCAAGATACCCCTCCTTCTTCCATAAGGAAAAAATTTTTCTCTTCTTTTAACTTTTTCTGGCAAATTACACAAGAATAAAGCTCTGGAGTATAACCCAAAATAGAGAAGAAATTCCAAAGAAAAAAATAATAAAAGAGCCAGATTTTGGAAACATTTAAAGAAGAATTTAATCTATAAAACCAGTCAATTAAAAATTTCCAAAGTCTTTCATCTTTCTCCTCTTTGAGAAAATAGTCTAAGATCTCTGCGACCTTAAAAACCACTGCCAATTTCTTGAGATTTCTTCTAATATTGAGAAATCTTTCTAAAGAGATGGTATCTGTTAATGTTTTATAGGTTCTTCCTTGAACAAATTCTATTTCTGATAGATAAAAAGGTTCCATTCCAGACTTCAATTTTGAAGCAATCTTTCTTATTCCTTTCCCCAACACCTCTATCTTCCCAAAGTCCTTTGTATAAACATTAAAAATCCTGTCTGCCTCTCCCCTATCTTCTCTTTTGATTATTAAGCCCTGGGTGCGATAATGAAGAAACATCAAATAAAAAATTATTTTCTTATTTTCTTAATTCCTAAGGTAAGCCTCTCCCCTTCAATTTCTATTTCCTTTTGGAAAAGAACCTTTCCAAATGGAAAAGTAAATATAAACTCTTCAATTTTAGCTTCTCTTAAAATCTTCTCTTCCCATTTTTGGAAAATATTTTTTATTTCCCCTTGAGTAAACCAATAAACCCTTACCTTATCCTTTGGAGAAAGTTTTGCCAATTTTCTTAGATATTGGACTTGGCGGATTAATTCTCTCGCTATTCCTTCCTCTTTTAACTCGGGAGTAATTTTTATATCTAATTCTATTTCTCCTTTAATTTTAGGATCAAAAACCATCTCTTTTACATTTACCTCCTCTCTAATTAGCTCTAACAATTCTCTTTCTCCTTTCAGTTCTTTACTCCTTATTTTTAAACTCCTTAGAGGTTGTCGGATTTTTATTTTTGCCTTTGCTCTTTCAGCTAAGGCTAAAGAGGCAATTTCTCTCGCTTTTTCCATCTTTCTTTCTAATTTCTCATCAATCCATTTTTTCTCAACTTTGGGCCAATTTTCTAAATGGACGGAAAACCTTGAGAAGGGAGATTTGGGAAATCTTATTCTTTGGTAAATCTCTTCGCTTATAAAGGGCAAAAAGGGGGCTATTAGTTTGGAAAGATTAAAAAGGACAAAACTTAGGGTTTCAACTGCCTCTTTTAATTCTTTTTTTGTTTTTGGTTTTTGAAAATGGGCTCTTGACCTTCTAATGTACCACAAAGACAGGTCATTTATCACAAATTCTTCTACTCTTCTGGCTGATTTCACAATCTCATATTTTTCTAAGGCCTGGGTTACTTCTAAAATCAATTTCTGTAATCTTGAAATAATCCACCTCTCTAATTTACCTTTTGTTTTCAAATTTATCTTATTAGTTTTAAATCGGAAATTTCTTTTGTAGGTATCTAAAAACAAATAACAATTCCATAAAGTAAAAATGAATTTTCTGAGAGATTCTCTAATATCTTTCTCAGAAAATAATTTTGAATCCCCTGGCTGATTAATGGTAAAAAAATACCATCTAATCGCTTCCACTCCATATTTTTCAATCATCTCCCAGGGATCTACAACATTTCCTCTTGATTTTGACATTTTCTCACCTTTTTCATCCAAGACATGGCCTAAAGAAACTACATTTTTATAAGGAGAGCTAAACCCCAAAAGGGTTGAAACTGCCAAAAGGGTATAAAACCATCCCCTTGTTTGATCAATTCCCTCGCAGATATAATCAGCGGGAAAGAGGAACTTTTTCTTTTCAAAGGGCCAATGGGCTTGGGCAAAAGGCATACTTCCAGAATCAAACCAACAATCAATCACCTCTTTTACTCTCTCCATAGAATGATGGCATTTGGGACAATAAAACCTAACCTCATCTATAAAGGGCCGGTGGAAATCTAATTTCATTTTTTTATTAAAAGGGAGCTTTTTAAATTCAATTTTTCTAAATTGTCCAGTTTTTAATAATTTTGAACGGTTTCTCTTCCTCCATTCAATTATCTTCTCAATAGAAAAACCCTCAAGGGTTTTTTCTAATATCGTAAGGGGGAGCTCATGAGAGACTAAAACAATCCTCTTTCTTTGATATTTCCTTGTAATATCATTCAAAAGGCTCCAGACCCTCTTTTGAATATTAAGTAGGCTTTCCCCTTTTGGAACCTTTGTGGTATAAGGGTCTTTTTGTTTAAAAATAAAATCCCAAACTAATTTTGGGTCTTTTCCATTAAATACCCCTACATCTACCTCTCTTAGCCTTTTATCAAAAATTATCTTAGCTCCTGTTTCTTTGGAAATAATCTCTGCGGTTTCTTTAGTTCTCAGTAAGTCAGAAGAAAAAATTAAATCAATTTTTTTGAGCTTTTTAGCAGAACGTAAGACCTCTCTTTTCCCCTTTTCCGTTAAGGGAAAGGGGATTTTTTCTGGCCAACAACTGGCAGAATTTTTCAATTGCCTCATTGAATGACCGTGTCTAAATAAATAATAGGTATTTTGAGAAAATCTTTGTTTTAACAAATCTTTCAAACCCCCTATTACCTCGATATTTTGACAATTTTTACATATCCAGATCGGTAAGGGAGTTCCCCAATATCTTTCCCTGCTGAGCGCCCAGTCCTTTACTTCTTTTAACCATTCTCCAAACCTTCCTTCTTTTAGATAAGAAGGTACCCAATTAATCTTTTGATTGTTTTCAATTAGTTTTTGTTTTAGTTTTGACATTCCGATAAACCAAGAATCTTTGGCATAATAGAGTAAAGGGGTTTTGCAACGCCAACAAAAAGGGTAATCGTGTTCATAAATTTCTTCTTTAAAAAGCAAATCTCTATTTTTTAAATCTTCAATAATGAGATGATCAGCCTCCTTAACAAAGATTCCTTCCCACTTTTTCACTTCAGACTTAAACCTCCCCTCTTCATCCACTGTTAATAAAACTGGGAACTCAGGCAGGTTTTGAGTCTTGAATTTTGAGTTTTGAGTTTTTATTGCTTCCATATCCTCTTCTCCAAAGGCAGGAGCTAAATGCACCAATCCCGTCCCTTCTTCTAAGGAAACAAAATCTGCGGGGACTATTTCATAACATCTACAATTTTCCTCTTTGCATTTTTGATGGAAAAAAGGAGGGAAATATTTTAAACCAACCAACTCCTTACCCTTAAACTCTTTTATAATCTCTCCTTCTTTCTCTATTTCTGAGACTCTTTCTTTTGCCAAAATAAGATACTCTTTCTTTGTATCTAAAATGCAATAATCAAACTCTGGGTTTATCCCTACAGCTACATTTCCGGGTAATGTCCAAGGAGTAGTAGTCCAAATGAGAAAATAGGTGTTGTCTTTCTTAAGTTTTAAATCTTGGGGATTTTTTAATTGAAACTTGACATAAATGGCAGGCTCTTTTATCTTTTTGTATCCCAAAGCCACCTCATGAGAAGATAAACAGGTCCCACAACGAGGACAAAAAGGAACTACCTTATATCCTTTAGATAAAAGTTTTCTTTTCCAGCTCTCTTTTAAAATCCGCCAAACACTTTCTATATATTCTGGAGTGTAAGTAATGTAAGGGTGTTTTAAATCTATCCAAAAGGCAATTCTCTCTGTCAATTTTTCCCACTCTTTTTTATACTCCCAAACAGACCTTCTGCATTTTTCATTAAATTTGTCAATCCCATATTTTTCAATTTCCTTTTTTGATTTCAACTCTAATTTCTTCTCTATCTCCAGCTCTACTGGCAATCCATGGGTATCCCACCCTCCCTTTCTCTCTACTCTAAATCCTCGCATAGTTTTGTAGCGACAAATTATGTCTTTAAAAACACGAGCTAAGACATGGTGAATACCTGGCCTGGCATTGGCAGTGGGAGGTCCCTCATAGAAGACAAAGCTTCTTTTTTTCTTTCTCCTTCTAATTGATTTTTCAAAAATCTCATTTTCTTTCCAAAATCTCAAAATCCTCTTTTCAATTTTAGGAAGATTTAGTGACATATCTTGCCTTTCAGTAACAATTCTTAATAATTTCTTTACTGAGGCATCTTGTCTCGGGGAGCACGGAGTCGCCTTAAGTGCTGAAAAAGAAGGTTTTTCACAGGCGCTCCTATACCTCGCCGAGCCTTAGAAAGTCCCTACTGAAATACAATTTTCCACTCGGGCTCAGCTCTCGGTATGCTCCCCGAGGCAAGATGCCTCAATATAAATTTATTATCAAAATGGTTAGCAACTACAATTAAGATTAACATATTTTTTTATCTTTTTTCAAATTCTTTCTGAATGAAATACCATTTTGTAAGCTCAATGAAAGAAAGTTTTACTAAGGCGTAACTAATCAAAATCATCCATTCTCTAAGAGAGAGAGAAACAGTATGAAGGATTTTTTGTAGAGGAGGAAAATAAATAGCTAAGCCGAAAAAGAAAAAGCCCGAAAGAGCAGAGAGGGTAAGATAAATATTTGAAAAGGGATGGTATTGCCAAATATTTTTCTTTAGATTGCGAAGGGAAAAAATGAAAAAGAAAGAGTCAATTCCCAATCCCGCAAATACCACTGTTCGCAAAAGATCTATCTTTTCTGGACCATAAAGAGGATGGAACCAAAGCCAAAGAAAAATGAAAAATAAAAACAAATCACTTATTATTCCTATAATAAAAATGAGAGCTTTCATTTCTTTTGTTAAAAGAGGAAGTTCTTTGGGTTCTGGCTTTCTTTTCATTATCCCTTTTTCTGGAGGTTCAAGACTCAAAGCCATAGCAGGTGGGGAGTCCTCAATTAAATTTTTCCAAAGAATTTGGCTTGCCAATATTGGAAGAGGAAGCCCAGGAATAAATAAGCGAGAAATTAAGGTAAATCCTACAATTATCAATTCTGTAAATCCACCAATTAAAAAAAAGGTGATGATTTTTCTGATATTATCAATGATTCTTCTCCCTTCTTTCACTGTTTCCAAAATTGTTGAGAAATTATTATCTAATAAAACCATATCAGAAGCAGTTTTGGCCACTTCTGTCCCTGAGCCTAAAGCTATTCCAATATCTGCTCTTCTTAAAGCAGGAGCATCATTCACCCCATCGCCTGTCATAGCGACTATCTCTCCCTTCTCTTGCCAAAATCTTACAATCTTTAATTTATGCCTTGGTTCCACCCTGGCGTATACCTTTATCTCTTTTCCTTTTTTCTCAAATTCCTCATCAGAAAGCCTATCTAAGTCTCTTCCTTCTAAAATATTCTCTGATTTTACCCTCAAACCTATCTTTTCTGCTATTGCTTTTGCGGTAAGTTTGTGATCTCCGGTAACAATAATCACCCTCATCCCTGCCCCTTGACAGGTCTCTATTGCATTTTTCACTTCCACTCTTAAGGGGTCGTGAAGAGAAATTAAGCCTACAAAAATGAGTTCTTTGCAAAGGTTTCTCAAATTCTCTAATTCAGATTGATTAAACCGGGTCTCTTTTTTGGGATAGATCCTGTAAGCTCCTGCTAATATTCTTTGACCCTCTTTAGCTAATTTTTCAATTTTATTTTTTATTTCCTCTTTTTGTGACAAAGAAAGCCTTTCCTCCTTTCCATCAATATCTAAAAAACCTGACTTTTCCAAGATTATTTCAGGCGCCCCTAATACATAGAGAATATTTTCTCTCTCATTTAAGTGATGAAGATTTAGAGAATATTTAAAAGTAGGATCAAAAGGAACCCTTAAGATTCTTGGCTCTTTCTTTTCTAATTCTCCTCTTTTTAAGCCAGCCTGAATTCCAGCCAACAAAAGAGCCTTCTCAGTGGCAGTACCCCGCACAATCCATTTCTCCAAAGTTTCTTCTGGATTCTCAATAAAGGCGTCGTTACAGAAAGTAGCTATCTTTAAAAGTGTTAGGTGAGAAACCCTCCCATTTTTTTCCATTCTCTCTGAATATTTCTTTCCATCAGAAAACAACTCTCTGGTTCCACTAAAAATCCTTGCTACCTGCATTTTTCCCTCGGTTAAGGTGCCAGTTTTATCAGTGCAAATTATAGAAGTGCTTCCTAAGGTCTCAGTAGCGATAATTCTTTTAATTAATCCCTTCTTTTTAAAAATCTCTCTCGCTCCAAAAGCAAAACAAAAAGTTACCGCAGCTGGTAAACCTTCAGGAATAACTGCTACTATCATAGCTACTGTTATTTTTAGCATTTGCCCCAACTCAGTTTTTGCTAATAACCCAAAGCTGAAAACCAAAGCACTGAAAAACAAAATTACCAGAAGTAAGATTCTACTAAAATTTTTTACTTTTCTCTGATAGGGGGTATCTTCCTCTTCAATTTCTTTTATCAAACTAGCAATTTTACCAACTTCAGTATTTTCTCCAATCTCAGTAACAATTGCCTTCCCAAAGCCTTCCTCCACTACTGTTCCCATATAAACCATATTTTTCCTCTCAGCTAAGGGAATTTCTGGAGGTAAGGTTTGAATATCCTTCTCAACTGAAAGCCATTCTCCAGTAAGGATAGATTCATTCACTTTTAATCCATGGGTTTCTATCAATCTTCCATCTGCCGGGACCTTATCTCCGGGATTTAAAAAGAAAATATCTCCTGGCACTAAGTCTTCCTGCAATATCTCTCTTTTTTTTCTTTCTCTCATCACAAAGGCTTTCACCTTCATCATTTTCTTTAAATTCTGGAGAATCCTCTGAGCCTTAAATTCTTGAAAAAACCCTAAAGAAGTATTTAAAATTACCACTCCAAAAATAATTAAGGTATCAACCAAATCTTTTAAAAAGAGAGTAATTATTCCTCCTCCAAGAAGAATATAAATTAAAGGATCTTTAAATTGAGAAAGAAGGATTTTAAAAGCTCTTAAATGAGTCTCTTCTGGAAGCTCATTTTTTCCAAATCTCTTTTGTTTTTTTCTTACTTCTTTTTCTGTCAATCCATTCTTGAGATCACTTTTTAGTATTTCCTCAATCTTTTTTATCTCCAAACTATGCCACTTTTTAGACATAAAAAAATTTTAAAAAAAGGGTAAAAAATTACCCTCACTTTTCCAAATCTAAAAGATGCCGCCAACCGGATTCGAACCGGTATTACCAGCTTGAGAAACTGGTGTCCTCGCCATTAGACGATGGCGGCTACTCTTTTTTGTAAAACTTGTTAATTTCTTCCAGGACTTTTTTTTCTTCTCTATCAAAGAGATAAATCCGCAACAAGGTCCCAAACAAGGCTCTTCTTTCATCAAAATCTAATGAAGGAAGCTTACCCAAAAGAGTCTCTTTATATTCTTTTGGTATATTCACCAAGTTAATGAAGCTTTTTAAGGTTTTGTCAGTAATTAAAGGAAATGCATCCATAATTTATTTTACTCTTTTTTTTGAAATGCCTCAAAGAAAATCTTTTGCAACCATACCATAAAGTTAATATTTCCTTTTGCTACCTCTGGAGAATAAGGATATTTCTCTACAGCTCTATCAAGTTCCTCTGGAGACAAATCTATTCCCCAAACTCGACTTGTATCTCCTATTATTATATCTCTATCTCTTGAGTAATCACCAGTAAGACCTCTATAAGCTTCTGTCCTTCCCAGTGTTTTCTCCAAGGCTTCTTGAACATTTATTCCCCTGCCTTCTGCTATCTCTTTTATTTTTTCCATAGCTTCCGGGCTCTTAGCTTCTTTTTTAACCTTTTCATTTAAAAAGTCCTCTAAAACATCTTTTTTTACACCCTCAAATAGTTCTTGAATTCCTCGCCGAGCAGATTCTGGAGAAGTAGCAAGTTCTTTTACTCTCTCATCTATGTATTTTTGAGGAACTCTCTTTTTAACCTCTTCAAAAATCCTCTGTTGAAGTTCTTCATGGGTGAATTCTCCTATCTCATTGCCATCTTTATCATAAACCAATATCGTTTCTTCTCTCGTCTCTTGAGGAATTCCTTTAATTTTTTCTTTCAATGTCCCTACCAAGGTCCGTCCCTTCCCAGGAATAATTTGCCAACTCCAACCCAGCTCTCGCATATAACTTTCTCTACCTCCTTGGGTTCCTAATTTTCTCACTAAATCTTCAACCTCAGGCAACTTTTTAGAAACTGCTTCTTCTCTCAAATCTCTTCCTACCATTTTCCCTGCAATTTCTTCCATTACTGAAGATAATTCTTCCTGTTCTGTTTCCAATTCTCTCAGTTCCTTTGTTGCTGTGTCATACATTTCTTTTACCTCCTCATATAATGGGCTTTCTTCTCTTCTTAGTCCCTCTAATTTTTTTCTTGCTTTTTCAGTTTCTTTTCTTTTTTCTTGAATTAGAGAAAAGAGGTTCTCTTTCCTTTTTTGAAAAACATTCAGTGAACCTACTGCTACCCTATATCTCACCCCCTCTGTTGTCCAACCCTGCCTTAAAGCAGCTAATCTATCTATTTGTTCGTTGAAACGGGCATAATCTGGATTTGTTTTAAGCTCTTTAAATCCTCCTAAGGCATCCACTATCCCTACTAAGGTTTTTTCTTCCAGTTGGGAGTAATCTAAACCTGTTTTTTCTTTTATCTCATTTTTATGGCTTTCTGCCCAACTTTTTGCAAAATCCAAGTAAACCCTGTCTCGCTCTTTGGTTAAAAGCTCATCAGTCTTCGCTCTGATTTCTCCCCTAACCTCAGTAATCCTTGCCCATTTTCCTAAAAATTCCTCCTCTCCTCTAAAAGCCTCCCAAGGAGATTGATCTTCTACCTCTACAGGTTGAGGCGCTCCTTCTCTCTCTTCTCCTTTTTCTTCTTCTCTCTTCCTCGGTTCTTCTTCTCTTGGCAATCTCCTTGCCTCAGGAGCTTCTTCTGTCATCTTTCTAAAACCTTCTAAGGCTTCCTCTTCTCCTTTTTTCGCCTCCTCTCTTATTCTTTCCCTTTCCTCTCTTCTCCTCTTTGCCTCTTCTTCTCTCCCTCCTTTTTCTATCCTCTCTTCTCTTTTCCTATCTGCATACTCTTTTCCCCATATTCTTTTTTGAGTCTCATAAAGCTTTTTTTCTTCTTCAATCTTCTCTTGTTCTTTCTTTATTTCACTTTTTTTTGAAGAAGGTCTTTCAGGACTTCTCATTTTTTACATTTTTTAAAAAATTTTAAAAACTCTACGACCTTTTCTTAAATTCATTCTTCTCCTTTCTTAGCTAGTTTTTTAAGTTCTTCTTCAAACTCTTCTTCAGAAAGAGGAGATACTTGAAGTTCTTTTTGCTCCTCTTCAGAAATTAAAGCTCTTTTTTTTAAAACCTGAGCCTCTTCTAAAAGCTCCTCTGAAGGAAGTAATCCCTTTTCTATAGCTTTTCTAATTCCTGCATTTAAACGCAAAAGTTTTGAAATTTCATTTTGAAGATCTTCCCTCGAAATCTCTTCCCTTTTTTCTCTTTCTTGGAGGTGGCTTATATAGCTTAAATCATCAGGAAAAAGCCATTTTTTTTCTAAAAGTTCTGTAGTCAATTTCAAGGTTAAACCCTCTGGTCCTTGAATTTTAGAAATAACCTCTTTTATTTTTTCTTCCTCTTCTCCTTTTTTTTGCTCACGCCGGGGTGCTCTTTCTGGCTTCATAATTCTCTTTATTTTATCTTTTATTAAGTCTTCAACCTTTTTCTTTTTTAACTGTTTTAACTACATTTGGCCAATTTGGATAGCTTATTCAAATTCTACCACACCAAATTTTATTTTGTCAAACTATTGTACTATAAAAGGCACAATTGGTAACAATTTTAGGCATTCTTGGGTAAACTGGCTTTCAGAGAATATTATTGAAAAAATTTCTTTCTAATGGGGTGAACAAATTCAAATTAATAATTTTGCATTTTGAATTGTCATTTTGAGATTTGAATTTTAAATAGCTTTAAGCTTTACACTTTAGCTTTACGCTTTGCGTTTTGCGTTTAAAAATTGTTTTGAATTTTGAAATTGTTTAGAATTTAGGATTTCAAAATACGATAGATTTGAAGTCGTGGGATATTACCAATGTATTTCATTTTTTCAACCTCCTAATCTTTCTGATCAATCAATTTAGTAGAATTCTCGCATATTTTTACTACTGCCATTTCCAAGGGCAACTGTAAAATTGGGCTATATCTCATTTTATTTTGGGCCTCAATGAATAAATTAATCATTTTTTGAATTTTTTCTAAACTAAATTGTTGGCTCTGTTTTGAAAGTTTTCCTATCTCTTCTCTGGTAAGACCCTTCAAAATGGAATCAGAGATTAGGCTTTCTCTTTTTTTAACTATCTTTAGAATTAGCATTTGTCTTAAATAATTAATTAAAGACTTATTAAACTCTTGAAGCTCAATTCCCTTTTCAGAAATTTCTGTTAAGAAATTTATAGCTGAAATTGTCTCTTCTTTACCTAAAAACTCTACAAACTTAATTATTAAAGGAACTTCTACTAACCCTAACAACTCTTTTATATCTTCTACCTTCACCTCTCTAGAAAGAGCCTGAGAAAAAATAGCAATTTGGTCCATAAGACTCTCAGCATCCCTCAAGGCTCCTCCTGAATAAGCACCAATTAACTCCAAGGCTTTTTTTTCAATTTTAATTCCCTCTTTTTGGCAAATATATTCTAATTTCTTTAAAATTTCTGAAAGAGTAAGCTTTCTAAAGTCAAATCTTTGGCATCTGGAAAGAATAGTAGGAATCATTTTATGGACCTCGGTAGTGGCTAAAATGAAAATGGCATGAGGCGGAGGTTCTTCTAAGGTTTTTAAAAGGGCATTGGCAGCATCTTTTGAAAGTTGATGGGCTTCATCAAGTATAAACACCTTATATTTTGCCTTCGTGGGTGAAAATTTAACTCCTTCTTTTAATTCCCTTATCTCATCAATTCCTCTATGAGAGGCGGCATCTATTTCAATCAAATCTAAACATCGCCCTTCATTAATTTCTTGACAGATTGGACACTCATTGCAAGGCTCAAACTCATTTTCTTTTCTTTTTTCGCAATTAATAGCTTTAGCTAATAATCGAGCTACTGTAGTTTTGCCACATCCTCTTGGTCCATAAAATAAATAGGCATGTGAGATTAATCCCTTAGAAATGGCATTGGTTAGGGTTTTTATGATATGTTTTTGACCAATTACCTCTGAAAATTTTTTGGGCCGAAACTTACGATATAGCACTATTCCCATAATATCTCCATAATTTATTGCTCATCATTTTTTAATTTATATGTCATCCAGACTATTAGAAATGTTAAAATTATTCCTATTAAAAATTGTAATCCAAAATATTTCTTAACGGAAATTCCCAATATTGTTAAAAACAAAACCAAAATTCCCGCCCCCAGTACTCCCATACTAATTACCAAAAAAGATTTTTTAAAGGGGAGATTAAACAAGAGGGCAATTAAAGTAGCTGTCCATCCTCCAGTAAAAGGAAAGGGCAAAAAAGTAAAAAAAAATAAATAATGAATTCCGTATCTTTCAATTTTAGGAGAATAATTTTCTTTTTTATTTAAAAAGTACTTTTTAAAAAAACTAAAACGGGTAGAAAGGAGGTTTATGAAATAAGGCAAGAAAGAAAACAAAAGAAATATCACTAAGATATTACCTCCTACTCCTAAAATATAGCTTTTTAAAGGAGAGAAACCAAAAACTATCCCCATTGGAATAGCTGCTCTTACTTCTAAAAGAGGACTCATCCCCAATAAAAAAATATAAAGTTCTTTCATAAAATTCATAAAAAAATATTACCAAAGAAAAAATTAAAAATCAAACAATTATGTGGTAAAATGGGATTAAGGGATAAAAATATAGAAATGGCAGAGAGAATTTTAAAATTGATTGGAAATACCCCTTTGGTAAAGATTGAAAAGATTAATCCTTACAAAAAAGTGGAAATCTGGGCGAAATTAGAAAAGTTTAATCCTGGGGGTTCAGTAAAAGATAGAATTGCTCTTTTTATGATTGAGGAGGCAGAAAAGAGAGGGGAATTAAAAAAAGGAAAGATTGTCTTGGAGGCTACCAGTGGAAATACGGGAATAGGTTTGGCTTTAGTTTGTGCCATAAAAGGATATAAATTGCTCTTGACGATGCCAGAATCTGTGAGCTTGGAAAGAAGAAAAATTTTGAAGGCTTTCGGGGCAGAAATTTTGTTAACTCCTGCCAAAGAAGGAACAGATGGAGCAATAGAGAAAGCCTATCAATTGGCTAAAGAAAGCAAAAAATATTGGTTGGCTGACCAATTTAATAATCCTGACAACTGGAGAGCCCATTATTTCACCACAGCAAAAGAAATCTGGGAACAAACGAAAGGAAAAATAACCCATTTTGTGGCTGGTATTGGCACCACCGGAACCTTAATGGGGGTAGCGAAAGGTTTGAAAGAAAAAAATCCAAATGTCCAAATTATTGGAATAGAACCTCCAATAGGTCATAAAATCCAAGGTCTTAAAAATTTAAAAGAGGCTTACAAACCAGGGATTTACAAAAAAGAGTGGTTAGATAAAAAAATAGTAATTGAAGATGAGGAAGCCTTTGAAATGACAAGAAAATTGGCAAAAGAAGAAGGAATTTTTGTGGGAATGTCTTCGGGAGCTGTAATGAAAGGAACCTTGAAAGTGGCAAGGGAATTAAAAGAAGGGTTTATTGTAGCTTTGTGTGCTGACGGAGGAGAAAAATATTTGAGCACAGAACTTTTTTCTTAATATGCTCAAACTTTTCAACACCTTAACCAGAAAAAAAGAAATTTTCAGGAGCATTGAGCCAAAATGGGTAAAAATGTATTCTTGTGGGCCCACCGTTTATAATTTAGCCCATATTGGAAATTTCAGGGCTTATTTGTTTTCAGATATTTTGAGAAGATATTTAGAATACAAAGGATATGGGGTTATTCAAGTAATGAATATTACAGACATTGATGATAAGACAATTAGAGATTCGGGCCGGGCCCAAATGAGCTTAAAAGAATTTACCCAAAAATACACAAAAGAATTTTTCAAGGATTTAAAAACCCTTAATATTAAAAAAGCCAATTTTTACCCTCGCGCTACTCACCACATAAAAGAAATGATAAAATTTGTGGAGGTCTTGGAGAAAAAGGGTTTTGCCTATGAGAGGCATCATAGTGTTTACTTTGATATTTCAAAATTTAAAGGTTATGGAAAACTCTCCAGAATTGATTTAAAAAAGATTATTCCCGGAAAAAGGGTAGACTTGGATGAATACCAAAAAGACGCTCCCGGAGATTTTGTTTTATTAAAAAGGTCCACCTTAGAAGAGTTAAAGAGAGGAATTTTTTATGAAACAAAGTGGGGAAAGGTAAGGCCTGGCTGGCATTTGGAGTGTTCAGTAATGAGTATGAAATATTTGGGAGAAGCATTTGATATCCATACAGGGGGAGTAGATTTAATTTTCCCTCATCATGAAAACGAAATTGCTCAATCTGAAGCCTATTCTGGGAAAAAATTCGTAAATTTCTGGCTCCACAATGAACATTTATTAGTAAATGGCAAAAAAATGAGCAAATCTTTAGGGAATTTTTATACCTTGAGGGATTTGCTTAAAATGGGATATAGCTGGCGGGCAATAAGATACTTCCTCATTTCAGCTCACTATCGACAAAAATTGAATTTAACATTCTCAGCCCTAAAAAGTGCGGAAAATACTATTGAAAGAATAAGAGAATTTTTGTCTCGCTTAAATGGGTTGAAGAAAGGAAAAAATAAGAAAAAAATAGAGGAATTAATTAAAAAAACAAAGGAAAATTTTGAGAGAGCAATGGATGATGATTTAAACACCCCAAAAGCCTTAGCTGTCTTTTTCAAATTCATTGGAGAAATAAACAAAATTGAAGGAATCACCAAAACAGAAAAAGAAAAAATTAAAAGGTTAATTAGGAAACTGGATTCTGTCTTTGGATTGAAAATTTTAGAATTGGAAAAAGAAAAAATAAAGGTGCCAGAGGAGATTAGAGAGTTAGTAAGGTTAAGGGAAAAATTCAGGAAAGAGAAAAAATGGGAAAAGGCAGACGAGATTAGGGAAAAAATAAAACAAAAAGGATATTGGATTGAAGATACAAGAGAGGGACCTGAGATTAGAAAAATTTTATTTTCAGAGTAACTATCTCAAAGGGTTTTACCAAAAGAGAAATCTTTTTGCCCTTTACCGTAATCTCTCTCTTCTCTTTCTCTTCCTCTTCTAACAAATTCACCATTTTTACTGATTTTGGTTTCTCAAATAAATTAATTTCTGCTTTCGTCTCCCTCCCCTCTGTTTCATAAAATCTCAAAACCACATCTTTCTTTCCTTCCGCTTTCTTTAAAGCACTCAAAATAAGATTTTTAGGAGAAAGATTTAAGAAGGAAAATTTTGAGGGCAAAATGGGTTTTTCTTTCTCTCTGGGGAGGGGAAAAGCAATTAGAGGACGATTAAATTCTTTCGCTTTTCTACTAAAGAGGCTCACATCTTTCTTCTGATGAGGGAAAAGGGCATAATGGTAGGTATAGGTCTTAAATTCTTGTGCCTCTGGGGTAGGAATAGCAGGTCCTGTTTTTCCATCAGAAGAAAGCATTAAAATACTCCTTAGTAAGGTGAGGTAAATTTTTCCATCCCTCACCTCATGGGCAGGCAATCCTTTATTAAAAATGGCAATTCCCTTTTTCTCATCTGAATAATTTATCCAATTCAAAGCGGGATAAACTCCACAGGGTTTTTCCTTCCAGATATCATCTGCCTTGAAATAAAACATATCCACTGGTCTCTTTACTACTCCAAATTGAGTCTCGCAATCAAAATGAGGAGATTTAACGGTTGTTGGAAACCTTACCCTTGTCCTTGCCTGAGGATGTTGATCTTTTAACCTCGTGATGAAATCAATTCTCTCTAAATCATTGTAAATTATTATCTTTTTTAAGAGAGTAATTACCTTATGACGCCAAAGCAAAGGTTTCAGTTTCTCTACCAGCCGATAGGGCCATCTTAAAGCATAATAATTAACCTTCATTTCCACTACCACCCTTTGATTACTCTTTTTTTGAAGCTTCAAGCTTTCTAACTTAAATTTTCCATATTTTATTCCCTCTCCCCCTTCTGTCTTAATAAACCCTTTTATTTGTTGACGGTGATAATATAAATCTCCCAACTCTTCTTCTAACACAATCTCATTCCCTTGAGAAACAATCAATTGATTATCTCTAAAAACATCAATTAATCCCGTAATTGGGTCTATTTTAATTTTGAAAAATCTATTAGAGATGGTATTTTTTAAGATCTTCAATTGGCTTTGGGGTTTCTTTGAAAGTTTCTCTAAAATCTTGTAACTTTTATATCCCAAAGGAGGAACAGTAGCTAAAAATCCAATTTTGGCAGTCCTAAAGGAGCCATCATCATATTTTGTCGCCTCTATCACCTCAGCTTCTATTTCCTCTTTTCCATTTTTCACTCCCTCAATTCTTTTTATCTCTCCCCTCTCAAAACTCAAATTAACCTCTACCCAGTCTTTCACCTCCCAAGGCAAAGAATTAAAAACAACAATATCTGCCCTCTCTTTTAAATGTCTGCAAATTACGCCCAAAGAATGGTTAAGAACCTCTCCAAGATGAACTCTTAAGAACTTGAAATTTCTTTTTATTTCCCCATAGCACTCATCGGTACCTGTTCCTGGGACCGCATCATGAAAAGCACCAAATAAAACCTTTCTCCAATTCACTTTCAATTCATTAAAAGGATAAGGAAAACCTAAGACATAGCTGATGGTAGCGAAATTTTCGGTGGTTAAAATCAAATTTTCGTATTTTCTCAAGGCCTGCTTCACCCACATTCTTGAAGAAGCGCAATTTGGAAAAACCTCAGAGAACCTTCCGCAAAATTGCTCTCCCTCTCTTTCTTCTAATTTTTTTTCTTTTTCTATCTTCTCAAAAAATTCAACCAATCCTCCTATTTTCATTTGAGAGTCTTTATGGGTTGAATTCCATTTTTTAACTACCGCTGAAGTTTCAGGTTGAGGCAAGGTAACTCCACTTCCTGAAGGCATCAAAATATTTTTGGTAGCAGATAATTGTCTCAAGGTATTAAAACTCTCTTCTAATTTTTCCAAATTTAGGCCTGCCCGATAGCCTAAGGGCATCCAATGGGCTAAAATTTTACTCCCATCTAAACCCTTCCACCAAAATTCAGAAGGGGCTCTTTTCTCTACTCCTCTTCTAAAAGCACAATACTTATAACCTGATTTTTTCCAAATCTGGGGCAATTGGGCATTCAATCCAAAGCTATCTGCCTGCCACATTACTGGCACCTCAATTCCAAATTTTTGTTTTAGGTATCGTTTTCCTCTTAAAATCTGCCTTACCAAGGTCTCCCCCAAAGGTAAAACCGTATCTGCCATCAAAAATTCCCCATCTGCTATTTCTATCCTTCCTTCTTGAATAAATCTTTTTATCTTCTCAAATAGCCAAGGGTTCCTTCTTTCAATTTCTTCTAACAAATAGGTCTGCTCAATTAAAAAGTGATAATTTTTATCCTTTTCCATCAATTCCACTACCTTTTTTAAAATGAGGTCAATGTTGATGTAAAAATAATCTTCTTTGCTAAAGACCCAAATGGCATCATAATGGGTATGAGGAA
>CAZJYT010000004.1:0-37452 GCA_964550325.1 uncultured Candidatus Saccharibacteria bacterium | reverse complement strand
TTATGAAAGACATTTTCAAAGAGAATATCAAGATTGAACTTAAAAAATTTCTTTTACTTCGATACGGAGAAAATCCTCATCAAAAAGGAGCTTTTTATGTAGATTTAAAAAGCAAAGATAATTTAGCTCTTTTTAGGTTTAAAAAAGTTCAGGGAAAAGAATTGAGTTTTAACAATCTTTTAGATATTACAGCTACCATTGATGCCCTTTGTGAAATAGAAAAGAGAAAACCTGCTTGCATAATTTTAAAACATCAAAATCCCTGTTGTGCCAGTTATGGAAAAGATATTAAATCTGCTTTTTTGAGTGCCTTTAAAAAAGGAGATACATTAGCTGCTTTTGGAGGAATAATTGGACTAAATAGGGAGGTAGGAAAAGATTTGGCAAAAGAAATTGTAAAAAATTTTTTTGAGGTTTTAATCTGTCCTAAAGTAAAAAAGGAAACCAAAGAAATTTTTTCAAAAAAACCAAAATTAATAATTTTGGAAAATGAAAATTTAAAAAATCCTACCAAAAGTAAAGAATGGGATTTCAAAAGAGTAAGGGGAGGATTTTTGGTTCAAGAGCCAAATCTAAAAGAGCTCGATGTCAAAGGTTTAGAATTTGTTACCAAAAAGAAGCCCACCAAAAGACAAATTAATGACTTGCTATTTGCCTGGAAAATCTGCAAAGTCTCTAAATCAAACGCCGTTGTGTTGGCGAAAAATGAAACCTTAATTTCTTCAGGTGTCGGACAGCAAGACAGAAAAAGAGCCTGTGAAATTGCGGTAATGAAAGCAAAAGAAAAGGCAAAAGGTTGTGTGGCAGTTTCAGATGGTTTTTTCCCTTTTCCAGATGGTCCTGAAATTTTAATTAAGGGAGGGGTAAGGGCAATTTTACAGCCTGGTGGCTCAATTAGAGATAAAAAGGTAATAGAGCTTTGTGATAAATATAAAATTCCTATGGTTTTTTCAAGAACAAGGGCGTTTAAGCACTAAGACTTTTCCACAATTGACAAATTTAGAATTTCTTTCCATTATCAAATAATCTTTCTTTAAAAAATCTTATGAAAATTGAACACAAAAAACTCTTTATTCCCGGGCCTACCGAGGTGAGAGAAGAGATTTTAAGAGAGATTTCAAAACCTGTAATTGGCCATAGGACAAAAGAGATTTCCGAATTATTCTCTGAGATAGTTCCCAAATTAAGGGAACTTTTGTTTACTAAAAACAAAATTTTAATTTTTACCTCTTCTTCTACAGGAGTAATGGAAGCTGCTATTTTAAACTGTGTCAAAAAGAGAGTATTGGTTCCAGTTTGCGGTGCCTTTAGTGAGAGATGGGCGAAGATTGCCAAAAGTTGTGGGAAGGAGGTGGAGACAATAGAGGTGGAGTGGGGAAAAGCCATTTTACCTGAGATGATAGAGAAGAAATTGAAGGAGAAAGATTTTGATGCAGTAGCCCTTGTTCATAATGAGACCTCCACCGGGGTAATGAATCCCTTAGAAGGAATAGGAGAAGTTTTGAAAAATTATCCCAATATTTGCTTTTTAGTAGATGCGGTCAGTTCTTTGGCTGGCGTAAAAATTGAGGTGGACAAACTGGGAATTGATGTTATTCTGGCTGGAGTTCAAAAATGTTTTGCTTTACCACCAGGGATTGCGGTATGTGCAGTTTCTGAGAAGGCATTAGAAAGAGCAAAAGAGATAGAGAATAGAGGATTTTATTTTGACTTTTTACATTATCTAAAGAAGTTTGAAGAAAAAAGACAGACTCCTGAAACGCCGGCAGTTTCTCTTTTATATGGATTAAATAGACAGTTAGATTATATTTTGAGAGAAGAGGGGCTGGAGAGGAGATTTCAGAGACACAAGGAAATGGCACAAATAGTTCAGAACTTTGCCAGAGAGAAATTTGCTTTATTTCCTGATGAAAACTATCTCTCTTTGACTCTAACTTGTGTTGCCAACAATAGAAATATTGAGGTGAGTAAATTGAGGGAAGAATTGAGGAAGAGAGGAAAGGAAATTTCTGACGGTTACGGTAAATTAAAAGGGAAGTGTTTCCGGATCGCCCATATGGGAGATTTACAACCCTCAGACATAAAAGAACTTTTGGCAGATATTGAAGAAATTTTAAACATATGAAGGTTTTAATTTTAGACAAAATTTCAAAAGAGGGAATTGAGATGATGAGAGAGGGGGGAATTGAGGTAGATGTAAAAACTGATTTTCCAAAAGATAAAATCAAAGAAATCATTGATGATTATGAGGGAGTAGTGGTGAGGAGTAAGACGAAGTTAACCCGAGAGGTTTTAAAAGATACAAAAAATTTAAAGTTTATTATTCGGGCGGGGGTAGGTTTGGATAATATTGATTTGGAAACTGCAAAGGAAAGAGGGATTGAAGTATTTAATACTCCAAAAGCCAGCTCTATTGCAGTAGCCGAACTTACTTTGGGCTTTTTAATTGCTCTTTCTCGGTTTATTCCCCAGGCTACCTTTTCTTTGAAAGAAGGGAAATGGGAGAAAGGAAAATTTAAGGGAGTGGAACTTTTTGGAAAGACCTTGGGGATTTTAGGATTAGGAAGGATTGGAAAGGAAGTGGCAAAAAGGGCTAAAGCCTTTGGAATGAGGATTTTAGCTTATGACCCTCAAGTGACTTCTTCTGAGTTTGCGGAAATGGTAGATTTTGAGACCCTGATTAGAAATTCAGATTACATCACCTTACACTTGCCCCTTACTCCAGAGACAAAAAATCTCATTAATGAGGAAGTGATTGGCAGAATGAAAGATGGGGTTTTCATTGTAAATTGCGCCAGAGGGGGAATAATTGATGAAAAAGCTCTCTCTGAGGCTTTAAGGTCTCAAAAGGTAAGGGGAGCAGGTTTTGATGTGTTTGAGAAAGAACCTCCCGAAAATAAAGAACTGTTAGAATTGGAAAATTTTATCTGTACTCCCCATATTGGAGCTTCTACTATTGAAGCTCAAGAAAAGATTTCAAAAGAAGTAGCAAGGGTGGTAATTGAGCTTCAAAAAAAATATGAAGGTAGTCTGTAGTGACTTGGAAAGTGTCATTTTTCCTGAAATTTGGATAAATGTAGCCCAAAAGACAAGAATCTCTCAATTGAAATTGACCACAAGAGAGGTGCCAGATTATCATCTTTTGATGAAAAAGAGGATAGAGATATTAAAGAAGAATAACATTAGACTCAAAGACATCCAAAAAATTATCCAAAAAATTGAACCTTTAAAGGGAGCTGAAAAATTTTTAAAATGGGCGAGGGAGAGATTTCAATTAATTATTTTGACAGATAGTTTTTATGAATTCTTAATTCCGGTAATTAAAAGATTAAATTATCCTACTGTTTTTTGTAATTCCTTGAAGGTAAATAAAGAAGGATTTATTGTAGATTGTGACATTAAAAAGGATTTAAAATTGAGAACTGTCAATTATTTAAAATCTTTAGGTTTTGAGGTGATTGCTATTGGGGATTCCTACAATGACATTAGAATGTTAAAGGTCTCAGATTTTGGAATTTTATTCAAGCCCCCCTTAGAAATTGCCCAAAAATTCCCAAAATTTTTTCAAACTCAAAGTTACTTACACTTGAGGACGAAATTGAATCAGCTAAAATAGATTTATTTTGAGCAATTTTCTCTAATTTACTTTCTAACGGTGGTTTTCCAAAATATTAATATCCTATGTAAATTGTTGACTCTTTCTTAGTGGCGCCTTATATAAAAAAATGGTTCAGACATTTTTCAGCGGCCAAAAGTAGCGAAGGTAAACCCTCGATTAGGTGGCTCACCTGCTGGTGGGCTCGCCGCGTTCTTTATTAAAAACTGCCAAAGAACCTATTAAAAAATATCGGCTCGAATCACATTTTGTAAAAGGAAATTTTTATCAAAAATAATTAAATAGTAAATTTATGCCCTTAACAGAAGAAGAAAAAGCAAAAATTAAGGAGGAAGAAAAATATAGAACAGAAGCAAGGAAAGAGGCAGAGAAAAAGCCATTGCTTAAGCAAAATATAGGTTGTGGCGGATTCATTTTAATAATCATAATTATTGTAATTATGATTGCTTTTTTTTCAGGTGGCGGGGAAAAGAAAAGTACAGGGTCAGAAATTACGCAGCCATCTATTCAAAAAGAAACTGTAAGTACCGCTTTTAAATTGGCATCTATTGAAGTGGGTCATACTAGTCCCCCCTCAGTGTTGGTTGAACAATTTGAAAATCTGCTTAATAAACTAACAAGAAAATGTTCAGAGAATAATGAGGAAAGAATAGCAGATTATATTGTTAATGGAAAAGAAATGATTGAAGAAAAGGGTGGGAAAACAACCCTTCTGGAATTTGCAAAAGCTATGAATGAAAGCATACCAGAGGACATGGCTGGAGTTGTTAGTTGTGCAGAAGTTGCAGCTGCCCTTGTTGTTTTAATGACTGCAAAATAAAATTACAAATGCTAATAAAAATTATTAAAGCCGGATACTTATTTTAAGTAAAAGGTCGGAATTCAACCTTTAAGAAAAAAATAATATGACAGATGAAATAAAATCCAAAAAACCAATTTGGAAAAGATGGTGGCTCTGGGCGATTATTGCAGTGATAGTCATCATCATAATTATACCGGAAGAAAAGAAAGAAACAAAACCGGAGATTAGTCAACCATCCGTTCAAGAAGAAATTACACAACCTTCACAAGAAGAAACACTCGAATCACAAGAGATTGGTTTATCAGAAGAAAAACGAAAAGAAATTTTTCTTGAGATAGTCAAAGCCGAAGACAGAGCATTTAAAGAAGCTCAAGAAAAATATCCAATACCCTATTACGAACACCTTCAAGTCGGACAAAAATATCAACTTTCAAAAGAAACACCACTTATGCCGGAATTAGAACCAGCTGATCCGCTAGGCGCATTGGAAAAGATGACGTACATTCCAGCAGGAGGAACTATTGAAATTCTACAAGTTGCTACTAAACAAGGCAGTCCTTGGTACCATGTAAGCGTTCAAGGAATTGGTGAGGGCTGGATAAATAGTATTGCTTTGATAGGACAGTTTCAACAGAAAGAGACACAACAACTTAAAAAACAACAGGATCTCCAAGACATGCTTACAAAGAAATATAAAAAAGAGATAATCGAAAAATATGGAATTACCGACGAACAACTGATACAAATAACAATAGAAGGTGTGAAGAAGAGCTGGAAATAATATTATCTTCTTTGGTGGCATTTCGTTTTGTCTGTTGGGAGTAAAAAATGAATATATCATTTTTGTAAAAGAATTTACTGCCAAAGAAAAACTTGAAATTGTCCCCAAAGTATAATGCTTCGTATTAACTACGGGGCAGGTGCCGAAGACAGTAAACCCGGTGGTTGGGTAAGCCGTCTAATTGGGATTGTCTTCACCTGCCTAAATTTTACTAACTAAAACTTTAACGGGCAAAAAATGTTTGAACTATTTTTTTTAAGATAGGAATATAGAGCACCATTCTATGAAGAAAATTGTTTATTCTCCGCACTTGATTTCTCGTTTAAAATTACGTGAACCCCGCTCCACGGCTTTACAGCCGTAGCTTCGGACAGGACTTTCGGGATAATTTCTTTACATTCTTCTACGAGTTTACACCTATAGCTTTCTGTGGAGCGGGGTGAAATTCCATATACCCTACCAAAGAAAATCTACCAGATATCAAGCGAACATTACTTTGATAAAGAAACTGGTAAGAAAGTGGCAGTAAAGAAAGTAAAATATAAAAACAAACTAAGGGAAATGGTGGTAATTTATGAAGAAATAAATGATCAAATAAATCTTATTACTATTCATCCATTGAAAAACTATCAGAAAATTAGTAGAATAAAATCAGGGAGAGGGCAAAAGATATGAAAAATTCAAAATCTCAAAAAATCATAAATTATGACCCCAAAAGCGATGTGCTTTATATGGGGCTTAAAAGAGGAATTGAGGAGAAATTTGTTGAGGTCTCTCCAGGAATTAATGTTGAGCTTGACGAAAATGGCCAAGTAATCGGAATTGAGATTTTAAATGCTTCAAAAGTATTAAAACCAGTAATACGTTCTTTTCAGAAACAAATTTTAGAACCAACCAGATAGATAGAAATTACAAATATGCTAAGATTTAATTTTAAAAAAATTTCCCAGGTGCCGGGAGATTTTTTTATAAAAAGAAAAGAAATCACTGATTATTTAAAAAAGATTAAAAGTATTCTTAAAGAAAGGAGTTACGATTTTCCCGAGAGTTTTTTACTCTTACCAGAAGAGAGTCCTGATTTACCAAAAAGATTTTTTAAAAACTTAAGGTTGGAGAGAAAAGAGATAAAGGTGATTATTGTAGTAGGAGTAGGAGGTTCTTCTTTAGGTATCCAGGCAGTTTTTGAGGCACTTAAAAGAAAGAAAGGATTAAAGGAAATTTTGTTTTTGGACTCCTTAAATCCCCTCTTCTTAAGAGCGATTAAAAACAAGCTTGACTCCTGTAGTGGGAGAAAGTGTCAAAGTGCAATTTTCCTCATTAGTAAGTCAGGGAAGACCTTTGAGACCCTTGCCAATTTTTTTACTCTTTTAAAACTTATCAGGAGATATTTGCCTAAGATTTTTATCATTACTAATGAAAATTCTTCTTTGTGGGAGTTTGGCAAAAAGAAAAATTATCCATTACTTCCTCTTCCCAAGATGGTTGGGGGAAGATTTTCTATATTTAGCAATCTGGGTTTATTTCCTTTTTATCTCTCAGGTATTGACACCAGAGAGCTCTTTCTGGGAGCAAAAAGGGCAAATGAGATTTGTCTGAAAGATTATCCCTCAAGAAATCCCAGCCTGGCTTCTGCCCTCACTATTTTTTATCACTGGAAAGATGGAAAAAACATTTATAGCAATTTTGTCTTCCCTCCTGACCTGGAATTTTTTGGTAAGTGGTATATTCAACTGATGGGAGAGAGTTTGGGCAAAGAGGGCAAGGGAATTACCCCCACTGTTACTGTAGGCACCAGCGATTTCCATGCCATTGGTCAGCTCTACTTTGATGGGCCAAGAGACAAGTTGATTAATTTCGTTTTTGTTGAGAAGTTAGGATTAGATAGCGAGATTCCAACAGACAAAAATTTGGATAACCTATTTCCAGAAGTAAAAGGAAAAAAACTCTGGCAAGTAAATAAAGCCATTTTTGAAGGAGTAAAGAGAGCCTATCAAAAAAAGAAGATTCCCTTTACTGAAACAATTTTACCTACTCTTAATGAAAGAAACCTTGGATTTTTATTGGAAATGAAGATGATAGAAATTATCTTTTTAGCTAAACTGATGAGGGTGAATGCCTTTGATCAACCAGGCGTTGAATTATATAAAGCAGAGACAAGAAAAATTTTAAAAATCTAATATGGAAGAAAAAGCACGTATTCATATTTTTGTTTCAGGGCGAGTACAGGGTGTATTTTTCAGGGCGGAGACAGAAGCCCGAGCAAGAGAACTGGGTCTTTTTGGTTTGGTGAGAAATTTAGGAGATGGAAGAGTGGAGATTATAGCTGAGGGCGAAAAGAAAAAATTAGAGGAGTTACTTGAATGGGCAAAAAAAGGTCCAGCTTTGGCCCGGGTGGATAGTATTCGTTTCAATTGGGAAGAATACAGGGCTGAATTCAAAAATTTTGAAATAAGATATTGACACCAAAAGAGCAGGTCAAGATTAGACCAGGAGTCTTTTTCTTATTTAGAGAAAACCAGACAATTTATAGCCTACATTTCAGCTTATTTTGTTGAGACTTTAACCTGTTTAATATCTGAAATTGACTTAAAAAAAAGAGTGTGATAAAAAATATAAATGTTAGAGGGAGTGCTATAACGATAGTAGTGAGTTTTCTATAGTTATCCAAAATTTTAACGGGGTGTCGTATAACGGTAGTATGTATGCTTTGGGAGCATGCGGCCTGGGTTCAACTCCCAGCACCCCGACTTCACGGGCCATAGCCCGCTCCGTCGGGCGAAGGCCAACTTAATCCAGCCTTTGCTGGCTTGCGGGCTTTGCCCGCTGAAGCCAGCTTCGGCTGGCGAAGGCGGGTGTAGTTTAATGGCAAAACCCCTCCCTTCCAAGGAGGTGAGTGTGGGTTCGATTCCCATCACCCGCTCTCAGTTAAAAAGTAAAAAAGTTGGAGTTAGTGAGTTTTTAGTTTTATCTTGCGTATTCTATTACCCGAGTTTCTCTAATTACATCTACTTTTATCTCTCCAGGATATCTTAACTCTCTTTCAATTTGGTTAGCTATCTCTCGAGCTAATCTCTTAGCTCCTAAATCATCTATCTCTTCAGGTTTTACAAATACCCTCAATTCTCTTCCTGCTTGGAGAGCCCAGGCTTTTTCTACTCCAGGAAAGGAAAGAGCAATGTTTTCTAAATCAGATAATCTTTTTAGATAATTCTCCAAGGTATCTCTTCTTGCTCCAGGTCTAGCTCCGGAAATCTGATCTGCTACTTGCACTAAGACCGCCTCTAAACTTTCGAATGGAAAATCTCCATGATGAGATTTCATTGCGGTAATTACCTCTGGCTCTACTTGAAACCTCTCCAATATTTTAATCCCGATGTCAACATGGGATCCTTCTATCTCCTTGTCCACACCTTTTCCTATATCGTGCAATAAACCTGCTTTTTTACAAACTTGAGCATTCACCCCAAGCTCATGAGCTAAAGCTGAGGCTAAAAGTGAAACCTCAATTGAATGACGAAGAACATTTTGTCCATAACTTGTCCTAAATTTTAACCTACCCAAGAGATAGACAAGTTTAGGAGGGAGATCAAATACTCCGGTTTCTGCCACTGCCTGCTCACCTGCTTTTTTAATTTGAGAGTTTATTTCGGCTTCTGCTCTCTTTACATATTCTTCAATTCTAGCTGGTTGAATTCTCCCGTTCAAAATTAATTTTTCTAAAGCTATCTTGGCGATTTCTCTTTTGATTGGATCAAAACTTGATAATAAAACAACATCCGGGGTTTCATCTATTATTAATTCTACCCCGGTTAATCTCTCAAAGGTTCTGATATTTCTTCCTTCTTTTCCAATAATTCTTCCTTTTATTTCTTCCGAAGGCAGGCTGACAGGCGTGGTGGTAATTTCCTGAGCCTGAGAGATGGTGCATTTTTGAATGGCTAAGCTTAAAATTTCCCGTGCCTTTTGCTCAAATTGTTCCCATCCAGTCCTTTCTAATTTCTGTACCCTCTCAAAAATTTCTTTTTGGTATTCTTTTTCTATTTTCTTAAAGAGTTCTTCTCTGGCTTCTTCCCTGGATAAACCTGAGGTTTTCTCTAATCTTTCCAAAGCTTCCTCTTTTAGCCTTTCGATTTTCTCTTTTGCTTTTTTTAGTTCTTCTACTCTTCTCCGAAACTCATTCTCTCTTCTTTCAAGTGTTTGATATCTCAATTCCAAATTATTCTCTTTTTTTAATAAGAGTCTTTCTGTTTTGAGTAGATCTCTTCTTTTTTCTTCTTCTTTTTCTTCCGCTCTTTCTATTATCTCTTTAGCTTTTTCTCGTGCTTGAGATAAAATCTCTTCTTGTTTTCTTTTGGTTTCATCAACTCTCTTTCTTAAGAGAATTTCTATCCTGTCCAGTTTTTTTCGGGCAATCAAGAGACGGCCATAATATCCTAAAAGAAACCCCAAAGGAAAGATTAAAATTCCCAATATTAAAATAATTGAGGTATCCATAATCAATATTTGGAATATTAATCTTTAGAATAGACGTTGAGAAAAATGGCAACATTTTTAATATCTTCTATTTTGGACCTCTTTCTCCTGATTTATAGGATATCACAAAAATACCCTTAATGTCAAATGGGCGAATTAAACAGTCTAAAGTGTGTTCTCTACTGTTACCGACAAGCTCATCTTCTAACGATGCTAAAGCAATTATCAGATTCGTCTTTAAATTGCTTCCTTGATTCTTAATTATATGCAAAGACTCTTATTAATTTCCTTTCTTTAGATAGTCTCTCACTGCCTGATTATGCCTTCTTAAGGTCTTGTTGAAAATGGTCTCTCCTTTTTGGGTGGACAAGTAATACCAAAACTCGCTTTTTTTAGGATAAATTACAGCCCTTATGCTCTCTATACCGGGATTACAAATGGGAGTGGGAGGAAGACCTAAATATTTATAGGTATTGTAAGGAGAATTAATGGTTTTTATTTTGCCAATTTTCCTCCTCATTTGAGAAAAATTTAATCCTTTACAGTCCTTGCAAATATAAACTAAGGTGGCATCTACCTGAAGAGGCATTCTTGCTTTTAATCTCTTTTGTAAAATTCCTGCTACCAAATTCTTACAATCTGGGCAATCTTCGGTATTATAAACCTCCTTTTCTACCAAAGAAGCCAAAATTAAGGTTTCATAAAGATTTTTTCCTTGTTTTTTCATCTCTTTTTCTAAACTCTCTTTTTTTAATTTCCTTTCTAGGTTTTTTAAGAAAACCTCTACAATTTCTTTTTCTTTCATATCCAATTCAAAGAAATAGGTATCAGGAAACAAGAAACCTTCCAAAGGCGCAGAATCAGGAACCTCTTTTAGAAACTCAAAATTTTCTTTAAAGTCTTTTATTTTATATTTCTTAAGATTTATCCCTGGAAAAAAATGCTTTAGTTTTTCTTCAATTTCTTCCAAATCTTCTCCCTCCAGAAAGGTAATTTTTATCTTGTAGGTCTCTCCTAAAATAAATTTTTTTAAGATTTCTGAAATACTCATTGAGGAAGCTAATTCATATACTCCAGCTTGAACTTTTTTTGAGTTTCTTTTTAAGATACTAAACAGGATGAAAAAATATTTATTTTTTATTAACCCTTTCCTTTCCAATTTTTCGGCAATCTGAGAAAGAGTCTCTCCTCTCTCAATTGAAATTAAACCTTCCTTTTGGAGAGACGTGTCTTTGGGCAAATAAATTTGGCAATAATAATAAATACCAAGAAGAAAAACGAAAAATAAAGAAGGAAAAAATAAAAATTTGAATATCTTGCTCATAGAGAGAAGTTTTTATTCATTTTTATTCATCTGTAATTAAGGGGACGAAGGAAAAACCTGGGTATTCTCTCTCTTCAAATTCTTCCTTATTTTTTTTGACAAATAACCAAATAGAATTATAAATTGGTACCACAATTCTTCCTCCTATTTTTAATTGTTCTCTCCAGGCTGGATAGCATTCCCTAGCAGATGCTGAAACTAAAATTTTATCAAAGGGAGCCTCTTTTAAATACCCTTTCGCCCCATCACCATAAATTACTTTTGCAATTCCCTTTTTAATAAAATTATACTTTTCAATGTTTCCTTTGCAAAAATCTACCAATTCAGGAACTTTCTCAATAGCTATTACTTTCCCAGAAGAATTATTGGAAGACACTATCCAAGAAAGAAGAGCAGTAGTCCAACCAGATCCTGCTCCTACATCTAATATCTTCTCTCCCTCTTTGGGTTGCAAAAGCTCTAACATAAAAGCTACCACTAAAGGTTGAGAAATGGTTTGGCCATAGCCTATGGGAAGAGCTTCATTTAAATGAGCTAAATTTTTTAATTCTGGAGGTAAAAAATCAATCCTTCTTATTCTTTTAAAAGCCTCAATAATTCTTAGTGTCTTTAGCCACCCCTCTCTTATTAGATCATCAGTTAAAACCATGAAAAGAGATTATTCGGTACCAATCACTGTAGTTTAAAATTCCTTGGAGTATTAAACCAAATAAAAATCCAAATTTGAAAGAAAAGAATAAAAATTTTAAGCTTTTCTTTTTAGAAAGAAAATAAATAATTAAGAAAAAAATAAAAAAGAGGCTCAGAAACCAGTGATGAAGATGAATTTTTAGGTTATCAAAATTAAAAATTAAAGAAGGCACCCTCCCTTGAATTCCTGTGGCTCCTCCTCCCCCTAAATCCCCTAACATATATCCTGTCACTCCTCCTGAATAGAGTCTTATTATAGAAATCTCAAAAAACTCTTTTGTAGAATTTATTATCTTCTGAAGAGATAGCCTTAATTTTGTTAAAAACCTCATTTTAAGAAAAGATTACAAAATCTTTAAGAAAAATTTCTACGGGGGTATCAGGATTCGAACCTGAAATACAGGATTTGGAGTCCTGCAGTTTACCAATTAAGCTTATACCCCCTCACCTTACTTCTTTATGGACTATATGTTTTCTACACCATTTACAAAATTTTTTTAACTCTAACTTTCTCTTCTTTTGAGAAGCTTTTTTTGACTTCTTGGTGTAGTAATTAATCCGTTTACATTCCTTGCACTGAAGTTTAACAAATGGTTTCTTTTTCTTTCCTGCCATGAGCCAGGGATGGGAATTGAACCCATGACCTCCGCATTACCAGAGCGGTGCTCTAACCAACTGAGCTACCCTGGCTTTTGAAATGGGTGGGGAGGGATTTGCACCCCCGAAGGCAACTGCCACGTGGTTTACAGCCACGCCCGTTTGGCTACTCCGGAACCCACCCCTTAGATAAAGCTAAGCAAAAGATCTCTCTCTATTATTATATTGAATAATTTCATTTTACTACAAAAATTTTTTTTATTCAATAATCTTTGAGTGTTTTTTTCTCCACTCCTCAATTTTTTTGTGATTTCCTGACAATAACACCTTAGGCACCTTCCAAGAAACTCCTTTTTTTGGTGAAAAGACCGCCGGTTTGGTATATTGGGTATATTCAATAAAACCCTGATTTTTAGTAATTCTTTCTTTAAGCAATTCCTTCTTCCCAATCACCCCAGGAATAAGTCTTGCTACAGCTTCTATTACTACCATTGCAGGCAATTCCCCGCCCATCAAATCATAGTTTCCAATTGATAAACTCGTATCAGCAATATATTTCATCACCCTTTCATCTACTCCTTCGTACCTCCCACAAATCATTATCAATTGAGATAATTTTGAAAATTGGCAAGCTACTCTTTGAGTAAATTTTTTCCCCCTAGGAGTAAAAACAATTACTTCAATCTTCCTTTTTTTTGATTTTAGTTTTATCTCCTGAATTGCTTTATAAATTGGTTCCACCCTAAGTACCATTCCTAATCCTCCTCCATAGGGTCTATCATCTACAGTTTTACGTCTATCAGAAGCCCACTTTCTTAAATTATGGATATTAATTTTTATTAAATTTTTCTCCTGGGCTTTTTTTATTAAAGATTCATTTAAAAAGGACTGGAAAATTTCAGGAAAAATAGTAATCACATCAAATTGCATAAAATAAATTCCTTAAAGAAAACGGTGCCCTTAAAAGCACCGTTTTCTGAGATAAAAGCTAAAAGAAGAGGGTTTATAATTTAAACTCCTCCACCCCTTCACTCTTCTTCTCTTTTGCTCCGGTTGGTTCTACAATCCTTAAATTTACTCTTGCGTGATTTCTTAATCCTACAATTCTCACTAAATCTCTTATCGCCTTCACTGTCGATCCTTTTTTTCCAATAATCTGCCCCATATCATCTGGATGAACTTTTAAGCACAATAAAACCCCCATTTCATCTACTTTTCTCTCAATTTTTACTGCCTCTGGATGATCTACCAAGGCATTAACTATGCTTGCAAGAAACTCTTGATCTTTGGGTGTATCTTGAGGCATATTCTTGCACTAACAATCTTTAATGGTCTTTCTTTTAATCCGACCTTTTTCTCTTCCACCAGACTCTCTTTCATTCACAGAGAACCGGTGGTTCTTTCAGTCACATTAAATTAGTTATTTCAGCCATTATTCAATTTTCAACTCTTTCCTTACTATCAGATTTTAAAAATCTTGTCAAGACCCTGCACTCGCCTATGATTAATCACCTGTCAATTATCTTCAGTGGCTTGACCGGTATCTATCTTTAGTCCCATATTTTCCAGAAGTTAGGTTTTCAGAAATTCAATCCCTTTCTAAAACAAAACAGGCTAAAAAGAAGCCTTAAATTGGAAAACATACACAAACAAAGAGTATGGATTTAAAATAAGGCACCCAGGCTATATTTCTCCTGCCACTACTCCTAATGATTGGGCTGGTGGGATGGTAGACCCTAAAGGAGATGGAAAACTGATTGTTAACTAAAAAATTTAATTCTTGCCGAAAAACACTTGATCAAATGCTTTCTACTTTTAGGTTTTTGGAGTAAGATTTTTGTCAAAAAGTGCTGTCAGAGAGGTTCCCGGTTGATTTATTTTTTAAATCTTCTAAAATGAAACTGTATGAAAGACCAAAAAGTTTTAACAAAATTGGAAAAGTTAGAAAAGGAAATCCTTAAAATTAAAAAAAGAAGTGGATTTAAATTGCCTAAAAAGCCAATTTCTTTAAAGGGAATTTTAAAAGGAGTAAAAATTACTGAAAAGGATATTCAAAGAGCCAAAAAATCCTTGTTAATTTCAAGAGACAAAATCATCGAAAATTTATAGGAAAAACCCTTTGGTAACATGTCTTCATTGTCTCAAGCTAAAACTAATTGGAAGTATATTTTAATTTTGTTGATTTGGCTACATTAGTTGGCGGAGGGATTTTGGTTTGGGTTGAAAAACAAGAAGTTTCTTCTATTGAATTATCTGAGATAAAGAAACCAGAAAAATTTGTTAAAGAGGAAGCAAAGCCTGAGGATAAAACCGCTAACTGGGAGACTTACAAGAATGAGGAGTATGGATTTGTGATAAGGTATCCCAAGAATTGGCTTCCCGGAGAGGAAACTTATCCCGAAGCCTATTTATTAAGAAAAAATTTTTCAAAAATTGATAAAAGTGATGGCCAAATAGGAGGGTACGGGGATACAAAACATTGGCCCGATTACACTATTTCTATTATCATTGTCCAAAAATCCAAAGATGACCCTCAGTTTAAAGAAATTACTACGGGTTCACCCGACTTTGAAATAACTATTTTTTCTCCAGAATCAAAAATTCGGGCAACTGGGTATAAAAAATTACTGGGATTACCTTCTACTGTAGGCGAGATTGTGAAAGTAGCCAGGGGAGATTATATTTATTATCTCACTTTTGAAGGATCAGGAACAAGGAAAACGGATAAAAATAATGCTGAAATTTTTCATAAAATAGTTTCTACTTTTAGGTTTTTGGAGTGAAAATTGACTTATTTTTAAAAATTTTTTAAGATGAATGTGTCATGGCTAATACTATTACTATTCCTAAAAAGGAATATCAGAAATTATTAGAGAAGGCATTAAGGTATGAATATTTGCGTCAAATATTAAGAGAAAAGGAAGATATTTTCGCACCACCTCCAACTCGAAAAATAAAAGAGATCATTAAAGCTTTTAGAGAAACAAAACTTTATTCTTCAAAGTTTCTCAAAGATTTAGAAAAAGGATTAAAGAGATCTTCTTATTTTAAAAATGAAAATTCTCCCTTTGCACCCCGAGATTAAGGGATATTTAAAGAAAAGAAAATTAGAGAGAAAATTTGAAAAACAAAAAAGATTATTTGAGAAAAATCCTTTCCATCCTAGTTTAAAAACTAAACTTTTAGAACCAAGAAGAATGCGAATCTGGAGTTTTAGGCTCAACAGGAAATACCGGGCCATTTTTATTTTTCGAGACAAAGAAACAGTAGAGATTGTTGCTGTAACTAGCCACTATCAATAGTAATTTCTAAGGTTGAGACATTAACATGCCATTTCTCACCCAAGGCAAAACCAATTGGAAGTATATCATTATTGTGTTGATTTTGGCAGTAATTGTGGGCGGCGGAATTTTGATTTGGGTTGAAAAACAAAAAGTTCCTTCTATTGAGTTACCTAAAATAGAGAAACCAGAAAAAGTTGGTAAAGAAGAACCAAGGCCTGAGAATGAAACCGCTAACTGGAGAACTTATAGGAATGAGGAGTATGGGTTTGAAATAAAGTATCCTAAAGAGTCAAGTCAATGCAGTTTTACCGATTTTGATAAATCGCATCAACTCATTTGTAAACAACTCTTTTTACCAACACCTAACCAATATAAGAAATACAATTATAAAATAAATTATGGAGTGGGCATTTTTAGCAAGGAAGAAAAAGATTGGAAAGAATTGATAAGGTATCTAGAAGGAAAAGAAAAGGGAAAGAAGATATTTAACAGGGTAGAGTTTGATTATTACCGAGATGACGGAATTTTAGTAGGTATGGAATCTTGGGCGCCTCTATATTATTATGTGACAGAAAGTAAAAAGCAGAATAAAAAAATTATTTTTTGGGTAGTAGGTTTTTATCGGGCTAAGTTCTGCGAGCAATGCTATGGAAAAGAAACAAAAAAAGCCTATGAAGTATACGCTGCAGGACCCATAGAAAATCACTGTGAGAAATGTAAGGGAGATTCGGTGATGAAAAAAGTTGAACAAGAAATAATTAACCAGATGCTTTCTACCTTTAGGTTTCTGGAGTAAAGAATGAAAGCCCGGTGGCATTTCCAAGGAAATTTTTCAGCACTGTAAACCTTCATTGGTTCAGTTTTTATCTCTTTCTTTAAAATTAACTTTTAAAATTGATTTTTACAATAAAATGTTGACAAAAAGAAGGAAGATAAATTAAACTGAAAATAAGTTTTTTGTTTGGGTTTAGTTTATGAAAAGTCTCTTTTCAAAAATTTTAATTTTTATTTTTTTGATAGTTTTTCTTTTTGGAGGAATTTTAATTTGGAGACATTTCTCAAAAGAAAAATCGCCCCTTTCTCCTAAACAAGTTTCTACCACTACTCTCTCTAGCCAAAAAGAGTTAAAAAAAGAACCAATCTCTATTTCTGTTAAAAAACAAGAATATATTCAAGGAGTAGATGGACTAATTTCATTTGAAGTTACAAACAATTCAAAAAAAGACATTTTCTATTATGATATTTTTGAAGTAACACCTAATTTCAGATTAGAGAGGAAGGTCAAAAATAATGATTGTAAATCAGCCTATTTTGAAGCCTGCAATTATTTCGACTAGGAAAAATCTTATTCAAATAAAATATCCTTTGCAATTTGAGAAAGAATTCCTTAAAAACTGGAAGGTATTTCCTTGTGGTGACTGTGAAGAGTATAGAAGAGAGACCATTGCTTCTCTCTCAGAAAATCCGGTTTTGGAAGGAAAACCACTGAATATAAAAGGAATTTTATTCCAGCAGTATAGGGGTGGAGATTGCGGGATGGGTTTTTGTGAAAATTGGATAGGTTTGTGTACCAAACAAAACGGAACCTGCTATACCTTTTTAATTGATTGCTCTTTTACCAGAGGAAGAGGAGAGTATTCTACAATACCAATTAATTGTTACCAACCTCTCAAAATTCTTGAAACCTTCAGACTGACTGGCTATCCTGATCTTCCTATTTTTTATGAGTACAAAGGTGAAGTCTGGCAATTTAATCCAAAATCAAATTTAAAAAAGAAAATTGCTCAAGGAGGATCTCCTATAGTTTCTCCGGATAAGACAAAAATTGCTTACATAAGAAATGCGGGAATATATATTTTTAATCTTTTAACTCATAGCGAGAAACTATTAAAACAATATCCAGAAAGTTATATTTTTGGTCCTCTTGGTTGGTCGCCAGATAGTAAATATCTTGTTGTAGATACAGGAAGCTCTCCTATCCGTGGCAAAACCATTATTGATATTTCCAGCCAAAAAGAAATTTCATTCTTTATAACCTTGGATGATGCTTATGGGTGGATAAGTGATAATGAGATTGTTTTTACTGAGGTGCAACCGCCTTATGACGTAGGTGGTTATGGAATTGCTATTATTAATCTCAAAGGAGAAAAGAAAATTTTGAAAAAAGCCACTAGTAAAAAAGATTATTTATTTTTGCAAATTATTGACGATAAAATATACTTTTCATTAACTGAAGTTAAATCAGATGAAGGATGGAGGGATGAAACCAAACAAGCGGTTTCTTATTGGACAATGGATAAATTTGGAAATAATTTAGTTGAAATAAAAAGAATTGAGCCTTTAGAGGAGAAAATCAAAAAATTACTGCCTTCTAATTATAAGGGATACTTCGTACGAAGGGCAGTTTCCTTGAACGAGAATAAAAAATGGGCAGTGTTTGTTCTCGATCGAGGTAGAATATCAGAAGGTGAAATTTTTATTATGAACCTAAATCAACCAAACTCCATCAAAAGAATTGGAAAAGGAATCTCTCCTAGTTGGTGAAATAAATTATAAAAATGGTGTTTTAAAAAAGCCAAATAAAAAAGGAGAGACAACACCAGAGGAATAATGAGATATTCTTGACAGAAAATCTTGGGGAGCCTAAACTTAAAAAGGGAATGTCGAAACCTGAATGATAATAATGATCATATGAGCAAAAAAATTGTCTTCGTTATATCTTTTTTAGCCGTTTTTGGCTTGCTGTTTAATTTTGGCTTGCCAAAATCCAGAGCAATAATAAGCGTAACTGAGCTTCAGGTTTTAATTCAGCAAATCCAACAACTCCAGTGGCAACTTCAGCGACTTCAGCAACAATTAGCTGAGATTAGAGGCGAAGAAAAAGTTTGGTGCCACGATTTTAAGGTCAATTTAAGATATGGAGACAGATTCGGAGATGTTGGATATCTTCAGGCTGCTTTAGAAAAAGAAGGATTTACAATAAGTGAAGATGAGAAAATGCGAAATTATTTTGGAGATTTTACTGCTTCAGCAGTAGTTGGCTTTCAGCAAAAATACAAAGAAGATATTTTAACTCCTTGGGGATTGAAATATGGAACGGGTTTCGTTGGACCAACTACCAGAGCCAAATTAAACGAACTTTATGGGTGTAAAGCGCCACCTGTGACGAAACCCTACATTAAAATCCTTTCTCCCAATGGTGGGGAGACGTGGGAGATTGGAAAGAGTTATGACATTACCTGGAGTTCAAAGGGAATTGATAAAGTGACAATATTTTTGGCAGATTTTAGGGAAGAATCTCCTGTAACCTGGCACCGAATTAGTCCCGATCTTTCTGCTACTTTGGGTAAATATTCCTGGAAAGTGGCTGATTGTTATGACTCAATTTGTAATTTTACTCCCGGAGAGAAATATAAAATTAAAATTTCGGAGAGTGCTACTTCCCCGAGTTATCCACTTTTGGCTGAAGACGAAAGCGACGATTATTTCAGCATTGTTTCTACCACAACAACCTGCCACACTTCTTCTCTCTGGTCCTGGGATTATTGCTCACCTGATTGTCCTTGTGCCGAAGGAGAAGGTGATTGTGACACTAATGCTGACTGCCAGGAAGGATTGTATTGTGCTCAGAATGTGGGGATAAAGTATGGCCAGGTTTCTTCAATGGATGTTTGTGAGGGGGAATAAGGAGATCCTTAACCTTACTTTTTCCAAATGGAGGGGAGAAGTGGAAAGTAGGTAGGGCTTACCAGATTAATTGATATAACTTATTTAATATGGGTTTAAGGAAAGCTGTAGTAGCTGGAAGTTTTTATCCCAAAGATAAAGAAGAATTAAGAAATCAGATTAAGAGATTCTTAGAAGAGGCAAGGGTACCTGAGGTTTCGGGGAAGCTAAGGGTTTTAATTTTGCCTCATGCTGGATATCTCTTTTCTGGAAAGGTAGCAGGATTTGGATTTAAGCTTTTATCAGAAAAATTAAATGGTATTAAGAGAGTAATTTTAATAGGACCTAGTCATCATTACCCAGTTATTAATAAAATAGTAGCTGATGGGAATGAACTCTGGGAAACTCCCTTAGGGAAGGTAAAAGTGGATAGAGAATTCATTCAGGGCTTAATTGAAAGAGAAAAATTATTTGAGGTTAACTCTCGTTTTCATCTTCCAGAGCACTGCTTAGAGGTAGAAATTCCTTTTTTACAGGTAATATTAGAAGATTTTAAGATAGTTCCCTTATTAGTTAGCGAATTAGGAGAAAGAGAACTTCAGAGAGCGAGTGAAACTTTAGCTGAAAATATGGCTAAAGACACCCTCTTAATTACTTCTTCTGATATGTCTCATTACCCACCTTATGAGGAGGCTATTTATGCAGACAAAAAGGTGATTTCCGCCATCTTATCAAAGAAGGTGAAGAAGTTAGAAGATACTTTAAAGGAACTTGAAAGAGAAAACATCTTAGGGGCAGATACCTTTTTATGCGGGGAGACAGCAGTAAAAATAGGGATGAAAGTGGCTGAATTTTTAGAGGCCCAAAATGCTACTCTTTTAAAATACGCTAACTCTGGAGATTCTATATTTGGAGACAAATCTCAGGTAGTAGGCTATTGTGCTGTTTCTTTTTCCGGAGAAAGAGAAGGAAATGAATTAATAGAAAAAGAAAAAGAGATACTTTTAAAAATTGCCAAGACCTCAATAGAGACTTTTTTGAAAACAGGCAGGATTCCCAAATTTCAAGAAGAGCTTTTCTTTTTAAATAGAAAATGGGGGGCTTTTGTGACCTTGAAAAAGCAAGGAAGATTAAGGGGCTGTATTGGCACCTTTACCCCTACAAAGATTCCTTTATATGAAGTAGTTTCTCAAATGGCAATTTCCGCGGCTGTAAAGGATGGAAGATTTTTTCCGGTGACGGTAGATGAATTGGATGATTTAGAGTATGAAATTTCGGTTTTGGGACCATTAAGAAAAATTAAAAATTGGCGTGAGATTAAACTGGGGAAAGAAGGAGTGTTAATAAAAGCAGGAATAAGAAGTGGGGTATTTTTACCTCAGGTGGCTATAGAAAATAATTGGGATTTGGAGACATTTCTAAGTGAGCTTTGTTATTTTAAGGTAGGTTTAGAAAGAGATTGTTACAAAAGAGAAGACGTAGAATTATATGTTTTTGATACCCAGGTGTTTTCTCAAAAAGATCTAAAGTAAATACATCTTTAGATTTTTACAATTTCTAAGTCTTTGGCAGAAGTAATCTTTTTTGAGAAATTATAAACAGCTATTAACCTCTCTTTCTTATAGGCAGAAGAGGTAAAGATAGTGAGACATCTATTATCAAACATATACAAAGGAGCAGAGGGTTGATGAGAGCGAATCAAAACCTCTTTTTTGATTTTTTTCATTACTCTAAAAAAATAATCTCTTCCAAATTGGGGTCTTCCAGAGAGGAAGTCTATTCCTAATTTTTCGCCATTTTTTTCTACAAAATCACCCCAGACAATTTGAAACCAATTTTCACTTCCTAATTTAATTTCATTTATCTTTTCTAAATCTTCTATCTCAGGTAGGGCTCCATGCAAGGCGATGATGTCTCCTATTGTTGCTATCAAAGGTAGAGAAGAAAGAGTCTGGCTATAAAATTGGTATTCTTTTTTAGTTAAATTTTGCCAAAATTCAGCAGGTGAAAATTTTAAAATAGGATAGCCTTCGTGATTTCCTTGAAGCAAAATTATTTGCTCTGGATATTTTTCTTTCATTTCTAATAAAAAATCTATATTTTCTTTTGAATTTTCTCCCCTGTCTACATAATCTCCCAAAAAGACTATTTTATTATCATTCTTTAAATACTTTTTAATCACTTTCTGGGAGACTTGGAAATCTCCATGAGTGTCTCCTACAAAGATTACCTGTGAAGCCCTCTTTATTTCAATTACCTGTTTCATATTTTTTATCATCTTATCAGAAATTTATTAATTTTTCTAAATTTTTTCTTTATAATTAAACTGTAGTTGTTAACCGCTTTGGCAACAAATTTATATTGAGGCATCTTGTCTCGGGGAGCACGGAGTCGCCTTAAGTGCTGAAAAAGAAGGTTTGTTACCAGGAAGCTATTAACCTCGCCGAGTCTTACAGAGTCCCTTCTGAAATACAATTTTCCTCTCGGGCTCAGCTCTCGGTATGCTCCCCGAGACAAGATGCCTCAGAAAAGAAATTATCAACAAATTTTATGGCTCTCAAAATTCTCCATACCGCTGATTTTCATTTAAAGGATTATGAAGATGAGAGATGGCTGGCTTTGAAAAAAGTGTGTGAAATTGGGAAAAAAGAAGAGATTGATCTTTTTTTGATTGCAGGAGACCTTTTTGATAAAGGAGTAGATGCTGAGAGGTTGAGGCCCAAAATTAGAGAATTGTTTTCTTCTTTTAACTTTCTTTTTATTATTTTACCTGGTAATCATGATATGGATTGTTTTAAAAAAGGGTTTGATTTTGGAGATAATGTAAAAATTATCTCAGAAGGAGAATCTCTTTATGAAAGAAAAGAAATAAGGATTTTAGGACTCCCATTTCGGTTTACAGAAGAAAAAGAGGTCTTGAGGGCACTTTATAACTTAAATGAAAAAATTGATTCCAATAAAAAGAATATTCTTTTATATCATGGAGAATTGCTTGATCTCTTTTTTTCAAACTCTGACAGAGAATCTCTTTATATGCCTGCCCGCCTCTCTTATTTCAAAGATCTTAAAATAGATTATGTATTAGCTGGACATTTTCATTCTAAGTTTGAGGTGAGAAAAATTTCTAATGAAAAATATTTTGTTTATTGTGGTTCTCCTATTTCCATTACTCAAAAAGAAAAGGGCCAAAGAAAGGTTAACATTTTTAAGGTGGGAGAACCACCAAGAGAGTATTTAATTGATACCCCTTATTTTGAAGAGAAAAAGATTGACATTTCTCCCTTAAAGCACAAAAATCCAGTTAAAGAGGTAAAAAGAGCAATAGAAGGTTTACCTCCCCAGGCTAAACTTATTCTTACCCTTTCTGGATTTTTAGATAAAAAAAGGATTCCTTTTTCAGAAAGGGGACTAAAAGAAGAAATTAGAGAAATTTTACCTCCTTCTTGCCAATTTAATTTTGAGGTGAGGGATATAACAGAGATTTTAGAGAGCGATCTCTTTAAAGAATTTAGCTCAAAATTGGCTCAAAGAGATCTTCCTTCAGAAAAAAAAGAAGAAGTTTTTAGGTTGGTAGTGGAAGCAATGGCACAAACCTTTTATCAATGAAGATAAAAGAAATTTTTTTACAAAGATACGGACCCCTAAGATTCAAAAAGCCTCTCTTTTTGAGAGAATTCAATTTAATATTTGGAAGGAATGAAGAGGGAAAGACGCTTACATTAGAAGGACTAATAAAGTTGTTAATCAAAAAAAGGAGAATTACTCAATTAAAAGAGATTGAAAGAGTAAAGGAGAGGCCAGAAGGATATGTAATTTTGGAGGATAAAAATAAAAAAGAGTGGAAATTACCGGAACAAGGGGATTTAACAGAGATTACCCACCTTAAAACATTTGATTGTTGGAATATCTTTATTATTAGAAATAGTGAGCTTCTGATTCCTAAGGAATTTTTTACTGATGTTACCTCTCACCTAATTGGCTTGAAAAGAGAGGAGATTTCTAAAGTCAAAGAAGCAATTTTAAATTTGGGAAAAATTACCTCTCAGGGCGATTTTCAAAATAAAAAAGAAGAGAAACTGAAAGAGAGAGTAGAAAGGGGAGAGAAGCTACTTTTTAAAATAAAGAAATTTTTAGAAAGGATTAAAGAAGAGAAATTAGAAGAATTGGAGAAAACTCTATTTTTGAAAGAAAAAGAGATAGAGAGCCTTAAATCAAAATTAGAAAAACTTCAGAAAGCAAAAAAAAGAAAAGAGTATGAAAGAGGGAAAGAGATTTTGAGAAGCCTTGAAAGGCTTGAAAAGAGAGCGAAAGAGTTAGAATTCTATGATGAAGAAAAAGGAGAAAGGTGGAAGAGCTACGAGAGAGAAATAAGAGAAGAGGAAGGAGAGATAGAGGAGATTTTAAAAGAGATTGAAGAAAAAGAAAAAGAAGAGAAAGAAATCTTAGAAGAGATAAAGAAAGAAGAAAACGAGTATCAGGAGTTAGAAAAGAAAAATAAGATATTAGAAGAAAAAATTAATGAAAGAGAGTTAGATTTGGCAAAAGAATTAAAAATTGAAATTTTGACTAAAAAGAAAGTTTATCAATTTTTTGATACCTTGCTAATTGTCTCAGCTATTTTTTCTTTTCTCTCCTTAATTTTTCTTTTTTTCAGAAAGCAGTTTTTAGTCTATGGTTTTTCCATTTTCTTTTTGTCTTTGGTTTTTCTTTTTGCCTTTTTGAAGCTTCAATTTGAGAAAAAGAAAGCCAAATTAAATGAGATCCTTTTTAAAAACAAACTTTTGCTTTCAGGAGTAGGAATAGAGATAAATGAGTTAGAAGATATTATTAGAATAAAAAATGAATTGAAGCAGAAAAATGAAGTTAAAAGAATCCAGTTAGAAGAAAGGAGAAGAGATTGGGAGGGAATAAACCGAGTAAGGAATGAGAAGATAAAACAAAAACAGAAAATTGAAGAGAAAATAAAAAAAAGAAAAAGCGAGATTGAAGAAATAAAGGTGGAATCTCAGGTTAAAGATTTAAAAGAATATTTAGAAAGAGTGAGAGAAAAAAAAGAGATAGAAAGAGAGATTGGAAAAGAAAAAGCAATTTTAAAAGATAGATTTGGAGAAGATTGGGGAGAAGAAATAGAAAATTTGAAGGTTTATGCTCATCAAGCTAAAGATATAGAGTATTTTCCTGAAGATGAAGAAAGAATCCAAAATAAGATAAAAAAGGAAGAGGGAGAGCTTAAAAAAATTAATGAAGACCTGAGGTCTCTAAGAGAAAAAATGGAAGAAATAGCGAGAGAAAGCTCTGAGGTATTAAGAGAGATAGTCTCTTTAAAGAGCATTTTAGATTTGGAACAAATTGAAAAGAGAATTAGAGATTTTATTAATGAACACAAATCAAAAAGAGAAAACGCCTTAATAGCAAAAGAGATTTTTGAAGAAATTGAAAGAGAGGAGAAAGAAAAAATATCCAGGCTATTCTCTAAAGAGAGTTTGATTTCAAAGTATTTTGAGAAAATTACCCAGGGCTTTTATACTCAGGTGATTTTTGATAGCAAGAATGAAAAAATAGAGGTGGTGAGGAAGAATGGGAAGAGGTTGGCACCTCATCAGCTTTCTGGTGGGACCTATGATCAATTATATTTTTGTATCAGATTAAAATTAGGAGAACTTCTTTTAAGTGATAAAAAAGGATTTTTCTTAGTAGATGACCCCTTTATAAAAGCAGATATTGAGAGGTGTAGAAGCCAAATAGAGATTTTAAAAAGCTTTGCCTTTGAGTTTGGTTGGCAGATTATTTTTTTAAGTGCTAAAGAAGAGATAAGAGAGCTCTTAAAAGATGATATCAACTCTAATACCATCCAATATATAGAGATCTCTGAGATATCTACAATTTAATTTTCTTTAAGTTTTTTCTTCAAAAGTAATTTCTCTTAATTTTTCTGGATGAGAGAGATATTTTTGTAATCTTTCTTTTAAACAGCTGAATACCTCCTCAAAATTTTTCTTCTTTTCTTCCCCTTTTAAGGGGTTAATATGATTTAAAATTTCATTTCTAATAAAAGGATGAGTTGGCAATTCTATTTCTTTCATTTTGTCAATTACTTGAGTTAATAACTTATCTACCTCTATCAAAATCTTTCCTCTTTTTTCTCTTTCTTTTTTCGCCTCTCTTAGAGGAAGATCAAAGAAATTCTCACATTTTGAGAGGAGATTTTCAAAGGTTCCCCCATGGAATCTCTCTTTTTGAATGTAGGCGAAACCTAAAGTGACATAGTGCGGATATTCTACTGCCTCTTCAATCTTTCCTTCTTTTTCTTTTATTTCTGGTGTTTTCTCTAATAAATAAGAGTAAATATTATAAGCTACATAGGCTTTTTCTTTTATATTGGGTTGTTTTTCAATATTTAGATTTATCATTTTTTTTACTAAATAAGAAGGAACAATAACAGAGAGGAATTTATCAATTCCTAAACTCTTACCTGCCAAAAACCTGTGTTGTCCATCAATAATAATATACTCTGAATTCTCAGTATAGACTATCAAGGGGATTAAAAAACCCATTCTCTCAATTGATTTAGCTAACTTTCTTATGTGTGATCTGCTCTGCTTTCTTTGGAAAGAGGCTACTTTTAATTTTTCTTTAGGTAAGATGGCAATTTTCAAGGTTTCCTTGGTAAGGGGGTCTTTGATTTCAAAGATATTTCCTTTTTCCATAAGAAAAAGTATCCCAAAATTTTTCTGCCTTTTTAATATCTTTTAATTCAATTAAATTAATTTAAAAAGAGGAAGAGTTTGGATAAAGAGAAAGGGGTTCAGGTTCTTTTTTGAGGAAACTACTGAATAAAATCTCAAAAACCTCCTTTAGGGTTTTATATTTAGCCGGAGGTGTTACCTTAACTGGCGAATTGAAATCAGAATTAATCATTAAGAATCTCAGGGAAAGCATTCCCTCTTCGTTGAAGTTTTTTAAATTAATATCTTTTTCTATTTTTAATTTATAAAGGAGGTAATCCCTTTTTCCAATCCAAATCTCTCCTTCTATGTCACCTATTTTATTTAAAAATTTCTCCAAGCTGTTTTTGAGTTCCTCTTCATCTTCAATCATACCTGTTCCTATCTCACTTTCGATTGCCTCTTCATAAGCTTTAATACATTCAGAAACTGCCCTTGAGAGCTCTTTTCTGTCTAAGGCTATTAGATAATGATAAACTTTTTCAGCTCCAATTGTTTCATCTGGTAGCTCTTTTTTAACTACAATAATATTTGCGTTTTTAATTATCTCTCTTATTCTTTTTTGAACCTCCTTTTGTTTTTTCTTTTGTTTCTCCAGGTCTTCCAATGGTTGCGAGAGATTATATTGAGAAAACTCTCTCAAAAGCTCATTAAAAGATTCTTCGTCAAACCTTATCCATACATTTTTAATAGGGGTTAAATTAAAAAATGGTATAGAAGGAAGAGTGGTGAATTTCAAATATAACTTCTCATCAAGATACTTTGATTCTCCTGCTAATGAAAATTTTATCCCCATTCCCATTAATCCAAACTCCTTCTTTGTGGGGGTAAAAGAAATGGAAATATCAAAAGTGCCCTCTGATTGTAGATTATCAGGCTGAGCCTGATTAATCTTTTCACTGCCTTTGAAACTAAAATTTGTTTTTCCTTCTTCACCTTCTAAATTTCCCGAGAAATTAACTTCTTGGGTGAGAGTTTTTAATTTAGAGGTTTCTATTTTCATTCTTTTTATTACTTCTTGAGGAGTGGGCCTAAAGGGATTCCACAAGGGGTCCCAAATCCTGGTAGCCAAGGCTGAAATTACCCCTCCTAAAATAGAAATTCCCAAGATAACCCCCAAGATTAAAAATTTATTTTTTAATTTAGATTTTTTTTCTCCTTGGATCTCTGAAACTGGAGTTTCAAGCATAAGTATTAAAAATTTTTAAAAATAAAAAAGATTGAGACAACCTTTTAGTTCTTTTATATCATATTTATTTTAGAAGCGCAAATTAAACTTAGGTTTGCTTTTTAGACTTAATTTTGGTAATAAATAAGATAGTCTTATGTACGGCCAATTTACCAATAAAGCTCAAGAGGCAATTCTTTTAGCCCAAGATTTAGCCAAGGAAAGAAATCAACAACAAATAGACGCCCTCCATTTACTATATGCCCTTTTATCTCAGGAGGGGAGTGTGGTGGTGAATCTACTTCAGAGAATGGGAATTGATATAGAGAATTTGAAAAGAAGGACTAAAATGGCTTTTAACCAACTTCCTGTGATTACCACCCCCCAGGTATTAGGCCAGTTTTATCTTACTCAAGATATGGCGAGAGTCTTAGATCAGGCAAGAGAAGAAGCTCAAAAAATGCAAGATGACTATATCTCAGTAGAACACCTATTTTTAGCTCTTTTATCTACAAATACAAGAGCAAGAGGCATTCTGGATAGAGCTACTTCTTTCCAACCAGAAGGTAGTTCTGGGACCTTAGCATATGGAAAATTAGATTATGAAAGTTTCCTAAGGGAATTATCAGAAATTCGGGGAGGACAAAGAATTACTGATCCTGAGCCCGAAACCAAATATCAGGTGATTGAAAAATACACCAGAAATCTGACTTTATTGGCAAGCCAGGGGAGATTAGATCCTGTGATTGGAAGAGAGAATGAAATCAGAAGATTGATGCAAATTTTGTGCCGAAGGACAAAAAATAATCCTGTCTTGGTGGGGGAAGCGGGAGTGGGAAAAACTGCAATTGCAGAGGGTTTGGCTCAAAGGATTGTCAATGGCCAAGTACCAGAAAGTTTAAAAAATAAAGAGATTATAGCCTTAGATTTAGGAGCCTTAGTAGCAGGAACAAAATATAGGGGAGAGTTTGAAAATAGGATGAAGGCTTTATTGAGAGAAATACATAGAGCTAAAGGACGATATATATTGTTTATTGATGAGTTACATACCTTAGTTGGAGCAGGAGCAGCAGAAGGAGCTATTGATGCCTCCAATTTATTAAAGCCTGCTCTGGCAAGAGGAGAATTAAGAGCAATTGGAGCCACCACTCTTAAAGAATACCAGAAATATATAGAAAAAGACCCTGCTTTAGAAAGAAGATTTCAACCAATTTATATTGCAGAGCCATCAATTGAAGAAACAATTTCAATGTTGAGGGGTTTAAGAGAAAAATATGAGTTACATCACGGAGTTAAAATCACAGATAAAGCCCTAATTGCCTGTGCCCAGTTGGCAGCAAGATATATTACTGATAGATTTTTACCTGATAAAGCGGTTGATTTAATGGATGAAGCCTTGAGTTCTTTAAGGCTGGAAATTGAGTCTACGCCTGAGGAATTAGAGAATTTAAAAAGAGAAATTCAAAAGTTAGAGATTGAAAAAGAAACAGTAAGAAAGAGGAGCAAAAAAGAAAAGGTAATTTCAAGACAAATTGCTGATTTAAGGGAAAAGGTTAAGGCAATTGAGGCTAGATTAAAAACAGAAAAAGAGATAATAGAGAAAATTAAGAAATTAAAGAAAGAACTGGATGTACTCAGATTTGAGATGGAAAAGGAGAGTGCTAAAGCCAATTTGCAAAGGGTAGCAGAGTTAAAATATGGCAGGATTCCTCAACTATTGAAAGAACTAAAAAGAGAGGAAAAAAAACTAAGAAGGATCCAAAAAGGCAAGCCCTTATTAAAGCAAGAGGTAACCGAGGAAGATGTGGCAAAGGTAGTTTCTAAATGGACAGGAATTCCTGTGACAAGATTATTAGAAGAAGAAGCCAAAAAGTTAGAAAGAATGGAGAAGGTTTTACACAAAAGAATTATAGATCAAGATGAAGCCATTTCCGCCATTTCTAATGCCATTAGACGGGCAAGGGCAGGAATTTCAGAAGAGAATAGGCCCTTGGGTTCTTTTCTGTTTTTGGGTCCTACCGGTGTAGGAAAAACAGAGACCGCCAAGGCTTTAACAGAGTTCTTATTTAATGATGAAAATGCCCTCATTCGTTTAGATATGTCTGAATATATGGAAAAACATTCTGTCTCAAAGATAATTGGCTCTCCACCGGGCTACGTGGGATACGAGGAAGGAGGACAATTGACAGAGAAAATAAGAAGAAGACCTTATTCAGTGATATTGTTAGATGAAATTGAGAAAGCCCATCCAGAGGTGTTTAATATTTTACTTCAAATTTTAGAAGACGGAAGGTTGACCGATGCCAAAGGCAGGATAGCCTCTTTTAAGAATGCAATTTTAATTATGACCTCTAATGTAGGTTCTGATATTATTGCTAATGAATCCAAGTTAGGATTTATGAAAGAAAAGCAAGAAGAAAAAAGAGAAGATTTAAGAGAGAAGGTCTTATCTGTCTTGAAAGAAAATTTTAGGCCAGAGTTTTTAAATCGGATTGATGAAATCATTATTTTTAATTATTTAGGAAGGGAAGAAATCAAAAAGATTGTAGATTTAGAGATAAAAAAGGTAGCCAAGAGATTGAGAAAAAAAGCGATTGAAATTAGACTTACAGAAAAGACAAAAGAGTTTTTGGCAGAAAAGGGATTTGATCCAAATTTAGGAGCAAGACCCTTAAAAAGGGTGATTCAAAAAGAGGTCTTAGATCCTTTGGCTTTTAAAATAATCTCTGGGGAAGTGAAAGAGGGAGAAAGGGTAATGGTAGATTACGAAGGAGGAAAAATCAAATTTTTGACCCCAAGAGAATTGGCAAAAATGACCTTAAAGAGACAAAAGAGTGGTGTTAGGTCCTGAAAAGAAAATACTCTTTCTTGATGGCAAAAAATATCTTAAAATTGCTTTTGATATTCATTTTGGGAGCAATTGGGGGAGTTTGGGGAAGTTATTTTTTAGCTCCCTATTTATCCACTTACTTTTCTTTATCTCCATCTTTTTTAAATTGCCCTATTTATGTAACAAAAACTGAGAAGCTCTATATTAGAGAGAATTTAGCTTTGAAACAGGGAATAGAAAAAGTAGAGAATTCCCTTTTTGGAATCGTAACAGAGACCAAAGGAAAGAAGGTTTTAAAAGGCTTTGGAGTAATTTTGACTGCTGATGGCTTAGCAGTTACCTTAGCAGAATTAGTGCCAAAAGATTTTAAAATCAAGCTTTATCTTGGAGAGAAGGAAATAAAGAATTATAAAATTATCAAAAGAGATTTAAATAAAAATTTGGCTTTAATTGAGTTTGAGACAAAAAAAGCTCTTCCAACAGTTAGTTTTAAAAATATGGAAGATTTATATTTAGGAGAGAGAGTGTTTTTGTTAGGTTTTCTATTAAAAAAAGATGAGCTTCAAAAATTTGTTAATGAGGGTATTGTAAACTCTCTCCAAAAGGATTCATTTGAGATAAATATTTTTGATAAAAAGGCTAAGGGTGCTCCTCTTTTTGACATTGAGGGAAATCTTATTGGAATAAGTGAGCTCAAAAAAGAAGGTAAGCTAAGTATTATTTCTATTTCTGAAATTAAAAGGTTTGCCTCTATTTAATCCGCAGGCCTTTCTCCTAAGGTTACCTTTATCTCTTTTTCTTCTTCTCCTCTTAAAATCTTTAGAGTGATTTTATCCCCTGGAGAATATTTCATTATAATTTTAGCTAATTTTCTCTCGGGTGTTATCTTTTCCCCATTTAACTCTAAAATGATATCTCCAGCCCTTAGTCCTACCTTGTCTGCAGGGGAATTGGGGAAGATAGCAGGTTCCCCCCTTGCTCCTCTTACTATCCATGCTCCATAATCTACAGGCAAATTATTCTCTTTTTGGATTTTTTTAGTGATTAAAACATATCTCACCCCTAAAAATGGATAACCTATTTTTCCTTCCTTTTTCACCTGTTCAATTGCCTTTTTTACACTATTAATCGGAAGAGCAAAACCAATATTTTCTCCCCCTACTACCATTGCGGTATTTATTCCAATTACCTCTCCTTTTAAATTTACTAATGGGCCTCCAGAATTCCCCTTGTTAATAGCAGCATCTGTTTGGATGACATCTTCCAAGGTTTCTACCATTCCTCCTCCAGAGGCAGTAATTGTTCTTCCCAAACCAGAGATTACTCCCACTGATACTGAATTTTGGAATTCTCCTAACATGTAACCAATAGCAATTACTGTTTGTCCAATTTCCAATTTATCGGAATTTCCCAATTTTACCGTCGGAAATTTTACCTTCTTTCCCTTTTGCTCAATTTTTAAAATTGCTAAATCTTTAATTGGATCTCTTGCTATAACCTTTACTGGAAACCTTTCTCCATCATTAGTGATTACTGTATATTCCGCCTCTTTATCAGCAACAACATGTTTATTGGTTAAAATTAATCCATCATCAGTAATAATAAATCCCGTTCCTCCTCCTATCTTTTTCTTTTGGGTACCTTTTTTTTCATAATAAGGAATTTTAAATCTAAAAAATGGATCATTAAAGAATTCTTCAAAGGGTGAATCCTCAAAAGGGGAAATATATTTTTCTTCATAAACTGGTAACTCCTTGGTAATAACAATAGAGACTACTGCCGGAGATACCTCTTTTACAGCTTTAATTACTGCTTTTTCTTGGGTGGTTTGGGGGATGTAGGTTGAATTTTTTGGAGTTTGATTTTTTGGGGGAGTTAGAACAGGAATAATTTTATTTTCTTTCTTTCCTAAAAAGGTTTGAATTTTAGGATAAAAATAGATTCCACTAATCAATCCCCCTATTCCTCCAAAAATAAAAGCCCATATCGTGAGTAAAAAAAGAGCTAAAACCTTTCCCCATCTAAATTTTGGTGGAGATAATTTAAGAGAAGTCATACTGGGAAATTTTGGCTTGGGTAATTCTAAATTTCCCATACTATAAAATTTATCTCAATTTCTATCTTTTTTCAAGAGAATACCTAAAAATATCTTTCTTAATCTTACCAAACAAAATCAAATATACCCCTGCCAAGAGATATTTTAGGTAAATCTTTAGCCTTCCCTCTCTTTCAAGTCTTCTGGCAGAGGTTAATACCGGTTTTGTCTTTATAAATCCATATCTTCCAAATTTTTTAGCAGTTTTTGCATACCAGTGGTCTTCAGCAATTTTTATTTCTTCGTCAAAACCTCCAATTTTTTGATGAAGACTTTTCTTAATTAAAATTGAATTGAAAGCAAAAGCAGAAAAAGGTTGAACCAAGAAAACAAAAAGGTTATATATTCCAAAAATTACTTTATCTATAAATTTTCCCTTAGGAAAGATTGGAAAAGAAGCAACATCCAATCTTCTTTTTTCAAATTCATTTATCAATTCTTCAAGAAAGTTTTCTGGGAAGTAAATATTGTCTGCATCTGTAAATAAAAGCAATTCTCCTTTTGCTATTTTTGCTCCCTCATTTCTTCCTTTGGCAGGAAGACCTCCTTTCACTATCTTACAACCAAAGTTTTTTGCGATTTCTACTGTTTTATCAGTTGAGCCAGCATCAGCTACAATTATTTCATAGCTTTGAGAAAATCTTTGTTTTTTTATCTCCCCAAGTAAAATGGGAAGATAATCCTCTTCATTTAAAGCTGGGATAATGATTGAGAGTTTAATTTTGTTTTTCTCTTTTGATGGCTGAGGAAAAGACATAACTGAGAGATTTGGAAAAAAAATTAAGGTTTCTTATAATATTATAATTAATTTGAAAAATGAAGATAGCTGTTTTTTCTGATACCCATGATAATAAAGAGAACTTAAAGAAAGCCCTCTCTTTTTTAAAGAAAGAAGAGATTAAAATTTTAATTCATTGCGGAGATGTAGCAGGCTTAGATACTCTTGAATATCTCTTAGAGAATTTTGAAGGAAAAATCTTTCTTGTTTTGGGAAATGTTGACAGAGATTATCAATTAAAAGAGAAAATAAGAGAAAAAGAAAGGAAAAATTTGAAGGTATTTTCTGATTTTGGAGAAATAGAGTTAGAAAATAAAAGGTTGGCATTTTCTCATTTTCCTGAAAGGGCTGAGGAGTTGGCAAAAACAGGAAAATATAACATAGTCTTTTTTGGACATTTGCATTATCCAGAAGAGAAAAAAATAAAGAAAACGAAATTGGTAAATCCAGGAAATTTAGCAAACCTATATTTTAAACCCACCTTTTTAATTTACGACCTTTCAAATGATAAATTAGAATTGAAATTTTTAGAAAAACTAAATTAATAATGAAAAAAGAAATCATCTACCAAGGAAAAATATTTTCTGTAGAAAGGGTAAGAAAAAAAGGAAAGGATGGAGAGATTATAAATTTTCCAAAGACAGTAGCCATTATACCTTTAATTTCAAAAAATGAGATAGTTTTAATTTCTCAATATCGCTTCCCACTTAGAAAATATATCTGGGAGATTCCCGCCGGAAAATTAGAAAAAGGAGAAAAACCTGAAAAAGGAGCAGAAAGAGAATTATTGGAAGAAACAGGATTTAGACCAGGGAAATTAGAAAGACTTTCTGAATTTTACATTAGCCCAGGTTACTCTAAAGAATATATGTTTTTATTTAAGGCTATTAATTTAAGGAAAGAAAATCAATTTACCATTCCTAAAGAAGAGCTGATTAGGGAAGTAAAGATATTTAAACTGCGCGAGGTAAAAACGATGATAAAAGAAAAGAAAATTTTAGATATAAAGACTATTTTGGGAATTAGTTTTTTAAAGAATGTTAGTGAATAAAAATATTTCAAAGAAAAAGCTAATAGAAAAGATTAACAAATTAAAGAAAGAGAGGAAAGCTATTTTGTTAGTCCACAATTATCAGCTTCCTGAAATTTATGAGATAGCGGACTTTATTGGAGACTCTTTGGAATTATGCAGAATGGCTCAAAATACTAAAGCCAAAGTGATTGTTTTTTGTGGTGTAAGATTTATGGCAGAGTCTGCCAAGATCTTGAATCCTAAAAAGACTGTTCTTCTCCCCTCCTTAAAGGCGCGGTGTAGAATGGCTCAGCAGATAAATATCCCGAAATTAAAAAGATTCCAAAAAAGATATCAAAGAGCAAAAACTGTCTGTTATATAAATACCTCAGCTGGAGTAAAAGCCCATTCTGATATCTGTTGTACCTCTGCCAATTCACTTAAAATTGTTAATTCTCTCAAAGCAAAGAGAATAATTTTTGTTCCAGACAAAAATTTGGCTAATTTTACTGCCCGACACACAGAAAAAGAAATTATTCCTTATCCCGGTTTTTGTTATGTTCACTCTCAATTTAAGGTGAAAGAGATAGAAAGATTGAAAGAATTACATCCCAAAGCTAAAATAATTGCTCATCCAGAATGTCCTCCAGAAATAATAGAAATTTCTGACTTTGTTTGTAGTACCTCTCAGATGCTTGAAAAGGCTAAGAAAGAAAAAGCAAAAGAATTTATCATTTTAACCGAAGTTGGAATGTTAGAAAGATTAAAAAGAGAAGTCCCTGAAAAAAAATTTTATACTACTTCCCCTCCTAAAATCTGCTATGAACAAAAAGAGATTAGATTAGAGAATGTCTACTTTTCTCTTTCTAAAATGAAGCATCAAATTAAAATTCCCCAAAAGATTCTTTTAAAAGCCAAAGAAGCCCTGAATAAAATGATAGCTGTTTAGGAAATGTCTATAAAAACTGATATTTTAATAATCGGGAGTGGGATTGCAGGTTTGAGCTCAGCGCTTTTTGCTGCCGAGGCGGGATTTAAAAAAATCATTATCCTTAATAGGTTCAAAAGACTAGAAGAATCAAATACCTTTTATGCTCAGGGAGGAATCGTCTATAAAGGAGAAAATGACTCTCCTCAGCTTTTGATAAGGGATATTTATAAAGTAGGAGACGAGGCAGGAAATATAGAAAATATTAAAATTTTAGCTAAAGAGGGACCGAAATTAGTAAGAGAGTTTTTAATTAAAAAAATAAAAGTCCCTTTTGATAGAACTTTTTCAAAAAAGCTCCATTTTACTTTAGAAGGAGGGCATTCTAAAAAAAGAATAATTCATGTGGGAGATGAAACAGGGAAATTTATTGAAAAGGCTCTTATTTCAAAGCTAAAAGAATATCCCAATATTAAAATTTTAACCAATCATACAGCCATTGACCTCATTACTCCAAGCCACCATTCTCCCGTTTTTAATTATCTCTATCAACCTGTGAGTGTGATAGGTGCTTATGTGTTTGATAATAAATCAAAGAGGGTGAAGACGATTTTAAGCCAAAAGACTATTTTAGCTACCGGAGGATTATCTTGGCTTTTTTTATTTACCACTAATCCTGAAACCGCAAGGGGAGACGGAATTGCTATGGCTTATAGAGCGGGGGCGAGAATTTTAAATTTAGAATTTGTCCAATTCCACCCTACCTGCTTCTGGCAGAAGACTTTTTCTGTTTCTCCAGAAAAATTTTCTTCTTTTTTGATTACAGAATCAATAAGAGGGGAGGGAGCAATATTGTTAAGTGAGAAAGGGGAGCAATTTATGAAAAAATATAGTCCTTTAAAAGATTTGGCTCCCAGAGATGAAATTTGTAGAGCGATGTATCAAGAAATAATTGAAGAGAAATCAAAGTCATTCTTTTTAGATTTGACGCCGATAAAAAGAAAGGGGGTAAATCTTAGAGAAAGATTCCCCTTTATTTATCATCAATGTCTTAAATATGGAGTAGATATTGAGAAAGAATTAATTCCAGTTTTTCCCGCTGCCCATTACACCTGTGGAGGAATTTGGGTAGATAAAAATGGAAAGACAACCTTAGAAAATCTTTATGCGGTAGGAGAGGTTGCCTGTACTGGAATACATGGTGCAAACAGATTAGCCAGCACTTCCTTGTTAGAGGGACTCGTTTGGGCAAAAAGATGTATTGAAGATATAAAGAAGGACAAAAGAAGGATTAATTTAAATAAATTTAAGATTTCTGAATGGATTGATACCGGAGTTAAAAAGGCAGACGAAAGCCTCCTTAGACAGGACTTTTTAACCATTCGTTCTATTCTCTGGAATTATGTGGGTATCATAAGAACAAAGAAGAGATTAGAAAGAGCGTTAGAAGATTTGGGATATTTAGAGAGAAGAATAGAAAAGTTTTACCAAAAAGCAAAACTTACTGATACCCTTATTGGGCTAAGAAACGCGGTTTTAACAAGTAGGCTTTTAGCTGAATCTGCTTTAGTGAATAAAAGAAGCCGAGGCTGCCATTGGAGGAAAGATTAATTTTCTTTTATTAATTTTTTCCACCAATCGTCAATCCTTGTTTTTTCAATTACTTTTACTATTTCTTTAGCAGATTTTGTCTTAAGCTTTCTTTTAGCATTCTTAATCCAAACCTTAGCCAATTGATTTCCTTTATCTAAATGATGCTTAGCTTGAATGATTAGTTCAATTAAATCAGCATCTTTAGCAATAATAGCTTCTTTTGTTGTTTGGTCTTTCCATTCTTGATATAACTTTTTAAGCTTTTTCTCACAAACTAATCCTCTAATTTGGTCAAAGAAGGCTTTTATTTCACCTTCCTTTGATCTTAAATAGGTTTGCCCCATCAAATCAATATCTCCCACCTTTGCCTCTCCATTGTCATGAAAGAGAGCTATGAGGGCAGATTTTTCACTGTTTGCTTTTTCCATTTCTCCTAACAAAAAGGCAATTTGAGAAGCCAAAAATACATGCTCAGCTACTGTTTCTGAATGAATGACATCAATATTTCTCCAACCAGTTCGATGGGTTCTCTTAAGCACTGAGACCTCAAAAAGGAAATTGACGGCCCTTTTAAGAATTTCTTTCTTCATATTCCAATATTTTTATTATAGAATGACACCTCCTTAGTTTAAAATATTTATTCTCAAATTTCAAATCCGTCTGTAATTTTTGAACATTGCTTTTTTATCCATTAGAAATACCATAAATGCTGCCTCATCCAATTCTGGTGAAAACTTCCCATCCTCATAAACAATAAGAATAATTTTTACTTGATTTTTTTAACTCTTCTAACTTCTACAACTCAAGCTCTCACCTTTTGGCAAATTTCTTTTTCAATTTCTTGAGAGAATACTGAAAATGTACATGTCTATTTTGGGCTGTTCCTATTTTTTGCTTTTCTCTAAAAATTTTTATTCCCAAAACTCCCTTTCTCTGAGTTTTTAAAAACAAGGTCAAATAAATTACTCAAAATTTATAAAGTCATTGCCCCAAGAACAAAATTTACATTGGCTATGAGAAGTGGGACGCGGACCACGAACGCATCTTACTGCCCTTTGAAAAATATCATATCCTCGTTTTGGATTTGTTT
>CAZJYT010000003.1:0-41422 GCA_964550325.1 uncultured Candidatus Saccharibacteria bacterium | reverse complement strand
TGCAGGGTCTTGACATCCTATGCAATTATAAATATAATTTTAGTTACTAATACAGACATGAATTTTGTACTAGCTTAAGAGTCACATTCCAAAAATCCAAAAGTTCTCTTTAAAAGAGAAGTTTTTTAGTTTTTGTATGAAAAAAATAAATTTTAAAGATTTCTCAAAATCAAAAATTACCCTCTCTCTGCCCCATTTACTTACTGTTCAAAAAGAAAGCTGGGAAAGATTGTGGAAAAGAGACCTCCAAGAATTATTTGAAGAAATCTCTCCTATTAGAGACTATACTGAAAAAGAAATGGAACTCTTTTTTTTAGGATATAAATTAGGAAATCCAAAATACAAAGATGAGTTAGAGGCTAAAATAAACAACGACAGCTATGAGGCTCCCTTAAGAGCCAAGGTAAGATTGGTTAATTTAAAAACAAAAGAGATTAAAGAACAAGAGATTTTTCTCGCTGACTTTCCTCTAATGACAGAAAGGGGAACCTTCATTATCAACGGAGTGGAACGTGTTGCTATCTCTCAATTAATTCGCTCTCCAGGAGCCTTTTTTAATATGGTAATTAGCGGAGAGAAGAAATACTTTGGAGCAAAAATCATTCCTAATAGAGGATCTTGGTTAGAATTTGAAACAGAGCCCTCGGGAATGATTGGAGTAAAAATTGACAGAAAAAGGAAAGTACCTTTTACTACTTTATTAAAAGCATTTGGATTAAAAGATGAAGAAATAAGAGAGAAATTCAAAGATGTAGATGTTGGAGAAATCAAATATGTTGAAGAAACCCTTAAAAGAGATCTTACCAAAACTCCAGAATCTGCTTTGGTAGAAATTTATAGCCATTTAAAACCAGGAGAATTAGCTACCCCTGAAAGTGGTCGGGAATTATTAAGAAACATGTTTTTTAATTTTGAGAGATACGATCTCTCTAAGGTTGGTAGATGGAGAATGTGGCAAAGACTTCCAGAATTAAAAAAACCTCTTTCTAAGGGAGAGCTTCAGATAGAGAAGAATGATAGGGTGTTAAGGACTGAGGATGTAGTGGCGGTAATAAGAGAGATTATAAGGTTAAATAATGATCCTAATGCTAAACCTGACCAAATTGATCATTTAGGAAATCGTAGGGTTAGAACATTTAATGAATTATTAATAAACAGATTAAGGGTAGGGTTTATGAGAATGGCAAGAACTATTAAGGATAGAATGTCAACCTTAGACATTCCTACCATCACTCCTTCTCAGTTAATTAATCCCCGGCCCTTAATGGCAGTAATTAAGGAATTCTTCACTTCTTCTCAGATCTGCCAATTTATGGATAATCAAAATCCTCTTTCAGAATTGGAGCACAAAAGAAGATTGACTACCACCGGTCCTGGTGGTCTCACCAGAGAAAGAGCAGGATTTGAGGTAAGAGATGTTCAACCCTCCCACTATGGAAGAATCTGTCCAATTCAAACACCAGAGGGTCCCAATATTGGATTAGTTGGGCATTTAGCTTGCTTTGCTAAAATAAACTCTTTTGGATTTATTGAAACTCCTTATTTTGAAGTAAAAGAAGGAAGAGTAACTGGAAAGATTAAATATCTAAATGCAGAGGAAGAGGAAAGATATAAGATTGCTCCAGCAGATATTCCAATTGATGAGAAGGGAAAAATTATTCCAAAAGAGATAGAGGCAAGGGTGGGAGGAGAGCCAAAATTGATTAAAAGGGAGGAAATTAATTTCATTGATGTTTCTCCCAATCAGTCAATTTCAGTAGCTACCTCTCTCATTCCCTTTTTACAAAATGATGACGCCAACAGGGCTCTTATGGGATCAAATATGCAGAGACAAGCTGTTCCATTAATAAACCCTGAAATGCCCTTAGTAATGACAGGAATAGAAGAGAGAGTAGCAAGGGACTGTAAATATCCCCTCTATTCAGAAGACAATGGAGTAGTGGAATTTGTTGATGCTACTCATATCAAAATAAGAACTCAAGATAAAAAAATTAGAAATTATAAACTGAAAACTTTTATTAGAACTAACCAATACACCTGTTTACATCAAAAACCCTTGGTAAGGGTTGGGGAGAAAATAAAAAAGGGACAAATCTTGGCTGATGGGGTAGCTATCGATAGGGGTTATTTAGCCTTAGGAAAAAATATTTTAGTAGCTTTTATGCCATGGCGAGGAGGGAACTTTGAAGATGCGGTTTTAATCTCTGAAAGATTAGTCAGAGAGGATGTTTTCACTTCTCTTCATATTGAAAATTTCATCTGTAATGTAAGGGAAACAAAATTGGGCCCAGAAGTAGTTACTAGCGATATCCCCAATGTTTCAGAAGAAAAGCTAAAAAATTTAGACGAAGAGGGAATAATTAGAATTGGAGCGGAGGTAGAGGCAAATGATATCCTGGTAGGAAAAATTTCTCCCAAGGGAGAAGGAGAAATTACCATTGAAGAGAGGCTCCTAAGAGTAATTTTTGGAGAGAAGGCAAAAGAGGTAAAAGATACCTCTTTAAGATTAGAACACGGAAAAAGGGGGAAGGTAATCAGGGTAAAACTATTCTCCCGAGATAAAGGAGATAAATTGGAGCCTGGGGTAATAAAAAGAATAGAAGTAGAGATTGGCCAAATTAGAAAAATCCAGGCTGGAGATAAATTAGCCGGGCGTCACGGAAATAAAGGAGTAATTTCCAAGGTCTTACCAATTGAAGATATGCCTTTTATGGAGGATGGGACGCCAGTGGATATTATTTTGAACCCTTTATCAGTAGTTTCTAGAATGAATTTGGGACAAATTTTAGAAACTCATCTAGGATGGGCGGCAAAAAAATTGAATTACATTGCCGTCTCTCCCGCTTTGGCTGGAGCCAAGGAAGATGAAATAAGAGAAGAATTAAAAAAAGCAGGATTACCAGAGGATGGGAAAGTAACCTTATATGATGGAAGAACAGGCCTACCCTTTCCTAAGAAAGTTACTGTAGGTTATATCTATTTAATGAAACTGATTCATATGGTAGAAGATAAAATTCATGCCAGAAGTATTGGTCCCTATTCTCTTATTACACAACAACCCTTAGGAGGAAAAGCCCAATTTGGAGGGCAAAGATTAGGAGAGATGGAGGTTTGGGCTCTGGAAGGATATGGAGCAGCTTACACCCTCCAAGAAATGTTAACCATTAAATCTGATGATGTCTCTGGGAGGGCAATGACCTACAATAGTATTTTAAAGGGAGAAGAGATCAAAACTCCTAATATTCCTGCCTCCTTTAAATTATTGGTTTGTGAGTTAAAATCTTTAGGATTAGCAACGGAGATTAAAGAAGAAATAGTAAAAGAAAAAGAAAATAAAAAATAAATCCCTATGAAGGTTCAAAATTTAAGAGGTATAAGAATAAAATTAGCTTCTCCTGAGGAAATCTTAAGCTGGTCCCATGGAGAGGTAACAAGCCCTGAAACCATTAATTACCGCACCCAAAGGCCAGAGAAAGATGGTCTATTTTGCGAGAGAATTTTTGGACCTGAAAGAGATTATCAATGTGCTTGTGGAAAATACCGGGGGATAAGATATCGGGGTATAATTTGTGATAGATGTGGGGTGGAAATCACAAAATCTGAGGTGAGAAGAGAGAGAATGGGACACATTAAGTTAGCTTCTCCAGTTTCTCATATTTGGTTTTTAAGAGGGGTTTTTTCAAGAATGGCATTAATTTTGGATCTTCCCCAGAATCAAATAGAGAAGGTTATTTATTTTTCTGCTTATATTATCACCAAAGTAGATGAGAAAGCGAAAAAGAAAATATTAGAAGAAATCGAAAAAAAGTATAAAAAAGAGATAAAAGAGAAAAGTGCAGAGGTTAAAGAAAAAAAAGCCTCAAAAGAAGAGCTAGAAAAATTAGAAAAAAAGAAGGCACAATTAAGAGAAGAGGTATTATCAATTAAGCCTCTAAGAATTATTTCGGAGTTAGAATATCGGGAATTGTCAATGAAATATGGAATGGTTTTCTCTGGGGGAACAGGTGCAGAAACAATTAAAAAAATTTTTGAAAAAATTGATTTAAAATCGGAAATTGAAAAATTAAAAGAAGAACTCAAGAAAACCACGGGAAAAGAAGAACAAAAGAAAATTCGTCGAAGATTGAAACTCTTTAGAAGTTTATATCGGGCAAATATTAGACCAGAATGGATGTTCCTAACTGTAATTCCAGTCTTGCCTCCAGAATTACGTCCAACTATCCAATTAGATGGAGGGAGATATGCCTCTTCAGATTTAAATGATCTCTATCGGAGGGTTATTAATAGAAATAATAGATTAAAATATCTCTTGGAAATAAATGCCCCTGAGGTGATTATTCGCAATGAAAAAAGAATGCTTCAAGAGGCAGTTGATACATTAATTGATAATGGAATGAGAAGGGGAACCTTAATGACTAAGGCTTCTACCGGAGGCCGGAGACAGCTTAAATCTTTAGCAGATATGTTGAAGGGAAAACAAGGAAGATTTCGTCAAAATCTTTTAGGAAAAAGGGTAGACTATTCGGGAAGATCGGTAATTGTAGTGGGGCCAGAGCTGAAGCTTGATCAATGTGGTCTTCCAAAAAGAATGGCTTTAGAGTTATTTAAGCCTTTTGTAATCAGAGAAATCTTAGAGAGGGGATTAGCCTATAATGTAAGGGGGGCTCTCAGACTAATTGATGAGGAAATAGATGAGGTTTGGGAAATATTAGAGGGAGTGGTGAAAGATAGGTTAGTTTTACTAAATAGAGCCCCTACCCTTCATAAATTGGGAATTCAAGCTTTTTATCCCATTTTAATTGAGGGAAATGCTATCAGGATCCACCCAATGATTTGTAAGGCTTATAATGCTGATTTTGATGGAGATCAAATGGCGGTTTTTGTACCTCTTTCAAAGGAAGCTCAAAAAGAGGCTAAAGAATTAATGCTTTCAATTCATAATCTTTTAAAACCAGCGGTAGGAATACCTATTATTACCCTCTACCAAGACATTGTCTTAGGTTGCTATTATCTAACGAGAATAGAAGAAAAAGGTGAGAATAAGAAGATTAAAACTTTTAGCACACCAGAAGAGGTAAATTTAGCTTATGAAGCCGGTCAGATTTCTCTTCATCAGAAAATAAAAGTTAAAATGAAAGGAAAATTTATTGAGACCTCTTTAGGAAGGATTATTTTTAATCAAGCTCTACCGGATGACTTTACTTTTCAAAATGAAAAAATTACAGAAAAGAAATTAGAGAAAATCGTCGCTCGGATTATTGAGAAGTATCCCCCTGAGAAGGTAAAAGAAATTCTGGATAAAATTAAAGATTTAGGATTTGAATATTCAACATTCTCTGGGGTCACCTGGGGGTGGAAAGACCTAATTACTCCTCCCCAGAAATCTTCAATTTTAGAAAGAGCAAAAGAAAAAATTAAAACCATTGAAGAATATTATAGTAAGGGTCTGCTTTCTAAAGAAGAGAGAAAAGAAAAAATAATTGATATTTGGATGGAAGTGAAATTAGAAATTGAGAAATTAGTACCAGAAATCCTACCTAAAGATGGTTCTGTTTATACCATGATTGATGCTGGAGCAAGGGGAAGTTGGATCCAACCTGTTCAGATGGCAGGGATGAAAGGATTGGTGATTAATCCAATGGGAGAAATAATTGAATTACCGGTTTTAAGTTCCTACAAGGAGGGTTTAAATATTTTGGAGTATTTCATTTCTACCCATGGTGCAAGGAAAGGAACAGCTGATACCGCCCTAAGAACTTCTACTGCGGGATATCTAACCAGAAGATTAATTGATGTCTCTCATTCTCTTATTATAAGAGAGGAAGATTGTGGGGATAAAGAGGGAATCTATGTTTATTTAGAAGATGCTAAAGAAATTAACCAAGATTTTGTCTTTAAAATAGTGGGAAGGGTATCTCTTGAAGATATAAAAGATAAAAAAGGAAAAATCTTAGTAAAGAAAGGTGAGATTATTGATTGGAAGAAGGCAGAAGAGATAAAACAGGCTAAAATTGAAAAAGTGAGGGTAAGATCTCCCCTAAGCTGTAAATCGATCTATGGGATTTGTCAAAAATGTTATGGTTGGGACCTCTCAAGGAATAAATTAGTAAACCTGGGAACAGCGGTAGGAATCATTGCTGCTCAGGCAATTGGGGAACCAGGAACCCAATTAACAATGAGAACCTTTCATACAGGAGGAGTAGTGGGGGGTGGAGATATTACTGTAGGATTACCCCGGGTAGAAGAAATATTTGAAGCTCAACCTCCTAAGAAAAAAGCAATTATTTCAGAAGTAAAAGGAGAGATAGTAAAGATTAGTCCAGACAGAACCATCAAAATCCGAACAGAAAAGGGAAATATAGAGTATAAAATACCTCCCCGTCTGGAAATCTTGGTGAAGGTAGGAGAGAGGGTAAGTCCTGGTCAACCCCTTTGTGAGGGAGAGTTGAATCTTAAGGAGCTATTTAAAATCGCTGGAAAAGAAACAACCCAGAGATATATAATCAAGGAGATTCAAAAAATTTATACCGCTCAAGACGTCAGTATTCACGATCAACATATAGAAACAGTGGTTTCTCAAATGTTTTCTCGAGTAAAAGTAAAAGATCCCGGAGACTCAGACTTCATTCCTGGAGAGATTGTTTCTAAACAAAAATTTTTCGAGGTCACTCAAAAATTAAAAAAAGAGGGAAGTAAATTACCAAAGGCTAATCCAATTTTATTAGGAATCTCTACGGTTGCTCTAACTACTGACTCTTTCTTATCAGCTGCCTCTTTTCAAGAAACCTCAAGGGTGCTTATCAAAGCAGCTTTAGAAGCCCAGGAAGATAAATTAATGGGTTTAAAAGAAAATGTAATAATTGGTAAATTAATTCCTGCAGGAACTGGTTTTAGAAGATAATTACTCTTCTAACCCCTTTCTTGAGTCTATTTTAGAAATGTGATAACCCTTGGCTGAAAAGAGGAGTTATTGATTTTAATAGATAAAGATTTAAAATAAAAAGTGATGAGGAGGCGTTTAAGAAAGAATAAAAAGAGAAAGCCCAAAAGAGAGAGGAATTTCAAGTTTTCTTTTCCCTCCCATTTATTTAAAAATATTTCCTTCTCTGAAGAAATTAAAAATCTTCTTTTTGGCACCTTTTTGTTTTTCTTGGGCTTCGTTTCTCTTTTGAGTTTTTTCAATTTAGCTGGGAAAACTGGGGAGCTCATTTTTAACTTTTTCCACTTTTTAATTGGGAGGACTATTTTTTTTCTTCCATTAATCTTTTTCCTGAGTGGAATATATATAATCTCTTTTAAAAGAGAGAATATTTCAAACATTTTTTTAGCCTCTAGTCTCTTTATTATTGGGGTATCGGGAGTATTAGAGCTCTCTTTTAACCCAGGGAGTGGAGGAATCTTGGGGGAAATTATTTATGCAAAAGTTCTTCTTCCTCTCTTTGGGTTTTGGGTTAGCTCAGCTTTATCATTTGTGTTTATTATCTTAAGTGGATTAATCTTGAAAAAACTTTTTGTCTCTTCAAAAGAAAAAAAGCTTACTTTAGAAAAAAATGAAACAAAGAAGGAAAAATCAATTTTAGAAAAAATAGCAAAAAGTGTTCCTTCTCCTAAATTAAAGCTAAAGAAAATAGAACTTCCCACCAAGATATCCCGGAGTTCAATCAGGACTCCTGTTTCCCCTTCTCAAGTTGCTCCATCCCAGTCTCCCGAGCTAAAATTAAAACCAGTAGTTAAGATTAAAAAGTATTCTTTTTCCCCTCCCCCCCTCTCTTTATTGGAAAATGAGAAAGAAACCCCCACCAGTGGAAATATTAGGGAGAACTCTTTTATTATTAAAAAAACTCTTCAGAATTTTGGCATCCCAGTAGAAATGGGAGAGGTAAACATTGGTCCTACGGTTACTCAATATACTTTAAAACCTGCGGAAGGAATAAAACTATCTAAAATTACTGTTCTATCTAATGATTTAGCCTTGGCCTTAGCTAGCCATCCAATTAGAATCGTTGCTCCTATACCCGGGAGATCCCTGGTTGGAATTGAGGTTCCAAATAGAGTAAGAGCAAGGGTAAGATTAAGAGAGCTAATTGCCCATCCCAATTTTCAAAACTCTTGGTTTCCTCTTCCTATTGTTTTAGGAAGAGATGTTTCTGGTACCCCTATCTATAGTAATTTGGCAAAGATGCCACATCTCTTGGTGGGTGGAGCAACTGGCACCGGTAAGACCTTGTTTTTAAATTGTATCTTATTAAGTTTACTTTATCGTCCTCCCACCCCTCACTATCCCTATGGCTCAAGCCCAGAGATTTTAAGGCTAATTTTAGTAGATCCCAAAAGAGTAGAGTTTCCGATTTATAACGAAATTCCTCACCTACTTTGTCCTGTAATTTGTGATCCCCAGAAGACAATTAATGTCTTAAAATGGCTAATTTCAGAAATGGAAAGAAGGTTTAATCTGCTGTCTCAGGCAAGAGCGAGAGATATCTCCACTTATAATCAAAAAATGATAAGAAAGAAAGAAGAGGTTTTACCTTACATTGTTTTAATAATTGATGAATTGGCAGATTTAATGGCAGCAAAAGGGCGAGAAATAGAGGCAGGGATTGTGAGATTGGCTCAAATGGCAAGAGCGGTAGGAATTCATTTGGTAATCGCTACCCAAAGGCCTTCTGTAGAAGTAATTACTGGTTTAATCAAAGCCAATATTACAGCCAGAGTAGCTTTTCAGGTAGCCTCACAGGTTGATTCTAGAACAATCTTAGATATTTCTGGAGCTGAAAAATTAATTGGAAGAGGAGACTTCCTTTTCCTTTCAGCTGAATCAGCAAAACCCCAAAGAATTCAGGCTCCCTACATTTTAGAAAAAGAAATAAAGGGAGTAGTAGAATACCTCGCCTCAAATTATAAAGAAGAAAAGGAGCTATACCGAATTCCAGAAGAGATATTAAAAGAAGGTCCTAAAGAGTCTGAAGCTCTTTCTCTCTCTGATTTAGAGGAGGAAGAGGATCCTTTATACGAAGAAGCTAAAAGAATTGTGATTGAAGCAAAAAGGGCTTCTGCCTCTCTTTTACAAAGAAAATTAAGAATTGGCTATGCCAGAGCGGCTAGATTATTGGATATGTTAGAAGAGAGAAGGGTTATCGGTCCTCCTGATGGAGCAAAGCCAAGAGAGGTTTTAATAAATAACACAGAAAGAGAAGATGAAAAAGAGTGGGAAAAGGTTTAATAAAATTGGAATAATCTTGGGTCAGGGTTTAGGTCTGTTTTCTTTTTTAAAAGAGAAAAAGAGAAAAATAGTAAGAACTCCTTTTGGAGCGGTGGAAATTCTGGTGAGAGATAATTTTTTGTTTTTGTTTCGCCATGGAAGAAAAAATAAAATTCCTCCTCACAAAATTAATCACAAAGCCAATCTTTTTGCCTTTAAAAAAGAAGGCGTAAATTTAATAATTGCCTTCAATTCAGTAGGCTCTTTAAAAAATGAGATTAAGCCTGGCGAGATTGTTTTAATCTCAGACTGTATTGATTTTTCTCCTCCCACATTTTTTGAAAAAAAATGTCTTCACATTGTACCAGAAATTTCAGAGAAAGCAAGAAAATTTTTGGAAAAGATTTTAAAAGAGCTAAAAATAAAATTTAGAAGGAAGGGTATTTATTTTCAGACAAGGGGCCCAAGATTAGAGACAAAAGCAGAAATTAATTTAATTAAAAACTTTGGAGACCTGGTAGGCATGACAATGGCAAAAGAAGCTACCCTAGCCCAGGAACTAAATCTGCCTTATTGCTCTTTAGCCTTTGTTGATAATTATGCCCATGGCATAGGTAAGAGACCATTAACCTTAAGAGAAATTCAAAAAAATCAGAAAAAGAATCTAAAAGTAATAGAAAAAATAATTAAAAAAATATGTCTCTCCTCTTAAAAAATGTCATTTTAAATTGGAAAAAGGTGGATATCTACATTGAAAAAGGAAGAATCAAAAAGATTGGAAAGAAAATAGACAAAAGAGCTAAGGAAAAGATTGATGCCAGGGGAGAAAAAGCAGTATTGCCTGGTTTCATAAATTGCCACACCCATTCTCCAATGACTCTATTTAGGGGATATGCCGATGACTTACCTTTGGAAATTTGGTTGAAAAGAAAGATCTGGCCCAAAGAAGCCAAATTAACATTGGATGATATTTATTGGGGAACAAAATTGGCTCTTTTGGAAATGGTGAAATCTGGAACCACTTGCTTTAATGATATGTATTGGCATCCAGAAATCACCGTGGAGGCGCTCAAAGAGATAAACCTGAGAGCGGTAATTGGATTAATATTAGTTGATTTCCATCCTCAAGGCCGTCCAAAAGAAGTAGAGAGGATTTATTCAGGGTTAGAAAAAGAAATACCCCAAACTGTCAGCCTTTCCCTTTCTCCCCATTCAATTTATACTGTCTCTAAAGAAAACTTAATTTGGGCAAAAAAATTTGCCAAAAGGCATAATTTAATTTTACATCTCCATCTTTCAGAGACCTTAAAAGAAGTAAGAGAGTGCCAGAGAAAATATAAATTAAAACCGGTAGAGTTTTTAGAAAAACTTGGATTTTTGGGAAAAGACTGTCTCCTTTGTCATTCCATCTGGGTTTCTCAAAAAGAGATAGAAATCTTAAGAAGGAGAAATTCTTCTGTGGTTTATTCTCCTTGTTCAAATATGAAATTGGGTTCGGGTATCTTCCCATATAGCCTTTTTAAAAAAGCAAAAATAAATATCTGTCTTGGTACCGACGGCGCAGGTTCTAATAACAATTTGGATATGCTGGAAGAAATGAAATTTGCCTCTTTGCTTCAAAAGGTAAAAGAGAAAAATCCAAGTGTAGCCCCAGCTAAAGAGGTTTTTGATTTAGCCACCAAAAATGGGGCTAAGGCTCTAAAAATTGAGGCAGGTGAGATAAAAGAAGGGAAATTGGCAGACTTAATTTTAATAGATCTAAACAATCCCTGTTTATTACCGAGCTATAATATCTTTTCAGGTTTGGTATATTCCTGTAACAGAGATTGTATTTCTGAAACAATTTGTGATGGTAAATTACTAATGCGAGAAAAAAAGGTAGAAGGAGAAAAAATAATTTTGAGAGAAATAAAAAGAAGATATGGGAAAAAAAGTAAGGCTTTTAATTCCTGAAAAAAGAATTAGAAAAAGAGTAAAAGAGTTAGCAGAGCAAATTTCTAAAGATTATCAAAAAAAAGAGCTAAATTTAATCGTAGTCTTAAAAGGAGGTTTTTTATTTGGGGCAGAATTAATGAGATATTTAAAAATACCTCTAAGGGTTCATTTTCTGGCGGCTAAAAGCTATATAGGGAAAACTTCTTCAGAAAAAGTGGAAATTCATTTTTTAGAGAAAAAAGAAATTAAGGGAAAGAATATTTTAATTGTAGAAGACATCTTAGAGACTGGTTTAACCCTAAAAAAAATTATAAAATATTTAAAAAGGTTCGGCCCCAAAGAGATAAAAACCTGCGTCCTTTTAGAAAAAAAGATCTCAACAAACGAAACAATTAAGGTTAATTATTTGGGTTTCAAAATAGGAAATAAGTTTGTGGTAGGATATGGAATGGATTTTGAAGAGAAATTTAGAAATTTATCCTACATTGGTTATATCTAAACATATTTAGGCTATGGGAGAGAAAAAAATAATTCTTTTGTTCCTACTTTTTACAGCTGTGATTATTCTCGTTTTTTTTGGGATCAGTCACTTGTTTTGGTCAGGTTCTTCCTTAAAGAAAACCGGCTGTCCCGACCTCTTAATCACCTCTCAAAACCTTATTAAAAAGGAGTGTCTTGGTAAAAGGGTGAGACTGAAGGGCGAACTAAGCTGTGAGAATTCAGAAATTAGATTTCCAGATGGTACCAATTTAAAAATTTTAGAAAATATTTTGGATTGCCAAAAATATGACAAAAAAGAGGTAGAAATTTCTGGTATCCTCCACCAATGTAAAAAAGGAGAAAATTGCCAAGGACTTGGAATTTCAAAAATCAACTCTATAAAATTGGCTTTCCTTTCCAAAAAGCAAAAGGAGTTTTTATATGCCCTAACTCAAGAAGGTCTTAAAAACGAAAAAGAATTCATTCTTCCTTATTTTGTAATTCTCAAAATAAATCCTCGTTCTCTAAAAATTGAGGAGAGAATAAAAAAGACAGGTTATGGAAAGAAAATAAGAAAGGGGGGAAATCTCTTTATTTTAGAGTATCAATTTCAAAAGAAAATAATGGAAATTATAAAAGGAATAGAGGATGAAAAAGAAAAAAGAAAGATCTTAGAAAGCCTTCAGCCTCATGATTTCAAAAAGGTCATTACTGTTTACAATGAAAACTTAGAATTTATCTCCTCTTTCCCTTGTGATTTTTTTGATTTTGAAGTAAAAGAAAATTATTTATATGGATTAAAAGAAGAGGGATTGGAAATTTTAGACTTTAAAGACCCAAAAAATCCAGTTTTGGTTTCCTCTTTAGAATTTGAAGACAAGGTTGAAAAAATCCTATCCAAAAACAAGAATCTTTATCTTCTTGATAATAGAGAGGGTTCTACCTTTCTTTATATGGTAGATGTTAAAGACCCCAAACATCCAAAGCTTTTCTCTTTTGAAATGGGAAAGAAAGATATTGGATTAATAAATCAAAAAGTTAAAAAAGGTATCTGGTTTGTCAGTAATAACTCAGGGGTCTCAATATTCACAGCCTATCCTCCAATAGAGAAAATAGCCCAAATAAATCTTTCTAAGAACAAGATAAAAGAGATGGAAACAATAAATGATTATTTATATTGCCTTTCTGAAAAACAAAAACTTTTAATTTATGAGATAAAAAATATTTTTGAACCAAGACTAAAAAGTACTACTACTTTTGAAAAAGAAATTGAGTCTACCTTTTCTTTAGCCAAGGGGGGAAACCGTGTATTTTATGGTGGGAAGGGAATCTTGGTAATAAATATCAATAATCCTCTCTCCCCTCAAAAAGAGGAATTAATTGAAACCCCGGGAAGAGTAGTTTCCTTATTTTTAAAATCTGAAAAAGAAAATCAAAAAGAAGTTCCTTCTTCAACAGGAAGCTTAGAGATCTCAACTTCAAAATCAGAGTATAAACAGGGAGAAAGGGTTCAAATAAATATTAAAAATAACTTTAATAGTCCCATTTGGTATCTTCAAAGGGAAAATTGTGAGAATTCTTTTTTGTTTTTTGAAAAATGTAATGGAGAAAAAATATCAATCCCAGTAAAATGTAAAGGAAAATATACCCTCTCTTTATTGGATATAGGAAAGAGTCTAAAGGGAGAATGGGACCAAAAGGTATTGGAAGACAAAAAAGAAAAGATAGCTGAACCTGGTTGTTATAGAGCCTTTGTCAAATACTCCTTTTTCAAGGAAAAAAAATTAGAAAATTGGGAAGAGGGTTTAGCAAAAGCTTATTCTAATGAATTTAAGATTAAAGAAAATAAATATCTTTCCCAAAGGAAATATTGTGAAAGGACAGAGGACTGCCTTTTAAATTGTGAGTCAGAATGCGTCAATAAATATCATTTCTCAGGAAACCATTGTCTTTTAAAAGAAGACTTCTTTTGTGAATGTATCAATAATCAGTGTATGAAAAAAAGAAAGGTTGAAGTCTCTTTAGAATTAGCAAAATTGACTTATTCCCCAGAAGAGACAATAGTTCTTGAAATTAGAAATGTTTCAGAGGGACCCATTTGGTGGATTAATGACAAGTGTTCGGAAGAACCTCTTAATGTCTACAAATACACTGATGGAGAATGGGAAATTTTACATTTTTATAAAGAGACACCATGTCCCTCTGGTTATTGTTGTGGAAGGAGATTAATTATGCTCCCTGCTGGGGAAATATTTGAGATAAATTATAAAGATTGGATGAAACATTTCACTCCGGGTAAATATAAAATTGGTTTGGATTATACTTCTTTAAAACCCGAAAATTATCCCTATACTCCTAATAAACCTCTAAAATTAGAAAAGATAAAGACAGCTTATTCAAAAGAATTTGAGATTACGGGGACTATGGTTCCTCCTTCTCCCTCTCCCCCGCCTAAACCAAGATGAAAGAAAAAGAAATAAGAGAAATTTTAAACAAAAAAGCCTTTCCTCACAAAATAAAATATCTCAAGCTAAAAGAAACCTACATCTCCTGGCTAATTTTCACTGGAAATTTTGTTTACAAAATCAAAAAACCAGTTAAATTTGGATATTTAGACTTCTCATCAATTAAAAAAAGGAGATTTTTTTGCGAAAAAGAACTCATTTTAAACAAAAGATTAGCTTCAGAAATCTATTTAGGTGTGGTACCAATAGTTAAAGAAGATGGGTTCTTTAAAATATTAAATACCTTCAAAACCTCTTCAAGAAAAACAGTAGATTATGCCCTAAAGATGAAAGAAATTCCAGAAGAGTATTACTTACCTAATTTGTTAAAAAATAAAAAGTTTGATTCTAAAAAGATTAAAGAAATTGCCAAGGTAGTAGCTTCTTTTCATCAAGGAGCTGATATCTCTCCTAAAAAATATGGATTTGAGATGGTGAAATTTAATTGGAGAGAGAATTTTGAGCAAACAAAGCCTTTTTTAAAAAGGATTCTCCAAAAACCATTATTTGATTTTATCAAAAAAGAGGTAGAAAGATACCTAAGAGAAAATAGAGAGTTATTTTTGAAAAGAATAAAAGAAGGAAAAATTAGAGATGGCCATGGGGATTTGCATTCTGGAAATATTTTTGTCACTCCCAAAAAAGTATATATTATAGACTGCATTGAATTCAATGAGAGATTTAGACACCAGGACATAGCATCTGATATTGCCTTCTTTTTGATGAATTTGGAATATTTAAGAAAAGAAAATTTAGCCAAAGAATTTTTAAAAGAATATCTCTCAATTTCAAAAGATGAAACCCTTTTAAGGATTCTTCCCTTTTACAAATGCTATCGGGCTTTTATCAGGGGAAAAGTTGGTTGCTTTTCTTTACCAAAGGCTAACCTTCTCTCTATCCAGAGGTATTTTGGCTTGGCTTTCAATTATGCTTTTCAGTTTTCTCAAAAAAAGCCTTTTTTGATAGTAATTGGAGGGCAAATTGGCACTGGAAAGAGCTATTTAGCGAAAAGCTTGAAAAGAACAATCTTAGCCAAGGTCTTAAATTCTGATGTGATCAGAAAAAAAATGTTTGGTATCCCTCTTTTTGACCATAAGAAAGAAGTAAAGAAAATTTATACTCAAAAGGTAAGTATTAAGGTTTATCAGAAAATGATTGAGAGAGGAATAAATCTAATTAAGAAAGGGAAATTAGTGATTTTAGACGCCACCTTTGCCAGGAAAATTTATCATCAGATGCTAATTGAAAAAGTGAAGAAAGAGAAAATACCATTTCTCTTTGTTGAGTGTTGGGCTTCTCCAGAAAAGATTTTAAAAAGATTAAAAGAAAGAGGAAAGAAAAAAGAGGTTTCAGATGCTACCCCATTGATTTATTTAAAATTGAAAGACAGATATGAAAGAATAAATTTACCCTCAAAGAATTATCTGTTTTTAAATAGAGAAAAGGAAAATATATCTTCTGAAATAGAAAAGACACTAAAAAAAATATTAAGATATTAATCCTCAAGGGTTTTAATTATTAAGGGTGAGATGTCAATTTGAGGCAATCTGGGGTGATAAATGGTGTTTGTAAAATAAATCTTTGAAAAGCTTTTTTTAATTTTTTCATACCCCTCCTCAAAAAGACAATGGGAAAATAAAGAAATAATCCTTTTTGGGTCCAATCTCTCAATCTCTTTTTTAGCTTTTAATAGGGTGGTGCCAGTAGCTAAGAGATCATCTACCAGACAAACTATTCTCTCTTTTGCTAATTTTTCCACTTTTTCGGATAATCTCATTTCTACCCTAAAAGAATCTTTTCTTTTCTTTATAAAACCTGGAATCTTAAATCTTCTTTGACCCCCTTTGTCAGTAGCCAAAAATAAAATCTCTTCTTCGAAGTCCTCCTTCACTTTTTCTTTTAAAAAGGGGAAAAGAGAAATATTCTTTATCGGATATTTTTTTAGCCAATCTCTCTCTCCAAAATGGGCTTCAAGGGTATAAATTTTCTTAACTTTATAAAATTTAATTAATTTTTTAATTAAATTCTCGCTAACATTAGTCTCTCCAGGGCTAAAAATCTTATCCTGCCTTCCGTAAGGAAAGTAGGTAAAAAAAACTTCGGTTTTTACTCCATTTTCTTTTAAAATCATTAAAATCAGCTCTAACTCCATTAAACCATCATTTGGTCTTGGCATCCCAGAATGTAAAATAATTACTCCCCTCTTTCTCATTCTCTTTATTTCTGCCAACCTTACATATACCTCCCCATCAGGAAAAAACCTTTTTCCTTCTTTATTTCTTTTAGATAAAATTATTGAAAGGCCCTTCTTTTGAAGGCTTTCTATGAAATGTTCTGTAGTAGAGGTAAGAATAAGATATCTTTTCTTCATAGGTTTTTTAATAATGTGTATTTGCTAATCAATTTGGTAGGGAAACAGTTGAGGCATCTTGTCTCGGGGAGCACACCGCAGCCGAGCCCCCAAAAAAAGATTGTATTTCAGAAGGAACTTTGTAAGGCTCGGCGAGGTATAGGAGCGCCTGGTGATAAACCCCTATTTCAGCACCTACGGCGACTCCGTGCTCCCCGAGACAAGATGCCTCAGGTAAGAAATTATCAAAAATTGTTACTGAAGTAGTTAGGTAGGGCATATAATGTATCTATAAAAGCCTCCAAACGGGTCTGAAAGCCAGCCTCCCCTGTATGCTCATCAATTATTATATATAAAAACGGGATTTTCTGTTCTTTAATTTTTTTTTCTACAAATTCTTTCAAAACTGCATCACATCCACAAGCAAAAGAAGAAATCTCAATTGCTCCAGAAATATTATGCTTTAAAATCTGAGGAATTTTTCTCATTATCTCTTCTCCAAACTCCCAGTGAAACCTAATATCAAGCTCTTTTTGAGCGTCTTCCAAAAAAACCTCATCAATTAAAATAACCTCTGTATTTAATCTTCTTAGCTTAGAAACTATCCCCAAGTTCACATATTCATCATAAAGAATATAGGGATGGGAAACAAGCAAAATTTTGGGCTTTGGAGAATTAATTTTTTGAAAGAAACCTCCCTTTTGCAAGATTTTTCTTTCTCTTTCCTTTAAAGAGGCTTCTAAAAGAGCTTTTTTAATTTTTTCTTTTCTTGGAATTTTCAATTTTCTTCCCAATCTCATGACTATTTTTTCAAAACTTTCTTTTTTCTCATCAAAATTTTCTATCAAAAGAGGCGTTCTTACCAAAAGCTTTCCCAGATCAGGTAAGCCAAAAAATTTGGGGCAGTATTCTAACCCCTGAGAATTAGTTTTTAAACGAGGAAGGAAAATTAAATCACACTTCCCATCTAACCATATTAAATGACCGAAATAAACTTTTTTTGAGAAGCAATCTTCGGGATCAGAATTCCTCACTCCCACCTCAACAATTTCCCTATTGGTCTTTGGTGAAAGTAAGACCTTGTACCCTAAACTTTCAAAAAAGTGTTCCCAAAAATATGGTTTTTTCCAATAAATTAGAGCCCGTGGGATACCGATAGTCATTTTAAAAGAGGGTCTTTTGACCTGAGACCATTTTCCGCTCACCTTTAGAAAAAATTCTAATTTTACCATAAACACCATCATATCCTGGTTCCACCTTTACTTTCCCTTCTCTTACTCTTATAATCCCCTCAGCAATCTCAGGGCCGCCTGATTCCTCTAACTCTTTTCTTGGTACTTCCAAAAGAATATTAAATTCACTCCCAAATTGAGAAATTAAGGCTTGGTATCTTTCTTTTACCTCTTTTGTACCTACTCCCCGACCCAAGACCTCAGCGATGATCTCTTCTAAGGGGACGAGGCTCTTGAAGGGAATGGCATTTTCTGGTTTAAAACCTTCTGGTTTGTCTGCCAGTTCCTCCACCCGATTTAAAACACCAATGGTTAATGGCTTTCCACACCTGGGGCAGATATGGTGATACTTTTTTGATTCTGAGGGAGATAAAGAAATTCCACAAAACCTGTGGCCATCGTAGTGATATTTCCCTTCTTGGGGATAGAATTCTGTGGTATATAAAAATTTCTTTGGGTCTTTTTCTTTAATTGCCTTAATGATCGCCGGATAGCTTAATTCCGTATCAAAGACATTCGCCTCCCGGCCAATGTGGTGGGGTGAATGAGCATCACTATTTGAGATTATAGTTAATCTTCTTCCATCTGGAATTCGCCACAGCATTTTAGGGTCTGCTGAGAGACCACTCTCTAAAGCAAAAATATATTTAGAATACTCTTCAAAACACTCCTCAATAGAATCAAAACCTGATTTTGAACCAAAAATGCCAAACCATGGGGTCATCACATGGGCTCCTACCATTAAACAATCCTCAGAAGAGTCTAAAACAATTTTTAATAGCTCTTTGGCATCCATGCCTAAAATAGGTCTCCCATCTGCCCTTAGGTTTCCAGACCAAGAAAGTTGGGTGTTTATTTTTTCAGCTGTTTTAAAATTGGGGATAAAAACTAAAAAGTGAATCTTTCTCACCTTGTTCTTTTTAGAATAGATACAACTAATTTCAGTAGTAAGGATAAAGCGCGTTTCATTCTCTGAATTCTGAACTTGAAATTTTGATTTTAGTTTGTAAAGCCCAGGTTCTGCTAACTCCAATTTTTCTTTTACATTTTTTAACCATTCGGGATGGGTAAGGTCTCCTACTGTTAAAACCTTAATTCCCTTAATCTGTGCCCACTTATCCATATTTTCCAAATCCATCTGAGGAGAGGTTGCCCTTGAGTATTTACTATGTAAATGAAAATCGGCGATAAACTTCATAATAGGTTTCCCTCCTTGTCTATCTCCCCTCTTAAAATTCTCCTATCAGAAATCGGCTTTTTATCTTGAGCTAAAACGAAATTAACCTTTACAATCTTTATTTGTTTTTTTTTCATTAATTTCCTCCTTTCGTTTATTAAAATAGCAGTTTTTTCTGTCTCAGGAGAAACAACGAGATAGTCAAAATCGTCTTTTAAGGTGGTTCCGTACTCATCTTCAATTTTGAGAATCTTTGCTTTCCTTGAAAAAATCTCTTTAATCTTCTTTTCTAAATTTTTTTTCCTTTCCTTAAAGGGCTTTACCTTCCTTTTTTTTATCTGAAATGCCATTTTATCTGAAGTTAAACCAATAAAGACCTCACCCAACCCAAAGGCTCTTTTTAATAAGGCTATGTGACCCCGATGAATAATCTCAAAAGTCCCTCCTACAGCTACCTTTTTTTGTTTTCTCTTCACTCTATAATAGTGCCTTTGAATTTTTTTCCTTTTAAAATATTCTTTAAATTCTTAAGATTCTCGCCTTGAGCAATAATCACCCTGATTTTTTCTTTCTGAGCCAATTTAGCAGCTATTGGATCAATTGGAACATGAAGGCCAGGGGTCCATTTCTTAGGAATTAATCTCCGATACTCTTCCCAACTTATTTTTTCAATAGGCTTTGCCTTTGGCTCTTTTTTTAAATCTGCGGTGTAAAGATAATCAATCTTTGTTAAATTAATTACAATTTTAATCTTAAGGTCTACAGCAATTTGGACCGCTACATAATCAGTAGACCAGCCAGGCCTCCAACCAGAACCAATAATTAGAGAGTATTTTCCAAAATCTTTAATTTTAAATCTTTGGTCAAAAACAACCGGATGAGCTTTTCTCTTTAAGATTGTCCTTAACAAATGAGCATTTAATCTAGTGGCATGGATCCCAATCCAGTCCTTATCTTCATCTGTCACCCTGGTAATTTTCCCAGCAGCCTCCTGATATCTCCTGGTAATCTCTCCTCCTCCAACTACGATTAGAAATTTATATCCTTTCTTTATCTCCTTTTTTATAAACAGAGAAAAGCTTTTTAAAAAACTTATATTTATCTTTTCGGGAAAGGCAATAGATCCTCCCAAGGAAATGACAAATTTTTTATCTAACATTGTAAAATATTCTTTGCAAGATTATATCATTTTTAAAAACATTTACAAATAAATCTTCTTCACAAAGACTTGACAAATTATTTAAAAATGAAAAAATAAAATAAGGCAAATAGAGGAGGTCGACTATTTGTCTTAGAAAATAAAATTAGGAAACAAAAAAATTTTATGGCAAAAAAGAAGGCTAGCAAAAAGAAGGCCACTAAAAAGAAAGCTAAGAGAAAAAAGTAAATAGTTTTAAAAGTGGTTTTCTTCCCCTCTTTTTGGGTACAATGGAAAAGTTATTGTCCCAAAGGAGGGGTTTCTGTTTGAAAGATCTGAGATGCTAAAAGTGAATATTAAATCCACTAATTTAGTTCTTACCTCTGGATTAAAAAAATTTATTAGGACAAAGATAAAAACGCTTGAAAAATTTTTTGATAATATCCAAGTAGAAGCCCGGGTAGAAATAGGAAAACCAAGTCTCCATCATCAAAAAGGAAACGTCTTTTATGCTGAGTGTCAGATTAATTTATCAAAAAAAGTCTTAAGAGCTACCTCTCAGGGAGAGAATCTCAAAACAGCTATCTTGGAAGTTAGAGAAGAATTAGAAAGACAAATTAAAAGATACAAAGAGGAAAGAAAAACCAAGATGGAAAAAGGGGGAAGAAAGCTCAAAGAAGATTTAAAAGCTTCTGAAATTACTAAAAAATCTTAAAAAGCTTCTTTTATGTCTTTTTCTGTGGGAATCGTAGGGCTCCCCAATGTTGGGAAATCTACCCTATTTAAATTATTAACTAAAAAATCAGTAGAAATTGGAAATTATCCCTTTACTACTCTTTCACCTAATATTGGTCTTACTCTATTATTAGATGAAAGATTAAAAAGGATTAGTGAGATTGTAAAACCTGAAAAAGTTACATTTCCTACTATTAAATTTATTGACATCGCGGGATTAGTAAAAGAGGCCCACAAGGGAGAGGGATTGGGTAATCAATTTTTAGCTCAGATCAGAATCTGCGATGCCCTCTTGATTGTCTTAAGGGGATTTGAAAAAGAAAATGTAGAGAATGTTTTGGGAGAGATAAATCCACAGAAAGAAATAGAGATTCTAAAATTGGAGCTTATAATGAAAGATATAGAAACAGTAAGAAATGCCATTTCAAAATTAGAAAAGAAGAGGGAAATGAAAGAAAGGATTGAATTATTAAAAAAAATCGAAAGTGAAATTTTAAAGGAAAAATTAATTTCTCAACTATCACTTAGCGAAGAGGAGATTAGAGAAATCAAAGAATATCAATTTCTTACTCAAAAACCTTATCTTTGTCTCTTAAATACTAATAAAAAAGAGCTACCCTTTAAAAAAGAGCACTTAAAAATTAATTTGAAAGAAGAGGAGGAAATTTCTGAATTAAGCAAAGAAGAAATTAAAGAGTTGGGTCTTAATTCAAACCTTGAAAAAGTAATTAAGGCTTGTTATAATTTACTTTCTTTAATTACTTTTTATACTATAGCAGGTGAAAGAGAAAGTAAGGGCTGGGTTCTCAAAAAGGGTTCAAAAATTTTAGAAGCAGGAAGAATGGTTCATTCGGATTTTGAAAAAAAATTCATTAGGGCTGAGGTTTTAAACTGGCGAGATTTAATAGAGGCAAGGGGCTGGATAAATGCAAAAAGGATGGGAAAAGTGAAGATTGTGGGAAAAGACTATGAAGTTAAAGATGGTGATATAATTGAGTTTAAAATATAAAATTATGCGAAATTTATATGAAATAACTTATCTCGTTTCTGGAAATATTGAAGAAGAAAGAATTAAAGAGACGCATGAAAAACTCCTTTCTTTAATCCAGGAGAAAGGAATTTTGGTCAACGCCCAGTTGCCCAAAAAGAGATTGTTGGCTTATCCAATTAAAAAGCAAAAAACAGCCTTTTTAGGGGTAGCCCTTTTTCAAATGGATGGAGGGAATTTACCAGATTTTGAAAAGAGTTTAAAAAAGGAACCTCATATTTTGAGATATTTGATATTAAAGAAAAAATCCACTAAGGAAAAACCACAGTTAAAAACACCCCTAAAAACCAAACAAAGAGAAAAGCCTAAAAAAGTCGAAATTGGAAAATTAGAAGAAAAATTGAAGGAGATAATAGGAGAGTAATTCTATGAATCTAAATAAGGTATTTTTAATTGGAAGATTGACAAGAGACCCAGAAATTAAAAATCTCCCTTCTGGTCAGAAGGTTTCAACTTTTGGATTAGCTACCAGTCGCTTCTTTATTACAAAAAGTGGAGAAAAAAGGCAGGAAACTGAATTCCATAACATTGTTCTTTTTGGTAAATTGGCAGAGATTTCCTCTCAATATCTCAAAAAGGGCTCTTTGGCTTTTATCGAGGGAAGAATTAAAACCAGAAGTTGGGAAGATGAAAAAGGAAACAAAAGATCAAGAACAGAAGTAATTGCTGAAAGGCTTCAATTGGGACCCAGGACCTTGTCTAAAGAAAAAAGAGAGGAAGAGCCTTCAAGAACCAGAGAAGAAAAAAAGGAAGAAGAAATTCCGGTAATTGAAGAAGAAGAAATTAATTTAGATGATATACCCTTTTGATTTCTTAATTATGGAAATAAATTGTTATTTTTGCCAGCGAAATATAAAAGAAATTAACTTCAGAGAAACCAATCTCTTAAAGAGATTTATTTCAGGTTTGGGTAAAATAAAAGGAAGAAAAAAAACAAAGCTTTGTAGGTATCACCAAAGAATATTGGCAAAGGCTATTAAGAGAGCGAGGTTTTTAGGCCTGCTTTCTTATCTGAGCAAATAGAGTCTTTTTTATTTCTTCTTCTATTTCTGGATTTTCCCTTAAAAATTTTTTAGTAGCTTCCATTCCCTGACCCAATTTTTTGTCTCCAAATTGAAACCAAGAACCACTTTTTTTAATCACACCCATTTTTACTCCTGTATTTATTAAATCGGCGTATTTTGAAATCCCCTCGTTATAATAAATATCAAACTCTGCGGTTTTGAAAGGGGGAGCTACCTTATTTTTAACTACCTTCAATCTTACTCTATTTCCAATAATCTCTTCTCCCCTTTTAATCTGGGCTATTCTTCTTAATTCAATTCTAACCGAAGCATAGAATTTTAAGGCTAATCCTCCAGGAGTGGTCTCAGCACTTCCAAAGAGTTGTTTTATCTTCATTCTTGTCTGGTTTAAAAATATGACTACGGTTTTGGTTTTAGAAATGGCACCAGAAAGCTTTCTCAGAATCTGTGACATCATCCTCGCCTGCAATCCTATTTGAAACTCTCCTATCTCTCCCTCAATTTCAGCCTTGGGAACTAAAGCGGCTACAGAATCTACCACAATCACATCTACCTCTCCAGAGCGTACTAGGGTCTCAACAATCTGAAGAGCCTGTTCTCCAGAATCAGGCTGAGAAATTAAAAGTTCTTCTACATTAACCCCAATTTTCTTAGCATAATCGGGATCTAAGGCATGCTCGGCATCAATAAAAGCTCCAATTCCTTTTTGCTTTTGAGCCTCAGCTAAAACATGGAGGGCTAAGGTAGTTTTTCCAGAGCTTTCTGGCCCATAAATCTCAATTACTCTTCCCCTGGGAAATCCCCCCACTCCTAGGGCTAGGTCAATAGAGATAGAACCAGAGGGGATAACTTCTACATTAACCGGCTGAGCCTCTTTCAATTTCATTATCGCTCCCTCCCCAAACTTCTGTTTAATTTGGGAAATTGTCTCAGCTAATAGATTTTTCTTTTCTGATTTTAGAGGGTTTTTTCTCATGGATATCTAATAAAATACTCCTTGTCCATTATACTTTTCTTCAAATAGTTTTGTCAAATTTTTCTCATTTCTCTTATAACTATCTCTTTTATTTTTTCTGGGTTGGGAAGTTGAGTGAAGATAAATTTAACCTCGGTACCCGCTGTCTGGATTTCTAAATTTCCAAAATTCAAAAAGGTGCCAAAGATTCCATATATTTTAAAAGCGACATCCTGAATTCTCTTTAATTCTGTCTCCGCCCTTTCGTAATTAAAAAAACCCTTTGTCTCAATTCTAATTACTCTCTGATTGGTAACAATAGTAACAGTTAAAATATATCTCATTAGGGCATAAAAAAGACTTATCCATAAAAACAAAAAATATAAAGAAACCAAAAACCAAAATAAACTTGAGAACGAAGAAAACCAATCAAGTTTTCTTAACCAGAGATATAATAAAAATGGCAGAAGGAAAAAAAAGAAAAAGATTAAGAGGGGCAAAAAGAAAAAAAACCAATGTTTTCTTGTAATAAAAATAACCCTTTCTCCGGGAAGCTTTCCTTCAAAAGAATTTTTTGATTTAATAAAGGAGAACAAAGAAAACATAAAAAATTTATTTTTATTTAAAACTAAATATTTTCCCCAATATTTCAAAAATTTTTTCCCAATCAATCCTCAAAAAGGCTAAAAGAAAGAGAAAAAGTAAAAAAATAGAACCCCAAAAGAAAAACAAGGCTAAAGATTTTGGTTTGGTTCCTATCCCAAATCTAATTAAATGATAGATGATAATAAACACAAATATTAAATAAAGAGCAGAGATTAAAAAAATAAGAATTTGAATAATCTCCTTCATACCTTATTTTTATTTTATCAGTTTTTATGCTAAATTTAAACGATGAGAATAAAACCAGTTAAAACAAGAGTTTTTCTTCCCCCAAAAGATGATTTATTTTCTCTAATCAGGGAATCCTTAACTGATTTAAAAGAAAATTCGGTAATTGTTTTTACCTCGAAAATCATCTCTATTTGGGAGGGAAGGTGTATAAGAAAAGACTTGGTAAAAAACAAAGAAGAAATAATTAAAAAAGAGACAAACATTTATCTTAAGAAAGATAACTCCTTTATTGCCATCATCCATAATGCCCTTTTTCCTTTCGCAGGTATTGATGAGTCTAATGCTGACGAATATTACATTCTTTTACCAAAACATCCCTTTTTAAGTGCCAGAAAAATTTATTATTTTATCAAAACTACCTATAACCTAAAAAAATTTGGTATAATTATTTCTGATAGTCACACCATTCCCCTAAGAAAGGGAACAATTGGAATTTCTTTAGGATATTGGGGAATTAGACCCTTAAGAGATTATAGAGGAGAAGAAGATATTTTTGGAAGAAAATTAAAGATTACCCAATTAAACATTGTAGATTCATTAGCTGGGGTAGCAAATTTGGTAATGGGAGAAGGAAAAGAAAGAACACCAATTGTAGTGATTGAAGATTTAAGGAGGATTAAATTTAAGGAATCAGCAGGAAGATTTAATTCTTTAAAAATAAGTAGAAAGAAGGATATTTATCAACCATTACTTTCAGTATTTGAAAATGGGAAAGATAAAGATTAAAAAAAGTAAAAATTTAATTTATCAAGATTTTTCTTTTTTACCTGATGGAACAACTACCTTTCGCAATCCTCCATCAAAATCAGTTCTTCAGAGATTTGAACATTATGAGAGGAAATTGATTTTACATTTTGAAAATCAATTTATCACTACCATCTATGCTAAAAATTTAGAAGGGGAAAGAGAATTATTTAAAATTGTCCAAAAATTACCAGAATTTATAGGAAAATCTTATGAGGAAATTTTAAATTACGAGTTTTAACATGGTAGAAATAAATAATCTAACCTCGGTTGAAATTGACCTAAATTTTTTAAAAAAGATAGCTGAGGAGATATTAAAAGAAGAAAGGAAAGAAAAAGAAAGCATTTCTATTGCCTTAGTAGGCCCTGCTAGAATAAAGAGACTAAATAGAGAATACCGTAGGAAAAATAGAGTAACTGATGTCTTGTCTTTCCCAAATAAGGAGATAATGTTTGAGGAGTTTAAATTTAAAGAGATAGAAAAAATAGAGGGATTGGGAGAAGTAATAATTTGCTTAAGAGAGGTGAGAAAGCAGGCGAAAAGATTTAAAGAGGCTTTTGAAAAAGAATTGGCAAGGGTCTTAATTCACGGAATTTTGCATCTATTGGGATATAATCATGAAAAAAACAAAGAAAAAGCAAAATTGATGGAAGAAAAGGAAAATTATTATTTGTCAAAGATTCTTCAAAAATAACAAAAATATGGGAAAACCTAATATTGTAACCGCGATAGATATTGGTTCTGCAAATATCAAACTTTTAACTGCCATTAAAAAAGAGAAAGAAAAAGAGATTGACATTCTCTTTAAAACACAGATAAGTTCTATGGGGGTGAGACGAGGGATAGTAATTGATGCGAATAAGGTCTCAGAGATTATTACCCTCCTCATAAGTAAAGCAGAAGAAAATTGTGGAGAAGTAATTAATGAGGTAATAGTTAATGTGGGAGGGAGCCATCTCTTCTCTAAAATTTCCCGGGGTTTGGTTTCTGTCTCGCGGGCAGACCAAAAGATCTCTGAAGAAGATATTCAAAGAGTAATCCAGCAAAGCCAGGCAATTGCTTTAGGCTCAAACCAAGAGATTATCTTAGTCTCTCCAAAAGAATTCATTGTAGACGGACAACAGGGAATAAAAGAGCCCTTAGGATTAAAGGGGACAAGATTGGAGGTAGAAACAGTAGTAGTAGGGGGATTTGATCCTTATATTAAAAATTTAGAAGAAGCAATCTCGGATGCCAATTTATCTTTCAGTGAGTTAATACCTACCCCTTTAGCTAGTGCTTACGGGGTCTTAGAAGAAAGAGAAAAGGAATTAGGAGTAGCAGTCTTAGATATTGGAGCTGGAACCACCAATCTATCTGTTTTTGAGGAGGGAAATTTAATTCATCTATCAGTTTTCCCTATGGGATCTGCCAATATCACCAACGATATTGCTATCTGTCTAAAAATTGATATTGACTTAGCAGAACAAATAAAGCTTAAATTTGGCCATTATTTAGCCCAGAAGAGCGAAAGAAAATCACAAAAAAAAGAGAAAATAATGATTGAAAAAAAAGACTCAAAAGAGATTATCTCCTTTAATAAGAAAGCCTTAGTCCAGATTATAGAAGCAAGGGTAGTAGAAATTTTAAAAGAGGTCCAAAAAGAATTAAAAAAAATTGGCAAGGCTCATCATTTACCAGCAGGAGTGGTTTTAACCGGAGGGGGCGCTAAACTCCCCCATTTAATAGAGCTCTCAAAGAAACACTTAAAATTACCAAGCAGAATAGGAATTCCTAAGGGTTTTTCTTCTGAGTTAGAAGATCCTTCCTTTGCTACCTTGGTAGGCTTAACTATAAATGCCCTTACAAAAACAAAAGAAGAAAGAAGAGATCTTTTGACCTTTCATAAAAAATTTGTTAAGGGTATTAAAAAAATTTTTAGGTTTTTTATTCCTTAAAAATTCAATGAAATTAATTCCAAAAATTAAAATAATAGGAATCGGAGGTGCTGGAGGAAATACTGTCACTAGATTAATGAAACTAAAAATAGAAGGAGTAGAATTAATTGCCTTAAATACTGACATTCAAGATCTAAGAAAAAGCAGAGCCCATTTGAAAATCAGGATAGGGAAAAAACTCACCCAGGGTTTAGGAACCGGAATGAATGTAGAAATGGGAAAGAAAGCAGCCCAAGAACAAAAAGAAGAAATAAAATCTGTTCTTAAAGATGCAGAGTTGGTCTTTATTACCTTTGGAGCAGGAGGAGGAACGGGTTCGGGAGCTGCTCCCGTAGTTGCTGAAATAACTAAAGAATTAGGGATTTTAACAATTACTATCTTCACTACTCCTTTTTCTTTTGAGGGTGAACTAAGGAAGAAAATTGCAGAAAATACTATTCGGCTCTTAAAAGAGAGAGTAGATGGCTTAATTTCAGTTTCAAATGACAAACTATTAGAAAGCCTTGGTCCTAAAACTACTCTCTCTAAAGCCTTCTCAAAAACCGATGAAATACTAAAAGAAGCACTTTTGGGAATTAGTGAATTAATCACCTCTTCAAATTTAATTAATGTAGATTTCGCCAATGTAAAATCAATTTTAAAAAATTCAAAAAGGGCTTTTTTTGGCATCGGCAAAGCCAGTGGAGAGAAAAGGGCTCAAAAGGCTCTTTCCTCTGCACTTTCGTTCCCCTTAATTGAAATTCCAGCAAAAAAAGCTAAGGGAGTATTGTTTGGGATATCGGGAAAAGAGATATCTTTGGGTGAAGTTGAAGAAATCACTAAATTAATCACCAAAGAGATACACCCTGAGGCAAAAATAGTCTTTGGTGCCAGAGAAGATCCAAAGCTAAAAAAGGGAGAAATAAAGGTAATTCTCATCTTAAGTAATTTTAGTGATTAAAAATTTGTCTAAAAAACTCAAGGAATGAGTAATTCTAAAGCCTTCTTTAATTTCTTGGTTTGTTTCATTATTGGAATTTTTTTAGCTTCCTTCTTTGAAATCCCTCTTTCTTTAATCTTGATTTCCCTCTTTCTCTCTATTCTTCTTATTTTCTTCTTCCTTATCTTTAGATACAGAAAAGAATACCTCATCATTGGACTTTGTGTCTTCTTTCTTATCTCTGGTATTTTTAGGTATTTTCTTTCCGAAGCTAAATTTCTGAATAGTCCTCTTTTGGAAGTAAACAATTCTAAAAAAGGAGTTACCTTTGAAGGGATAATAGTGAAAGAACCAGAAATAGATGAGAAAATTCAAAAATTGGTTGTTCAGTCAAAATGGGGAAAAATCTTAATTTACACCTCATCATTCTGTAAATACCATTACGGAGATAAACTAAGGATTACTGGAAGGCTGAAGGCGCCACCTATTTTTAAAAATTTTAATTACAGGGACTATTTAAAAAAGGAGGGAATTTATTCTTTGATGTATTGGCCAAAGATTAGAGTAATAGAAAAAGATCAGGGAAATTTAATTATGAAGATGTTATTTTCTTTAAAAGAGAAATTTAAAAAAACAATTTTTAAAAGTTTTCCTCCTTCTCAATCTTTGCTTTTATCAGCAATGATCTTGGGAGAGAAAAATCTTTTACCAAAAGAATTAAAAGAAAAACTGAATGTTACGGGCTTAAGACATATTACCGCTATCTCTGGGCTTCATATTACTATTCTAACCTCAATTTTAATGACTATCTTAATTGGAATTGGGCTTTGGCGTCAGCAAGCTTTTTTGGGAGCAATAATTCTAATTATTCTTTTCATTCTCATAACAGGTCTTCAGCCATCAGCCATTAGAGCAGCCATTATGGGCGGAGCTTTTCTTTCGGGTCAATATTTGGGAAGGGCCTCCCATTCTTTAAGGGCTCTCTTTTTTGCCGGCACTATAATGCTCCTCCAGAATCCATTTTTATTAAAGTCTGATTTGGGATTTCAGCTATCTTTCTTAGCAGTAATTGGAATTATCCATTTAACTCCTCTCCTTCGTCATTGGTTAGAGAAAATCCCTAATATTTTTCAATTAAGAGAGGTTTTAACTATCAGTCTTTCGGCCCAAATTTTTACCTTTCCTCTTTTACTCTATCATTTTGGATACATTCCCTTGTTAGCCCCTCTAACTAATATCCTGGTAGTTCCTCTATTGTATTGGATCTTATTCTTTGGAATTCTCTTTTTGGTCTTTGGTTCAGTCTTCTCTCTTTTTGCTTTCTTTTTTGGTTTACCTCTTTATTTTTTATTAACCTACATTCTCTTTTTAATTAACTATTTTTCAAAACTCCCTTTTAACTGTTTAAAATTTGAAGCCTCAATTTTCTGGCTCCTTTTTTATTATCTCGTTTTGGCAGGGTGTATCCTCTTTATAAGTTCTAGAAGACGATATCCATATTTAATAAAGCCATAAATTTTACCTCAGTCTGAGCAGTGTGTAAAGAGCTTTATTAAAGAAGGGGTTGGCATTCTCAGAAATGAAAAAATTTAGGTGGTTTAATACAAAATCTTGAAAATTAAAGAGCAAAAAGTTAAAATAGATTAATATGAGAATTAAAAATATTTTCAATTTAGCCATTAAAATGGGAATTAGGGCTGACTTCAGGGGTCCTGATAAAATTGAAAAGCTTTTAAAAAGGAAAAGAGAAAAATACGAAAGTCTTCCTCCAAAAGAAAAGAAAAGATTTGATTTAGAGGCTTTAGAAAATCCATTTTTGGACTCAAGAATTTATCATATTGCGAAAGATAAAGAAATAAAAAGAGTCTTGGTTGGTATTGACATTGAACCAGCAGAACTTCTTCTGGCAAAGCAATTAGGAGGGATTGACTTAGTAATTGCCCATCATCCAGTAGGAAAGGGGCTGGCTCATTTAGCAGAGGTAATGGAGTTGCAATGTGATGTCTTAAATTTTTATGGTGTCCCAATAAATATTGCAGAAGCCTTAATGAAAGAAAGAATTGAACAAGTAGCAAGAGGAGTAAACGCCCGCAATCATCAAAGAACAGTAGATACCGCTAAGCTTTTAAAAATCAATTTAATTAATCTCCACACCCCAGCTGACAATTTGGCTGCTCAATTTCTAAAAAAACTCATTGAGAAAGAAAGTCCAGAAAGATTAGGGGACTTAATCGATTTACTCTCTGAAGTTCCTGAGTATAGAGAAGCAATTAAAATTGGGGCAGGTCCTAAGATCTTCGTTGGAGATCCAGAAAGAAGATGTGGAAAAATCTGTCTCTCTGAAATTACAGGTGGCACTGAGCCCGGGCCCAAAATTTATGAGAAGATAGCCCAGGCAGGAATTGGAACAATTGTAGGAATGCATATGAGAGAGGAAAATGTAAAAGAAGCCCAGGTGGCTTATCTAAATGTTGTCATCGCAGGACATATGAGTTCTGACTCTTTGGGGATGAACTTATTTTTGGATGAGTTAGAGAAAAGAGGAATTGAAATTATTCCCTGCTCTGGATTAATTAGGGTTTCAAGAGTTTAGAGAGTTCTTTATCAAAGAATTAAGATGTACTATTTTTTCTCGGGCTCAGCTCTCGGTATGCTCCCCGAGGCAAGATGCCTCAACTAATCGTTACTAAATTGGTTAGCGAATAAACTTAAGATTTTTTACTATTGGTAGATTATAATGATTGAAACTATTAAAAAAATGAAAACAACAATAAAAGAAAATAAGGGCTTTGATGTGATAATTATTGTTGCCTCTGAAGAAAATAAACTCTACTGGGAAAAAAGACTAAGGTTTAGCAAAAATAAAATTTTATCTCCTAAAACTAAGATTATTGTCACGAAAGAGGATTGGCCCAAAAGAGCAGGACACCTCTTAGGAACCCTTTATGCTTTTAAAAAAGCTAATGAAATTATTAATTTAAAAACTCTCTTAAAAAAAGGGGGTACTATTGCTATTTATCATACAGCCGGCCAGGGAAAAAGGATGGCTCCCCTGTGTGGAACCGAGGTTAATAATAAACCTGCTATCAAGCTTCCAGAGTTAATCCAAATAGAAAAGAGGAGGGTCCCTATTACCATCTTAGAAAAAATTATTTTCTCCACTCAGATCTTTGCCCAGAGTAGAGAAAAAAGGGTCTGTGTTTTTTGGGGAGATCAAATTTTCATCCCTTCTCAATCCCCAAAAAGAACCACTACCCTGCCCGTAGAACTATTTGGGATAAAGGAGAGGATTCACCTTTCTCTTCTCAATAAAAACTCCTGGAGGAGAAATTACAAAGATTATGGGATTTTATTGTTTTCTAAAAAAAGAGGATTACTACTTAGAGAAAAAATGTCATTTCAAGAATTTGAAGAGCTTTTATCTAAGGGGGAACTAAAGACCAATTTCAAAAGAGAGATTAGGATTATGAAAAGTTTAGGATGCTTTTCATTAGATTTTTCCCTTTTTGAAATCTTACTCTCTGAGTTTTCAAGAGAGCTTAGGGCAAAAAGAAGATGTTTAAATACAGATTTTGACCTCTGGGTACCTTTAACCTCTCGGAGAATGGAATATCAAAGACAGGGGGGGAATCCTGTTTATTGGGAGAGACTAAAAAAAATTAAAAAGAGATTTATCCAAAAAAAAGCTCAAAAAAGAATCATTGGAGAAAAGGATCTGGGAGAAAAAACTATCTGGTGGGATTATGGGAACCTAAGACTTTATTTTAAAAATCTATTAAAACTCACCGAAAGAGGAGAGGAGGGAAAAGTGGCAAGGGTATTTTTTAATGCAGAAAAGTATTGGATAAAAAAGAAAATTGAAAAGGGATTAAAAATCGAAAATTGTATCTTAATTGATTCTGAAATAAAAGGAGGGAAAATTGAAAATGCGGTTTTAGTTAAAAGTAACATCACCTGGGCAAAAATCAGAAATGGGATAATTTTTTCTACTCAGGCAAAAGGAGTGTTTGAAAAAAACAGGAAAACTGTTAAAGATATTCTTTTGTATAATGTCAAAGAAGAAAAAAATATGATTCTCCAGCCTACAGAGGTAGTAACAGATATTGCTCCTTTTGATGGAACCAAAATTAGAATGAGAACTAATTTCTCAAGGGATGGAAAAAAATATTGGAAAATAAGACTACCTAAAAATATTTTCTCTTTTTCTGAGATGGAAAGCTTCTTAGCCAGGGTTGCTAATAATGTTTTAAAATTTAAAATCTAAATCTTAAAATAATGCCAAAAGTAGGAATAGCTACTCTTCCTTTAGACCGCGGTTATTGCCCAAAATGGCTCTTTGAAAAAATGAGACGGCTTTCAAGGGTTATTGTCTTATCTATTTTAGAAGAGTTTGGAAGGGAAGAGTTCATCAAGAGATTAGCTAATCCTGTTTGGTTCCAAAGCTTAGGATGCGTAATTGGCTTTGATTATAACTCTTCTGGTTTAACTACTGTTACCTTAGGAGCCTTAAAAGAGGGGTTGAGAGGTTTAGAAAAAGAAACAGGGATATTTATTTGTGGGGGTAAGGGAAAAACTGCCAGAAAAACCCCACAAGAAGTTCAAAAATGGGAAGAAACTTTCTTCTCAAAAGAAGAAGTTAAAAAACTAACCTATATCAGTAGGATAACTGCCAAAATAGACTCTACTCTTTTACAAGATGGCTATCAACTTTATCATCACAATCTCATTTTTACTTCAGAAGGTGATTGGGCAGTTATTCAACAAGGAATGCAAGAAAAAAATTCTACTGCCCGTAGATACCACTGGCTTTCTTCCAAAACTAAAAATTTCACTGAAGAACCCCACTCGGGAATCATCTCAGGGAAAAGATCACCAACACTTAATTTAGTAGCAAAAGAGAGTAAGAAAAATAAAGAAATATCTTTAGGGTTAGTAAGAGAGGAACCAAAGACATTTTTTAGAGACATAAAATTAATTTCTGAAAAACAAAATTCTTTAATTAAGACCAAACAAAAAAGTCTTCCCTTTTTTGTAGAAATGAAATTAAAAAATATAGAATTTCATCACCATCCGGTAGAAAAAGAAAAATTTGACCTAAAAAGGCTAAAGAAAATTATTGAGAAGATCCACTTTTTGAAACCAAGTAATTTTGAAGAATTGTTAGCTATAGAAGGTGTGGGCCAAAAGACAATCAGGGCTTTGTCGCTGGTAAGTGAAGTGATTTATGGAGCAAAGCCAAGCTACGAAGATCCAGCCAGATATTCCTTTTGTGTGGGAGGAAAAGATGGAACTCCTTATCCTATAGAAAGAGAGACCTATTCCGAAATGTTGAAAATATTAGAGAGGGGTCTCAAAAAGACAAATATTTCTCTCTCAGAAAAAGAAAAGAGGAAAAAAAGATTATATGAAAAAATTGGATAAAAGAATTTATTCTCTTTTAGATGCCAACTTTGGAAGACTAAATGAAGGACTAAGGGTATTAGAAGATATTGCAAGATTTATCTTGAGAGACTTGAAGATTACCAAGAAATTAAAACTCTTAAGGCATTCTTTTTCAAAAAAAGCCTCTTTCTTCAATTTGCAGTTTCTTAACTCTCGTGGAAAAGATATTGGGGCAAAAATGATTTTAAAAGAGGAAAAAGAAAGAAAAGATATTAGCGATTTGGTTTTGGCAAATTCAAAGAGATGCCAGGAAGCAATAAGGGTTTTAGAAGAACACTTCAAACTTTTTGATAGAAAAAGTTCGGTTTTCTTTCAAGCATCTCGTTTTCTCTTATATGAAATTGAGAAAGAAATTTATGGTAAGGTTTCTAAAAAAGAGAAATTAAAAAAGCTTTTTCCCCTCTATTTAATCTTTGATTCTCAGTATTTTGGAAAAGAGCCTTTAGAAACATTAAAAAAGGTTATCTCAGGAGGAATAACTGCTATCCAGTATAGAGATAAGATAAATCCAAAAAACAAGGTATTAAGATTTGCCCTCAGGTTTAAAAAAATCTGCCAACAAAACGAGGTCTTATTTTTGATAAATGATTTTTTAGACATTACCCTCTCTGTAGAAGCAGATGGCCTTCATTTGGGACAAGAGGATTTACCCTTAGGCTCTGCTAAAAAGATTTTACCCTTTGATAAAATTATTGGAATCTCTACCCACAATTTAAGAGAAGCTAAAAAGACTGAAAAAGAAGGAGTAGATTATATTTCAGTTGGCGCTGTCTTCCCTACTTCTACAAAGAAAGATGTAGTCTTGATAAACCTTTCTGAAATTAAAAAAATTAAAAAGCAGGTATCTTTACCCTTAATTGCTATTGGAGGAATAAATGAGAACAATCTAAAAGAGGTCTTAGAAAGTGGAGTTAAGGGGATAGCCATCTCAAAGGCAATAATGAAAGCTAAAGATCCAAAAAAGAAAACAAAAGAGATTTTAAAAAAAATAAATCAATATTATTCTTTTCCTTGATTTCAAATTTTATATGATTAAAATTAAGATAGAATTATCTCTCTGCCTCCGTGGTGTAATGGATAACATTTCTGCCTTCGGAGCAGAAGATGAGGGTTCGAATCCTTCCGGAGGCATTTTGCCCCCATAGCTTAATTGGTAAAGCAGCGGTCTCTTAAACCGTTGAGTCCAGGTTCGAGTCCTGGTGGGGGCACAAAAGATTTGACTTTTTAAAAAAAGTATGATAGTTTTTTCTTAATAAAATTTTATTTTTTAAATTTTGAATCTCCAATGAAAAAATATTTTCTCACTGCAGAATCAATTTGTTGTGGACATCCCGATAAAATTGCAGATGTCATTGCCGATGCAATCTTAGATGAAATTTTAAGGCATGATAAATTTGCAAGAGTGGCAGCTGAAGTCTTTGTAAGTAAGGGATATGTTATCGTTGGAGGAGAGATTACTACTTCCGCTAAAGTAAATATTAACAACTTAGTAAGAAATACAGTAAAGGAAATAGGTTATGTAAAACCTGAATATGGTTTTGACTATCGGACAGTAGCGGTTTTAAACACAATCTCTGAGCAATCCTTAGATATTGCCAGAGGAGTAAGAAAAACTGGCACCAAAGAACAAGGAGCAGGGGATCAAGGAAGCTGTTTAGGATATGCCTGTAGAGAAACTCCAGAATTAATGCCTCTTCCCATAATGTTGGCTCATAAATTGGTGAAGAGATTAGATGAAACAAGAAAAAAAGGGGTTTTACCATATTTAAGGCCAGACGGGAAATCTCAGGTTACCCTTGAATATAAAAATGGAAGAGCTGAAAGATTAGATAGTGTCGTAATTGCTGCTAGTCATGATCCTGGCATTTCTTTAAAGAGAATTAGAGAAGATATAATCAAAAGAGTAATTTCGCCTGTTTGCAAAAAATTTTTGGATAAAAAGACGAAATTTTATATTAACCACACGGGGAGATTTGTTATATGTGGTCCCACCTCTGATACTGGAATGTCGGGAAGGAAAATAATTGTTGATAATTATGGGGTTGGTTTCCCAGCAGGGGGCGGAAGCTATTCCGGAAAAGACCCGACAAAAGTAGATAGAGCGGGAGCTTATATGGCAAGATATATTGCCAAAAATATTGTTTCTGCTGGCTTAGCTGAAAAATGCCTGGTGAGAATTTCTTATGTAATTGGAGGAAAAAAGCCTACAGAATTTGGAATTGATACCTTTGGGACGAATAAGGTTTCGGAAGAAAAAATTTTAAAGGCTATCCCAAAAGTATTTGATTTAAGTCCCGGGGGATTAATAAATCAATTGAATCTTTTGAGACCCATTTATAAAAAAACAGCCTGCTATGGACATTTTGGAAGAGAAGAACCAGAATTTAGCTGGGAAAAAACAGATAAGGTAGAGGAATTAAAAAGGCTCTGCTCCTAAAATGGACTCTTCAAGAATAAGGAAATTCTTATTCTCTTTTTTTGATTTTGGGAATTTTCCTTAGCCTATTTTTTTATCTAAAGATTTGTTTACTTGATGCTAAATAAGAATTTTAAATTTTTTAAAAAAGAAAGGCTGAGTAATTTACCAAAGACTTCAGGTGTTTATGCCTTCAAGGACAAAAAAGAAATTATTTATATTGGAAAGGCAGGAAATCTTAGAGAAAGAGTAAAAAGTCATTTCCAACAGACCTCCTTTAGAGATAGCTTATTTATAGAGAAGGTAGAGGAGATAGGACATATAAAAACAGACTCAGAGATTATAGCCTTGATCTTGGAGTCTCAATTAATCAAAAAATACCAGCCCAAATTTAATATTCTCTGGCGGGATGATAAAAATTATTTTTTTGTTGCTATTACCAAAGAAGAGTTTCCAAGAATCTTTATCTCTCACCAAATTAAACCCCTAAAAGAAAAGAATTTAGAAATAGAATATATCGGACCTTTTGTAGATGGGAAGGCTTTAAAACAAACCCTAAAGGTATTAAGAAAAATCTTTCCTTTTCGCACCTGTAAAAAGATTCCAAAAAGACCTTGTCTTTGGTTTCATTTAGAGAGATGCCCTGCTCCCTGTCATATCTCTTCAGAGCTTTCTAAAGAAGAGATAAAAAAAGAAAGCCAAAAAAATGTGAAAGCACTTTTGGGAATCTTAAGAGGAGAGAAAAAGGAGGTACTGAGGTATTTAAAAAGAGAAATGAAAAAGGCGGCAAAAGAGGAGGAGTTTGAGCTGGCAGGAAAGATAAGGGATCAAATTCTTTCCATAGAAAAGGTGCTCACCAATGCTAAGGTTTTTAGCCTTCTCTCTTTGTCAGAGACTTCTTATCCTCTCACTGAGCAAAGGTTAAGAAAAGTATTAAGATTAAAGGAGAAAATCTTTAGAATGGAGGGTTATGATATTTCAGACCTACAGGGATTAGAGGCAACCGGTTCTATGGTGGTTTTCTTTAATGGGATGCCCCAAAAAGAGTCTTATCGAAGGTTTAAAATCAGGTTCTTAAAAAAACCAAACGATGTGGGAATGATTAAAGAAGTCTTAAGGAGAAGATTTAAACACCTAGAGTGGAGTTTGCCTCAGGTGATTTTAATTGATGGAGGAATCTCTCAATTGAATGGAGCAAAAAAAGTAAAAAATGAGTCTGAAAATCCTGAAATTAGAAAAATTAAAATGATAGCCTTAGCCAAAAAAAACAATGAATTATTCATTGAAGGTATGAGAAAATCGGTCTTTTTGAAAGACCTGCCTTCTGAGGTAGCTAACCTAATCTTGCGATTGAGAGATGAAGCCCATAGATTTGCAAAAAGATATCATCTCAAATTAAGGGAAAAGGAAATCTTTAATGTGTAGTTGCTAATCGCATTGGTAACAAATCACCTGAGGCATCTTGCCTCGGGGAGCACGGAGTCGCCTTAGGTGCTGAAATAGGTAGTTTATTCCCAGGCGCTCCTATACCTCGCCGAGCCTTAGAGAGTCCCTACTGAAATACAATCTTTCTTTAGGGGCTCAGCTCTCGGTATGCTCCCCGAGGCAAGATGCCTCAATAAAGAAATTATTAAGAATGAAAAGAGAAATTAAGGAACTGGTAAAGAGATATAAGATTTTTCCTTCAAAGAGATTGGGACAGAATTTTTTAATTAATAGAAAGATAATTGAAAAAATTATAAGATGGAGTGAGCTTTCTCAGAAGGACACAGTTTTAGAGATTGGAGCTGGAATTGGAAATCTCACCTCTGAATTGGCAAAGGGAGTGAAAAGAGTGATCGCTATTGAAAAAGACAAAAGATTAATCCCAATTTTAAAAGAAAGATTGGGGGAATTAAAAAATGTAGAGATTGTAGAAGGAGATGTATTAAAAATTGACTTTGAGAAATTAAAAATTAATTCTGTCTATAAAGTAGTTGCTAATCTTCCCTATTATATTACCTCTCCCATTTTAAGGCTTTTTCTGGAGAAAATAAATAAAAAGCCCCAATTTTTAATTTTAATGGTTCAAAAGGAATTAGCTCAAAGAGTTTGTGCAAAAGCTCCTAAGATGAATCTTTTAGCTGTTTCTGTTAGGGTTTTTGCCAAAGAGGTTAAGATTCTCTCTCTCATTCCAAAAAAATATTTTTGGCCAAAGCCAAAAGTGGATTCTGCTATCTTGAAAATTTCTCAGATAGAGCCTTTAATTTCTGAGAAAGAAAGAGAGGTGTTCTTTAAAATCTTGAAGGCTGGTTTCTCTCATCCAAGAAAGCAGATTATTAATAATCTGGCAGAGAATTTAAAGATAGAAAAGGAAGAAATTAAAAACTGGCTCTTAGAAAATAAAATCTCTCCTTTCCTGAGACCAGAAAATCTGGATATTAAAGAGTGGCTTGCCTTGGCTAAAAATTATAAATTTTAGCTCAATTTGACTAAAAATTTTTAAAATCTTACAATATTTATTAAAGATGAAGAAAAAATTCTTAATAGCTCTCTTTTTAATCTTGCTTTTCCCGGCCCTAGGAAGGGCTTTAAATTCTTACACCGCTTGTCATGATGTCTCAAGTGGAGTATGTGTTGCTCCAACCTACACTGTTTGCTTTGATGGTTTAGTCCCTTGTGGAAAAAAGGTATGGTATCAAGTAGGAGCTGCAGACTGTAATAATACCGCCGGAATGAACACCACTACTACCCATTGTCAGCTTTGTCATTTCTTTATTATGTTTAATGTCGCGGTAGACTTTTTGATTTGGAAGATTGCCCTTCCTCTGGCAGCCTTGATGATTATAATAGGAGGAATTTTATATCTCTTAGCTCTTTTGGAATTTTTACCAGGAGGTCCCCAGACACTTAACCAGGCAAGACAACTACTCACCGGAGTTTTTATTGGGATTTTTATTATCTTTGCTGCCTGGTTTTTAATTAATATTTTCTTTACCCTAATTGGGGTAGCAGACTGGACGGGTCTAAAAGAGGGATGGTTCGAAATTGATTGCCCGGTAAAGCTTTAGTGTTTAGCATCCTAAGTTAAACAGAGTGAAGGCAAGATTACTCTTCAATCCTCTCATAAGGGATTATTCTTATCCATCTTACTTTTTTTGTCTGATAGCCAGGGGCTGGATCTTCAAGCTTTGACTCATATACGGCCGAACCCACCAAAGTGGGAATACAAGCTGAACCATTGTCTGGTTTTCTAAAAAATTGGCAGCTGCCAGCATCGGTAATAGTAGAAGCCTTCAATCCGCTAGGAGTAGAGACTAATGGTGGACCGTTAGTACACAACAATACCCCACAGGTCCCACTTTTAATCTTTATTGACAAAACATTTTCAAATAAAGGAGTACCAGTAGCAAATTGGGGAGTAGAGGTAGTAAAAACCACTATTCCCGCAGTAGAAGGACCATCTCCCAAATCTCCCCAAAAGGGAAAGGCAAGTTCATTTCCTTGACAATTGGTCTTATCATAAAAAGCCACCTGGCAAGAGGCACCCAAGAGATCTCCCTTAAATAAAATAGCAGAAGAAATGGTAGAGCTTCCTATAGGAGGATAATTATTGTAAATTTGAAAATTGGAAAGAGAAGGAGTTAAAGAGAAGGTATCCCCCCCTGCCACGGTAGTTAACTTAAAATCATCTAAGTCCTCATCTGGGTAATAAACAAAACTACACCTTCCACTATAACCAGGTTTGTCACATACAACCGTGTAATAATAAGGAACAGAACTGGTATTAATGTCAATAATTTTGGTTTTGTCATCAAAAGGAGGAGTAGCAATAGCAAAATTTGGCATACTTGTTTTTAAATAAAGATGGGGGTTGATATTTTTCCAATTACAAGTTTTCTCAGCAGGATTATAGCTGAAGTCAAAAAAATAAACCCCTTCTTTTTCCTTCCAAAAAATATACACTGACCTGGCATCAATCGAGGCTCCAGATAACTGAGCTCCTTGATGACCATTTATTGTGATGCTATTGCATCCTATATTTTTACTTGAAGGTAAACAGCAAACCGCGGGATTACCTTGATAGTCCTGTTGGGGAAAGAAAAAGATAGATTGGGCAATTCCCTTTCCAGAACCTTCTATAAATCCCCTCTCAGTAGGAGAAAACTCTATTTTTTCAATATTAGAATAATTACATTTTTTCTCCTTATCTGAAAGAAAATATTTATTCCCACTTGTATCAATAAGAAATATTCCATAGCCTATTTCTTCTAACTCTTCACTCAAGATACTCAATTGGGGATTGAGGGTGACGATGATCAAATAAGAAAAAATTAAAATAAGTAATCCTATAAAGGCGTTTCTTGCTTTTTCTTTTGCCTCTCCAATTTTTTCCACATTCCCAGAAGAGGTAAGATAGGAAATTCCTGCCCAGATTAAAACACCAAAAGCTATCACTCCTCCAGTTATTACTCCAAAGTTAAAGAGGTATTTTACAAATATCGGAAGAGGTGTCCCAGAGGTAGGAGCAATGGGGAATCTTGGAATGGGGAAATAATTAACCTCTTGAGCTAAAACAAGAGAGAAAGCAAAAAAGAGCAGGTTAAAGAAAATTAAGGCTTTTGTTTTTTTATTCAATCTTTTCATTTATTTCCCAATTATTAAGGCAGATCTTATTTTGGGATCAAACCAAAAAGGTCCCCAAACCTGTGTCCCTGAAAAGCTTTTTAGGCAATATTTTTCTGTTTGAGTTTTTGTAGGAAAATATTGACAAACTCCAGTAAAATTTTTGTCTGTATTTAAAATAATATCAAAACTACCATTTATTTCAATTGAGGCAATATTCCCTTCTACTTTTTTGGTAGTTCCATCAAAAGTATAAATAGAGAGATTAAAAAGGGTAACCACCCCAGAAGGAGTTGGAGAAATTACTATTTCCTTTTTGTTTCCCTGACAATTGAGGTTATCATAAAAAATGACGCTTCCGGCAGAAGTGATTTCTTTGTGGTTTAATAGAATAAAAGAAGAAAGAGTATTTCTTCCAATCGGAGGCCCAAAATCATAGCCTGCATGAGAAACAGAAAGATCTTTACTTCCAACTTTTATATTATAAAAACATTGTCCTTTCCAATTGGGATCTTTAAATAAGATCACTCCATAGGTGCCAGTAGGATAAAGTTCTATAGATTGAGCTTTATTGTCAAATCCAAATTTACTTAAATCTTCAATGCTCTCTGTGATATAAAGAGGGGGTAAAGTAGAAATATTATAATTTATATTATCATACAAATATATTCCCGGTTTGTCCC
>CAZJYT010000002.1:0-43536 GCA_964550325.1 uncultured Candidatus Saccharibacteria bacterium | reverse complement strand
CGTTTAGGGCCAGGAATACCGGGGTATCTAATCCCGTTCTCTCCCCTGGCTTTCGACCCTCAGCGTCAGGGTCACCCCAGGAGGCTGCCTTCGCTTTTGGTGTTCCGCTCGATATCAACGAATTTCACCTCTACACCGAGCGTTCCACCTCCCTCTAGTGCCCTCGAGCTGAGTAGTTTCCGGCGCATTCCCTAGGTTAAGCCCAGGGTCTTTAACGCTGGACTTACCCAGCCGCCTACGGTCGCTTTACGCCCAGTAAATCCGGATAACGCTTGGGGCTCTCGTATTACCGCTGCTGCTGGCACGAAATTAGCAGCCCCTTATTCCTAGAGTACACTCAACCTCGTGCGAAGCACAAGGCTTGTTCCTCTAGAAAAGCGGTTTACAACCCGAGGGTCTTCATCCCGCACACGGCGTCGCTGGATCAGGGTTTCCCCCATTGTCCAAGATTCTCGGCTGCTGCCTCCCGTAGGAGTCTAGCCCGTATCTCAGTGCTAGTGTCGGCGGTCAGGCTCTCACCCCGCCTACCCGTCATTGGCTTGGTGAGCCATTACCTCACCAACTACCTGATAGGCCGCGGACCCTTCCCTGAGCAGTTGGTTTTCACCTTCCTTTTTCTCTCTTTCACATAGGTGAAAAAGAGGTTATCGGGTATTAACCCTAGTTTCCCAGGGATGTCCCCGTCTCAAGGGCAGGTTATCCACGTGTTACTGACCCGTTTGCCAGGTACTTTACCATAGAAGAAATCTCCTATAGGAAAGCCCTCTGACTTGCATGCCTTATCCACGCCGCCAGCGTTCATCCTGAGCCAGGATCAAACTCTCAAAAGAAGATTTCAATCATTCTCCTTCCAAATTCAGCCTCAAAGAGTCATTTATGGATTTGATTCCTGTCCATTTCATCTTTTTTCAAAGAGCATATTTTGTCTTAATTTGCCGTAAGTAATTATATCTCATTAAGAAAATTTTTGTCAAGTTTTTTCCTAATGTTTTTTTGCCTGACTGAAAATCAAAAGAATTTTTTCACTTATTTTTTTCCAACCAAAATTTCTCCCAAATTCCCAGGTTTTTTTTCTAAGTTTTTCTATCTCTTGATGGTTCTTAATCAAAAAGATAAGCTTTTTAGCAATAGAGTCTGGATTCTCAAACTCTATAAAGATCCCTCTCCCATTACCCAAAATTTCTTTGGCGTAAATGAATGGGGTAGAAACTATGCAAGCTCCTACTGTCATAGCATGAGTTAAGACTCCGCTTGAAATCTGGTATTTGGTAGTATAAGGAAGCAAAACCACATCTGCCATCCTTAGATAGTCAATGAGTTCTTTTTGAGTAATGAATTTTTGAAGGAAAATTACTCTCTCTTCTAATTTAAGTTTTTTTACCTTCTCTTTTAGACCTAAATAATAGTTATTCTCGGGGCTTTCTTGAAGAAGAGGGTGGGGAACTCCTAAAATAAGATATCTTAAATGAGGAAATTTTCCTTTTATTTTAGCGATAGCCTCAATTGCATATTCAAAACCTTTACTCTTAATAATTAATCCATAACTCAGGACTAAGAATTTCCCCGAAAAATTATATTTCTTCTTTAACTCCTCTCTTTCTTTTTCATTTGCAAAAGGAAGCTCAAAACCCCCGTGGGGTAAAAAAATCATTTTCTCTTTTTTAATCTTACATTCCTGGTTTAAGAACTCTATTGCCTTTCTAGAGGGCAAACACAAAAATTTACTTTTTTTGGCGATTTCTTTTAAAATTCTTAACCGGTAATTCCTCCTCATGGAATTCTTCAATACCGGCACCGTATGGAGAAAAGAAATAATGGGAATTTTTACTCTCTTTAATAATTCTAAAATAAATATTCCATCAAACCCTCCAAAGAGATTAAATTCGTGCTGTAGAAATAAAACATTAGCCCCGCTTTTTCCAATCCATTTCCCTGCTTTCTCATAAGAAGACAAATCTTCTTGGATAATTCGGAGAGAGACAAGAGGAGGGTATTCCCTTTTCACATTTTCATTTTCCTCCAATGCTATTACTTTTTGATGCGCGGAGGTATCAATTTTAGAAATAGCAGAGACAATTTGTTTGCAAAAGTTCGCAATCCCGCAAAGCCTTGGCGGGAAAGAAGAGAGATGTAAAATCCTTAGGTCTTCATTTCTTCTTTTCATAAGACTTTTTCAAATAGTTTTAAATATTTTACTACAACTTTTTCCCAAGATAATCTTCTCCCTAACTCAAAAGCTCTTTTTTCAAGCTCCTTCTTTAATTTCGGCTCCTTTAAAATCTTTAAAATTGCCTTTGCCATAGCATTTACATTTCCAATAGGGACTAAAATTCCTCTTTTTCCTCTTAATAAATCCTTGGCATAATCATAATTGGTAGAGACGATAGCCTTCCCTGCTCCTAAGGCAAAGGTTAGGGGACCACTTGAGATTTGATCTTTTTTCAAATGGGGAGAAATAAAAATATCTGCTGCTTTGTAGTAAATTTTAAAGAGCTCCAAGGGAACGAATTTAGTGAAGATTTTTACTGAATTTTCTAATTTCATTTTCTTAACAAATAATCTGAATCTTTGGAGATAATTTTTATCTGGGTGGAGAGGGTGTGGCCCCCCCAGAAAAACTAATTTTGCTTTTGGGAAATGGGGTAAAATTTTAGAAAAGGCAAAAACTGTTTCTTCGTAACCCTTTTTGGGAGTGATAAACCCAAATACCAAAATCAAAATATTTTTGTCAAGGGCTAATTTCTTTTTGGCTTCCTTTTGAGAAATCCTTGGAAAAGAAATAGTACCATGAGGAATGACTAAAATTTTTGAGCTTGGGACCTTGCAAATTTTTTGGAGGCGTTTTTTCCCTATCTCACACATTGTTATCATCCTTTGAAAAAATGGAGAGAGCTGTTTTAAGATTAAGATGTGATGTCTTTCTTTTTGAGAAGATGGAATAGAGTGCAGTACAGAGATTACAGGCTTTTTAACATTTTCTAAAAGAGAAATCAAATATTCTCCAGATTCTCCGCCAAAGAGTCCAAATTCATGCTGTAAAAGCAAAATCTGAAAGGAAGAGGAATTAAAAAATTGGGCTATTTCTTTATATTTTTTTAAATTCTCTTTCTCAAAAACAAAAAATACCTCTTTTGGGAACTTAAATCTTTGATTTTTTAAAACAGGGACAATTACTCGCCAATAGACTTTAGGGTTTACCTTCTCAACAGCTTCTGCCAGATGCCAGCAAAATCGGGCAATTCCGCATTTTTGAGGAGGAAAGGTTGAGAGATACAAAATTTTAATCTCTTTCATATTTTTTTAATTTCTCAATAAAATTTTTTGCTGTTTCCTTTGCTTCAAAATTTTTTACCACGTGCCTTCTGGCATCTTCTCCCATTTTCTCTCTTAATCTTTTATTTTTAACTAGTTTTTCTATTGCTAACTTTAATTCAGAGATATTAGCCCTCACCCCATCAACCAAATATCCTTTTGCATTTTTCCAGTGAAAGGGTCTACTCGAAACAACAAATCCTGTTACCCCATCAATTGAGGTTTCCTCAGCTGCCGTCCCCTTGCAAGTAATTACAGGTTTCTTACACGCCATTGCCTGAACATGGGGAAGGCCAAAGCCTTCATGTCTTGAAGGAGCAACATAAATATCACATAAATTTATCAAAGAGAGAATGAACTCATTTGAGAAATTTCCCATAAAATATCTCACTTTTTTTTCTAAGGGATTCCCAGAGTAAATTCTTTCTTCTTTTTCTCCTTCAAAAAAGGCATCCCCTCCCACCATTGTCTTTAGAACATATAAAAAATTTAGATGGGAAAGAGATTTTAAAGCTCTCAAGGTCTCTTGGGCTCCTTTACTGGTAGCATCTCCTCCAATAGTCAACAAAATAACCTTATCATTTGGTAAATTCAAAAGTTTTTTCATCCTCTCAATTTTATTCTTAGAAATTGGTTTCCAAAAATGAGTATCTATTCCCTCATAGATTAATTCCATCTTCTCTTTCTTCACTCCTGCCTTCAAAAAAGTGTTTTTGCAGAAATTACTCGTGACAAAGATCACTTTAGCCTTATTTATTTCTTCTACATACTTCAAAACCTTGTCATCAGAAACCAACCACGGGAAAACCTCAATTCCCAATTTCTTTGGCTTTTGATATAAAATTTCCCAATCTCTCCAAGAACCTATCCCAATTACCCAGTTTCCCTTACATTTTGAGTAATCCTCTCTTTCTTTCTTTACCAATACTTCTAATTCTGCCCTAAAATTTAACTTTTTAAACCCTGCCAATAGTCCCAAAGCCTGTTGATAAAAAGAGCCAAAACCTGAACAAAGAATAGTAAAAGAAGGTTTTTCAGATATCATAAAAGTCTTAAGAAAAATAAGAGACAGGAAAAACTCAAACTCTGTCTCTCAAAATTGTTTTGTGCGCACGGTAGGAGTCGAACCTACCACCTCCTCTTTATCAGAGAGGCGTTCTACCGCTGAACTACGTGCGCAAGACAAATAATTCTTTTCTTATAGGAAAATTTGCTACTCTCTTTTTATATATAACCTCTAATTTTAATTTTTCAAAAATATTTTCCCACTCTCTTTCACTCTTAAAATTACCATAATTTCTGGTTTTTTGGAAGAAAATAGCAAAGCTCTCTCCATGAATCAAACAAAACAATCTTCCCAGCCAACCTTTTGGTAGATCCTCAAAGATAATTATTTTTTTTCCCACCCTCTTTGCCTCTCTTAAAACCTGTTCCGGATCTTTAGTATGATGCAAAACAAAATTTAGCAAAACTACATCAAAACTCTTTTCTTTAAAGGGAAGGTACTCTCCACTCGCCAATTGAAAGGGAATATCCTTTATTAGGTTTTTTTTAATATCTACCCCTAAGAGCTCACTTTTAAAATATTTTTGAAATTCTTTTCCAATTATTCCAGAACCACAACCCAAATCTAAAATCTTAGAATGAAGCTCAATAAATTCTCCACATAACCTACACATTCTTTTAGCCTCTCTCTGATACAAAGAAGAAAACAAAAAATAGAAGATTCTCATTCTTCAACCTCAATCGCTCTCACGGGACAAGATTTTTTTGCTTCTTCAATCTCTTTTCTTTTACTCTCAAAATCTACTCCCTCTTTTACCTGTGATTTATTGTCATCACCAAATTCAAAAACCTCTGGTAGTAGATTGATACACATTCCACAACCAATACATTTTTCTTTATTAACTTTAACCTTCATAACAATTTAATTATACTACCTTCTTTCAGATTTATCAACCTTTTACTCGCTGATAGTTCACAAAATTGTCTCTTTTAAGGAATTTTCTTTTTTATTTAATTCTATTTTTTCTTTTTTCCTAGTTTAAGGGAAAAAATTGCTTTTTTCCAGACATCTTTTTTCAGGCGGATGTTAAACATTAATGTCCAGAAATTAAGAACCTTTTCAAACCAAACCCCTCGCCTAGGATTTTTTACTACTTCCTTAATATCTTTTTCAGGATAGAGTTTGTAAAGCAATTTTATATCTTCCCAGGTTCCATAATTCAAAACCTGGGTGATAATATATTTTTTGTCTTTCTTTAAATCTAGATCTCTCACATCGTAAGACCAGAGAACCCCTTGAAGCTTTTGTAAAATTTTAAATTTTTTATTTTTCATATCTAGGACTTTATTTAAGATAAAGTTTTTTGAAATTATTACATGTTTTTATCAAAAATTTCTTAATCTCTTTCCAATTAATTGGCTGAAGGTAAGTAATTTTTCTTTTTACTTTTCCCTCTTCAGCATCTTTAAAATAGGTTAAAGCCTGAAGGCCTAAATAAGGATTGAAGCTGGGGTATTTTTTTTCTGTTATCTCAAATATCTTTTTTAAGCCAAAATTTTTAATTAAAAAATAAATATCTACAAAATCCCGTTTGCTTCCTCGCTGAATTATAGATATTATCTTCATTGCGGCAATATCTTCTTTGGAAGCTAAAGGAGGAGATTCTTTTTCTTTTAGAGGAGGATAAACCAAAGGGTAAGGATAGTGAAAGAAGCTAACTTCTCTGCCCTCAATCTTTACAATCAGGGTTTGCTCTGGAATTTGAATCAGTTTAATATTTCTAAAGTGGATTTCTAAATCTCTCAGAAGTTTTCTATTATCAAATTTCTTTTCAGTATAAAAATCAAAATCTACTGAAGTCCGATGGCCAATCTGTAAAGCCAAAGCAGTACCACCAGCCAGATAAAAACCATATCTTTTCAAAAACCCCATTTTTTTTAGTAGGTTAGATTGTTTTTTACTAAGTACATTCCAATACATAGGTCTATTGAGCGACTACCTCCTTCAGCAGGTAATGACTCCATACCTCTTTTCCAAAAATGGGCACGCCCCTCTTTTCCCCTACTATTTTCCCCCGTTTTTTATTTTTTGGCAAAACTTTAGTTATTTATAGATATCGTGAGGTCCGATGTCTAAAAATAAAACTTCCCTATTCGAAAGGAAGATGAATTTGATACGGTAATGATAGTCTATATCAAAAGCCCAGGCCTCTTTTTCTTTACCATGCAGTTTATGAGTTTTTAATCTTGGGTCAAAACAATTTTTTCTAAAGATCTTCTCTTTCTTTTTAGCCTTTTCCTTTACCTCGGTTGGTAGTTTTCTGTAACTCTTATCAAACCTCGGATGAGTAAAAATAGTCTTTATCCTTATATTTGAGAAGTCCATCTATTCTAATCTAAATCACTTAGCGATTTAATCTTTCTTGTTTTTTTTAAGCGATGGTTTCTCAGCCCCTCTTCAACTAATTTATCTAACTTCTCAGCCTCTTTTCCTTTCAAATAATAAGTTGGCACTGCTCTTTCACACAGTTTTTGATATTCTTTTAAGGGCAAGATTACCACTGGCTCTTTGCCGATTTTTATTACATTTTCTTTTCCAATTACTTTTACCATACACTTTTATTATATTCTTCTTTAAAATGGAAGTCAAATCAGAAATGTGCCCGCCCCTAATTTTTCCTAACTTTTCCTGATTTTTCCCCTTTCTTTCAAAGAAGAGAAAAACCATTTATATCTCAATAAATTCTTTTTTTATAAAGTTTTGATACCAATTTTGATATTCTTCTGGTGTTATTAAGTGAAACTCAAAAGGTGAAAAATTCCCTAGTTTTTTAAAAATTTTAGCCAAAAGGAAACTTCTTATCTTATAATCTTTTAGTTTCGGAGAGACGATTAAAATATCAATATCTTGGGCTACCTCATCTTTTCTTAAGATTGAACCAAAAACCATTAATCTAACCTTACCTTTACCTAAAAATTTTTCCGCCTCTTTTTTTATTTCTTTGGCATACCTTAGATAATTTTGAAAATATTTCTCCTCTCGTTTTGCTTCTTTTATCAATTGACCTATTTCTCCTTTCATAAATTTTTCAAAAATTTGATAACCTTTTTAGTAAACCTTTCCATGTTTTTAACCTGCTCTTCAAAAAATTCTACTGGTAAATATCTTGAGGTAATATAGACCTGTTCTAAATCGGAAATAATATTGGCGTTTTCTTTAATGATTTTTTTGATATCTTTTTTCTTGTTATAAACCTCACCTATTCCTTCCAAAAGATTTCTCAAAGAATGGGTTTTAGGGTATCTTCTTAATTTCAAGAACAAATAATATTTAAGATAAAGTTGGCAAACTTGCTCCAAATGAAAAGCAGCCAAAAACCATTGCTTTTTGGAAATGTTGTATTTCGCATTCTCTAAAAATGCTTCTGCTTTTTCTTTGAGAAAACTAGCCTTTGCCATGGTTTTTATTATAACCCATTAATTGTCCTTACCTTAAATTCAGCTTTGCCCTGGATATTTTCCTGCTGTGCTTAGCTGTTTTAGCTAAGCAAACTATCCCCACATGGCAACAAAAAGGAAAAAATGTCCACATCTCTAATTTTCCCCAATTTAACTATTTTAAAAAGGTGGAATCAATGAGTGATGTTTATTATTTTAAGAGGTTTAAAAGAAGTTATTCTCGCTAAAACCTCGCCTTGTAAATTTCTAAATTCTTTCTTAGTAGGAAGATAAACTTCAAATTGATTAGTGTTTTCATTCCAAAATAATATTGCTTGGTTTAATTTCTCTTTTGGAATCTCTTTAGCTACCCTCTCCACAATCTTTTCTCTTGTTTGCATTTCATAAGCTACATAGGGAGGATCACAACCTCCTGTTGAATTAACTTTTCCGTTAACAGTTAAATTACCGTTAACAGTTAAACCACCTAAAGTGCTCGCAGAGACTTCACTCCCAATTTTCAAACATCCACTACATCCATCTACGGTAGTATCTGGATTGTTAGAGGTACAATTTATTTTGCTTCCATCTGAAGTGCACCACTTACCTGCATTTAAGGTCCCTATAGGAAGATCATATGTACAATCAATGAATGACTTCGTGTTATCACTCTTACACCATTTACTTGTATCTAATGTTCTCACTTGAGGGTCTGATTCAGAAGTAATTCCTACTTGATCTGTTCTACATTTCAAGCTCCCATCATCTCTGACTCCATAAACATATTTACCTGCTCCACAATCGCTTCCAATATCTTCTTGAGTGTCTTCCAGACATTTGTTAGCACTACAAATATCACCTGTTGCTTTGATATCTCCTGAAACTGTAAGTTCTTCAGAAGGATTAGTAGTTCTGATTCCTACTCTCCTATTTCCCCGGATATACAAAGCTACCCCAGAGTTATTACTAAATTGAGCAATATAATATCCATTGTTATCATTACGGTCAGTATCTACGAAAATACCATAACCGTTACCTTTAGCTAAATAGACATAAGAAGTATTAGGTCCTGGTCCCCCACTTGTAAATTTTGCTGTCCATTGATTTGCACCTCCGCTCTTCCCCTTTACCTGAAGGCGATAAGTACCAGGAGAAATTCCTATTCCTACATACTTATCAGTAGCCCGAATAACGCTATCTCCTAAGGTAGAAACACTTATCCATCTTGGAACATAATCAGGGGTTCCACCACCAGTAACTGGTAAAGAAGTAAAACAATCTGTTCCTATACAAAAGCCTTGGTCAGATCTTATATATCCAATAGAATGAAGAGATTCTGCAGGAGTAGTAGTTCCAATTCCTACTCTGGTGCTTGTAGTCAAGGTCATTACAGGTATGGTGCTACTGACAATAAATTTAATCCCGTAAGGGTTTATAGTTCCAATTTTAATTTTTCTTCCTGGAGCCCTAAAAAATAAATCTCCGGTCATTGTGTCACCGGTTGCATTAACAAATCTATCATCGCAGGTAGAACACCAAATGGTGCTTGTAGGATCTTCCCATCTTTGGCCTGTTGCAGTTTTGGTTAAGACAGAGCCAATTGTTCCTTGATTTCCTTCAGAATCGTATAAATGTCCAGTTATCCAGGTTGAGCCTTGAACTACTAAGGTTGTAGAAGGAGTAGTAGTTCCAATACCCACATAACCAGATGGTAAAATTGTAATTACATCTAACCCGGCACTTTTTATTTTTACCTTTTGGTCACCTTCAATATATCTATCTCCTCCTTTCAAAAGTAAATTACCATAAAGATTGATATTTCCATCTATTTGTAATTTTTCTGTTGCAGTGCTAGTACCAATACCAATGTTACCATTTGACAAAATTATAATTCTATCTTGATTGTCGGTTTTTATTATAAAATCATTATTATCTGAAGTGCCAATTCTTCTGGTGCCTCCTTGAAAAGAAAGATCTCCTGTCATTGTATCACCACTTTCATTAACAAAGTCATCATCACAATCTGAACACTGAATTCCACCGCTTGGCAAGGAGACACAAGTAAGAGAGGCACCAATAGCTTGGACAGCTTCATCTGCCCCACAACCCCCTGGGAAGTGAGTTAATCTATTCCAGGGAACCTCTCCTCCTGTAAGTGTTCCTGTCCAACTGATATTGCCCTGAATACTTAAGTCATCATTTACAGTGCAGGTTGGATGGGCACTTACTTTTTGAAAGTTAAGGTTTCGCTGAAGTATTAAAAAGCAAATTACCAGAGCAAATAAAATGAAAATTAACCCTTCTAAAAAATAGTAGTTTTTTTTCTTGTTTTTCATATTTTTATTTTAACATTCTCTAAATTTAAGGGCAAGGGCTAACAGTTCCAGGAGCACAAGAAGTGCAAAGACATCCACAAACATTACCAATAGGAGGAGAAGGGGGAGGAGAGGGTGGAGAGGGAGTAGAACTTAATCCACCAAATATTATTACCAAAAGCAGACCTATTAAAACCCAAAGGATTATTCTTTTTCCTTTTCTTAATTTTTCTTCTTTCCCAGCGGAAAGTAAAATATAATATCCAGCAACAACAATCATTAAGACCGCCAAAGAAAGAGCAAGCCAAGAAGCAATGGTTTTTAAATTGCTAATTAATCCCTCTAAGGTAAGAGCTTTAATTTTTTCAAAAACAGGTTCAAAACTAATAACCTGAAGAAAAATTATGAAATTCATAAAAAATTTTATTGATTAATTTGACAACCTACTTTTATTACCCTAATTTCTTTTTCTCCACCAAATATAGGAACAGGTTGGCATTTTTCTGCCTCTTTAATTAAAAGATTTATGGTATCTATTTTTCCTTGCTCATAAGCTTTTTTTAATTGTTGGCTTTTAAAATCTTGCCAAATGTCATTGAGAATATAAACAAGAGAAAAAATTATCCACAAAATAATTAAAAAATAGCCTGCTATTTTCAAGTTAACCTTCATAATTATTCTTCTATTTTTATTTTCACTGCTTTAAATTTCTCGGCAAATTTAATATCTTCCTGAGCAATTACCGAGACCTCATCTCCTACCTTGATTTCTTTTAATTCAATTTCTTTTTCTTCAAAAGGCTCTGGCGGAGAGGGCCAGCTTTTAATTGCTATTCCTCTTTTTTCTTTTTCAAAGAGCTCTTTTTCTTTGAGATGGTATTGTTTCATCTCTTGCTCGTAGAGTTCTAGAGATTTTGGAACCACCTTTACAATTTTCGTTTCTTTGGTCACCATTGCCTCTCTTTGAGAAGGCGTTTTTTCAAGAGGATGAACTTGAGGAACTTCAATTATCAAAGAATTTGCTTTTACTCTTGTTACCTCACCTCCTAAAGCAAAGATTTCTTTTGGGAGCGGTAGAACTTCTTTGATTATTTTTTCTAACCTTTTAATTTCTTTTTCCGCTTTTTGAATTTCAAGCTCATATTCTTTTTTTTCTTTTGTCAATCTTGAAACTGCCTTTTGGGCAAAAAAGTATTCTATCAAGAATCCAATAGATACTCCCAAAATTCCCCCTATTGCTAAAATTAAAAATTTGTTTTTCATTCTTTACTTAAAGTATATCCTTTAATAGGTCTATATGTCAACCGATTAGTGTAATAGGTGAAGAAAATGAGATACATCAGTAGCACTCCAGACTTTCAGAATCTATCGTATTTTGAACTCCTAAATCGAAATTCGAAACCCCATTAGAAACTTTTTTATATAAAATTTTATATAAAAAGGTTTGGCGATAAATTGTCCTGGATAAGTTTGGAAACGAGGTTTCTAACGGGGTAAATTTTTTAATTCTTAATTTTTGATTTTTAATCAATTTTTAATTTTTAAACATTTTAAAAATTAAGAATGTTGAATTTTTGAAATAAAAAAGTAAAATAAAAAATATGATTTCTAAAAAGGACTTCAAAAAAATTTCAGATTATCTTTGGGAGATTCCCAAATCTTTTAGGTCAGATATGAGAGTCCCGGCGCGAATTTATGTTTCTGAGAAGATGTTAGAAAATTGTTTTAGAGATAAATCAATTGCTCAGCTTATTAATACTACTACTCTTCCCGGAGTTGTAAAATATGCGATTGCTATGCCAGATATCCACGAAGGCTATGGTATGCCCATTGGAGGAGTGATGGCCACAAAATATCCAGATGGTGCGATTTCTCCTGGCGGGATCGGCTTTGACCAGAACTGTGGCGTGAGATTGTTAAAATCAGAATATACTGAAAAAGAAATTAGGCCTTATTTAGATAAATTGGCTACTGAAATTCAAAAGGAAGTACCCTCAGGACTTGGAAGAGGAAGGCAGATAAAATTGTCTGTTGAACAAATTAACAAAATTTTAGAGGGCGGTGTCCCTTATTTAGTTGAAAAAGGTTATGGAGAAAAAGAAGATATTGAAAATTGTGAACATCGAGGAAGAATGGAGCAAGCCGATGCCTCTTGTGTTTCAGAGAGGGCAAAAAATCGAGGCCGAGATCAAGTAGGCACTCTCGGCTCGGGGAATCATTTTGCAGAAATACAAAAAGTTGAAGAGATTTTTGATGAGGAGGTAGCTAAAATTTTCGGATTATTTAAAGATCAAGTTGTAGTAATGATTCATACAGGTTCTCGTGGTCTCGGCCATCAAAATTGCACTGATTATTTAAGGACTTTAATGCCAATTTATCCAAAATATGGAATAAAATTGCCAGATAAAGAACTTTGCTGTGTTCCCTTTAATTCTCCTGAAGGTCAAAGATTTTTTAAGGCGATGTCTTGTGCTTGTAATTTTGCCTGGGCAAATAGACATATGATTTCTTACTATGTGAGGAGGGCATGGAAAAAAATTTTAGGAGAAAGAGTAAAACTGAGACTCCTTTATGATGTTGCCCACAATATTGCCAAAATTGAAGAGCATGAGATAGATGGAAAGAGAATGAAACTAATTGTCCATAGAAAGGGTGCAACCCGTGCTTTCCCTCCAGGTCATAGGGAGCTTCCCAAAAAATATCAAAAAACGGGACAACCATCATTAATTCCAGGCTCTATGGGTACTGCTTCCTATGTGTTGGTGGGAACAGAGCAGTCAAAAGAGAGTTGGTATACTGTTTGTCATGGTGCCGGAAGAATGATGTCTCGCCACGCAGCAATTAGAAAATTTTCTGGATATGAGATAGTAAAAGGTTTAGAGAGAAGAGGGATAATTGTGAAATCTTGGTCAATGAGAGGAGTTGCCGAGGAAGCCCCCCAAGCCTACAAAGATATAGAAGACGTTATAGAAGTTGTGCATAATGCGGGCTTGGCAAAAAAGGTAGCAAGATTGTTACCTTTAACAGTGATCAAAGGTGAATAAAATCTCTTTTATTCTACAGACGCTAAAAAATCTTCTTTTTGCTTTAATATTTTTTAATTCTTTAAAAGATGAAGAAGGTAAGAAAAAGACTTCCAAAGAGTATAAGGAAATATTTAAGAAGGGAGAAAGCAAAAATCCAGAAAGCAGTTTTGGATTTAAAAGAAAAAGAAAGATTGATTCAAGAGCTTTATCAAAAAATTGAGAGAGAATATGGATTGCATCAAAATTCGGGGAGCAAGAACCCATAATTTAAAAAACATCTCTCTTGATATTCCCAAAAATAAACTGGTAGTAATCACTGGGGTTTCTGGTTCTGGAAAGAGTTCTTTAGCCTTTGATACCCTCTATGCAGAAGGTCAAAGAAGGTATGTTGAGTCTCTTTCTGCCTATGCCCGTCAATTTTTGGGAGTAATGGAAAAGCCTGATGTTGACAAAATTGAGGGAATTTCCCCAGCTATTGCCATTGATCAAAGAAAAGGTGGCCACAACCCTCGTTCTACGGTGGGCACAATTACTGAGATTTATGATTATTTAAGGCTTTTATTTGCAAAAATTGGAAGACCCTATTGCCCAAGGTGCGGTAGTCCTATTTCCAGACAGACAATAGACCAAATTACTCAGAAGGTTTTGGAATTGCCAGAGAATACAGAGGTGACAATTTTTGCTCCCGTAGTCAGAGGGAAAAGGGGAGAACACAAAGGAATCTTAGAAGAAATTCAAAAGTCAGGATTTGTAAGAGTAAGAATTGATGGAATAATTTATCGGGTAGAGGAGGCTTTGGAGAAAGAATTATCAAGATATAAGAAGCATAATATAGAAGTAGTGGTAGATAGGCTAATTCTGGAAAAAGATCTGGATAAATTTAGACTGGTTGATTCTTTAGAGACCGCTCTAAAATTGGGTAAGGGAATAGTAATGGTAAATGATTTAATATTTTCTGAACATTTTGCCTGTGAGAAGTGTCAAATTTCTTTACCCAAGATAGAACCTCGCCTTTTTTCTTTTAATTCTCCCTATGGAGCTTGTCCTGCTTGTCAGGGCTTGGGTGAGAAATTAATTATTGATCCCCAATTAGTAATTCCTAATCCCAATTTATCAATTGCAGAAGGAGCTATTTTCCCCTGGGCCCATGCCTCTCACAAGATAGGAAGACAGAGATTCTTTTGGTATATGTTAAAGAGCATGGCTGAGAGAAATGGAATAGATTTGTATTGCCCGGTAAAAGAGCTTTCAAAAGAAGAGATAGATTTAATTTTGTATGGAGATGGGATTTTTGAAGGAGTGGTTCCCTGGTTAGAAAATAGATATCATGAGACGGATTCTGAATATACAAGAGAAGAGATTGAAAGATATATGGTAGTGAAAAAATGTGAGGTTTGTAAAGGAAGAAGATTGAGACCGGAAGCCTTGGCGGTGAAAATTAATCAAAAATCAATCGCAGATTTAGTAGAAATGGAAATTTCTCAATTAAAAGAATTTTTTGAGGATCTTTTGAAAAAGAAGGTTTTATCAGAGGCCGAGTTAAAAATTGGAAAATTGATAATTAAAGAGATTATAAATAGATTGCAATTTTTAATTGATGTAGGTTTGAACTATATAACCTTAGAAAGAAAGGCTAATACCTTAGCAGGAGGAGAAGAACAAAGGATAAGACTGGCTACCCAGATAGGTTCAAAACTAAGCGGGGTCTTATACATTTTAGATGAGCCCTCAATTGGACTTCATCCCAGAGATCAAAAAAGATTGATTGAGAGTTTAAAGAAATTAAGAGATTTAGGAAACACCATTTTAGTGGTAGAGCATTCTTTTCAGATAATAAAAGAAGCAGACTGGATAATTGATTTGGGGCCCAAAGCAGGGGAGGAAGGAGGAAGGGTGGTTTTTCAAGGAAAGCCAGAAGAATTATTAAAAGCTAATACCCTAACCGGAGAGTATTTTTCAAAGAGAAAAAAGGTAGAAATAGAAAGAGTAGAAAATTCTTTTGCTAAAGAGTATTTAATGATTAAAGGAGCCAAAGAACACAATTTAAAAAATATTGATGTAAAAATTCCTTTAGGAAAATTTGTCTGTGTCACTGGGGTTTCTGGTTCTGGAAAGAGTTCTTTGGTTGTTGATGTTTTAGCTAAAGCCTTAATGAGAAAATTTTATAAATCCAAAGAAATTCCTGGTAAACATAGAGTCATTTTAGGGACAGAAAATCTTAATAAGGTAATAATAGTTGATCAATCACCAATTGGAAAGACCCCTCGTTCAAATCCTGCTACCTATACCGGAGCCTTTAGTTATATCAGAGAATTATTTTCTAAAACAAAAGAGGCAAGGATGAGAGGATATAGACCGGGAAGATTTAGCTTTAATGTAAAGGGAGGAAGATGTGAATTTTGCCAAGGGCAGGGAGTAAAAAAAATTGAAATGTATTTCTTACCAGATGTTTATATTCAGTGTCCTGAATGTAAGGGGAAAAGATTTAACCAAGAAACCCTAAAAATTGAATACAAAGGAAAAAATATTTCAGAGATCTTAGAGATGACAGTAAAGAAAGCCCTGGAGTTTTTTGAGAATATTCCGGGACTTTCTTATAAATTAAAAATTTTAAATGATGTGGGTTTGGGTTATTTACAATTAGGCCAATCTGCTCTTTCTCTCTCTGGAGGAGAGTCTCAGAGAATAAAATTAGCAGCTGAACTTTCTAAGAGGTTTACTGGAAGGACTCTCTACATTTTAGATGAGCCAACTACCGGGCTCCATCCTGACGATATAAAAAAACTTTTATATATCTTAAAAGAGCTGGTAAAAAGAGGGAATACGGTAGTTTGTATAGAGCATGAATTAGAGGTGATAAAAAATGCAGACTATATAATTGACCTGGGACCAGAAGGAGGAGAGAAAGGAGGAAAAATTATCGCAGAAGGAACTCCAGAAGAAGTAGCTAAGAACCCCCTTTCTTTTACTGGTAAATTCTTAAGAAAGATTTTCAAAAATTAATTGATTGATGATATAATGGAAATGATGAAGAAAAGGGATTTTTTTGAGCAGTTAAACATTGTTAAGAGCTGCCGAAAATATAACCTTTCTCTCTGGCAATGTCCTCAATTCCTGTTTCTGGTAATGGGAATAATCATTATTGGAGTCATCTTGTGTACCTATTATTTTGGCACCCATTACATTCCTCAAATAGAAGTAGTCTTATTAATAGTCTTTCTTACAGTGGTAATTTTATTTACCATTGCCTTTCTAATTTGTCATTCCTTTGAAAAAATTGCAGAAGCAAATAAACTAAAGTCAGAGTTTATTAGGATTGTCTCTCATCAGCTTCGCTCTCCAATTTCTAATTTAAAATGGGCTCTTGAATTTTTAATGTCAGGGAGAGCAGGAAAAATTGAGAAAACCCAGGTAGAGTATTTTAAAATTCTGAAAGAAAATACCCAGAGAATGGGCAGTCTTATTTCTAATCTATTAACAGTCTCTAAAATTGAATCCCAAGGATTAGAATTTAAAAAGAAAGAGTTTTCTTTGATAGAACTTATAAAGAATGTTATTTCTGAATTTTCCCCTTTTGCCAAGGCTTTTAATACAGATGTTAGGTTTGAGTTTCCAGAGAATTTTCCAAACATTTTTAGTGATCCCTTTAAGGTTAAAATAATAATTGAGAATCTCTTAGAAAATGCTATTAAATATAATAAGGGTAAGGGAGAGGTGAGAATAAGATTAGAAAAAAGAGGAAAGAATTTCTATTTTGAAATAGAAGATAAGGGAATAGGAATTTCTAAAGAAGCTCAAAAATATATTTTTCAAAAATTTTTCCGGGCAGAAAATACTTTAAGATACCAGACCAAAGGTGCTGGTCTCGGTCTGTATATTTGTAAAGAGATTATCAAACAATTAGGTGGGAGAATAGGATTTAGGTCAAAGGAAAATAAAGGGTCGGTCTTCTGGTTTTTATTACCAATAAAATAAATTTCTATGAGAAAAACTATACTTTTTATTGAAGATGAGTCAGCTCTTCAAAAGACCTTTGGTGATTTACTAAGGCAAGAGGGTTATGAGATGATTTCAGCCTTAGATGGAGAGATAGGCTTGAGATTAGCTAAGTTAAAAAAGCCAGATTTAATTTTGTTAGATTTGATTTTGCCAAAAATGCATGGATTTGAGGTTCTAAAGAAGCTAAAAGAAGATAAAGAGACAAAAGATATTCCTATAATTATTTTGACTAATTTAGAAGGAATTGGAGACGTGGAAAAAGCAATTAATTTAGGAGCGACCACATATTTAGTAAAAGCCCATTATTCTTTAGAGGAAGTGGTAGAAAAAATTAAGAAAGCCTTGGGCGAAAAAGAGTAAAAATTATAATGTCCTATCTAACCGATTCATTAACAGCTCCTAATAATTTCTTTACCGAGGCATCTTGTCTCGGGGAGCACGGAGTCGCCTTAGGTGCTGAAATAGGGAGTTTATTTCACAGGCGCTCCTATACCTCGCCGAGCCTCACAGAGTTCCTACTGAAATACAATTTTCCTCTCGGGCTTAGCTCTCGGTATGCTCCCCGAGACAAGATGCCTCTACTAATTCGTTACCAAATTAGTTATCAAATACAGTTATAATGAGAGTAGAGCCAGGACAATTAAAATCTTTTTTATTAGATGCCAATTTGATTACTGAAGAAAAATTTAATGAATGTTTAGAGAAAGCAAAAGAGAAGCAGAAGAAATTAGATGATGTTTTAATTGCCGAAGGAATTTTGACTTCAGATGAATTAGTGAAGCTAAAAGCTTATATATTAGGTATTCCTTTTGTCAATTTGGAAAAAGAGGTTATTCCTCCAGAGATTCTAAAGATTATTCCTGAACCCATTGCCAGAAAGCACAATATTGTTGCTTTTAGAAAAAAAGAAAATAATTTAGAAGTGGCAATGCTTGATCCCGAAGATTTGGGAACAATTGAATTTCTTAAAAAAAGATATCCTCATTTGAGAATTCTTCCCAGATTAACTACTTCAGAATCCCTGAAAAATGTATTAAGACAGTATCAAAAAACCTTAGAGGTAGAGTTTGGAGAAATTATTGACAAAGAGATAAAAGTAATTGAGACCACTAAAGAAGAAGCAGAATTAAAAGAGAAAAAAACAGAACTTCAGAAAATTGCCAAGGAGCTACCTATTGTAAGGATAGTAGATACCTTGATTAAACACGCTATTTTACAAAGAGCTTCAGATATTCACATTGAACCCCAAGAAAAAGAACTGATTGTCCGTTATCGTATAGATGGAATTTTACACGATGCTATGGTCTTACCCAAAACTGTTCATTCGGGAGTAGTAGCAAGAATAAAAGTGCTATCCAATCTTAAATTAGATGAACATAGGCTTCCCCAAGATGGGAGATTCAAAATTGAATTGGAAGATGAAAAATATTCAATTAGAGTTTCTATCTTGCCAATCTTTGATGGAGAGAAAATTGTAATGAGGATATTACCAGAAACTAGCAAGGGTTATACCTTAGAAGGTTTAGGATTGTGGGGAAGGGCCTTGGAGGTGGTGGAAACAAATTTGAGAAAGCCTATTGGGATGATATTAGTAACAGGACCTACTGGTTCTGGGAAAACAACTACCCTGTATTCCATCTTGGAAATCCTAAATACTCCTCAAGTGAATATTTCTACCATTGAGGATCCAATAGAATATAGAATGCCAAGGATAAATCAGACTCAGGTCAATCCAAAAATTGGATTAACCTTCTCAGCTGGATTAAGAAGCTTATTAAGACAGGATCCTGATATAGTTATGGTAGGAGAGATTAGGGATAATGAGACCGCTTCCTTAGCCATAAATGCTGCCCTGACCGGCCATTTAGTTTTGTCTACCCTCCATACTAATAATGCTGCTGGAGCTGTTCCAAGACTGATTGATATGAAGGTAGAACCCTTCCTTATTTCTTCTACCCTTAGGTTAATTATTGGTCAAAGATTAGTAAGAAGGTTTTGCTCAGAAAGAGAGAGATATTTTTTAAAGGAGCCAGAGATAAAAGACTTATCTAAGTATTGCAGTCTTAAAAGAATTGAAGATATTTTAAAAAAAGAAAAATTGCTTAAAAAAGATCAAACCATAAAAGATATTCCCTTTTATAAACCAAAAATTACAAAAGAATGCCCAGAGGGATATCGGGGAAGAATTGGAATATATGAATCATTACCAATTACAGAGAGTATAAAAGAACTAATCATAAAAAATGCCACCTCTGATGAGATTGAGAATCAGGCAAAGAAAGAGGGTATGCTTACCATGGTGGAAGACGGTTTTGTAAAAGCAGCTAAGGGTATAACCTCAATTGAGGAGGTGTTGAGAGTAATTAGTGAGTAAATTTTTATGGCTTATCAAATATTTGGCAAGAAAATTACAGGTCCCTTTACTATTCCCTCGGGTATTATTACTACTGAGGTTCCGGTCTTAGAAAAAATAGCAAAAGAGATTCCTGAAATTGGTATTCTCACCACAAAAAGTATTGGATTAGAAAAAAGAGAAGGAAACAAGGAACCTATTATAGCCCAGGTAAGCCCCTTTACCTTTATTAATGCAGTGGGGTTGAGAAACCCGGGAGTAGAGGAGTTTACCAAGGAAATCTCTCAGGTAAAAATCCCTCCCTTTAAGTTTTTGTTGGTTTCCATTTTTGGGAAAGATGAGGGAGAATTCGAAAAGGTAGCTAAGAAATTGGTGAAATTTGCTGATGGACTTGAATTAAATATTTCTTGTCCTCATAGCACAAAGTATGGAGAGGTAGTAGGAAAAGAAGATAAATTAGTAGAAAGAATTGTGAAAAGATTATCTCCCTTAGGAAAACCTATATTTTTGAAGATTTCTCCAAACCTAGATATAGAAAATCTTTTAAAGAGAGCCATCAAGGCTGGAATTTCAGGAATTACTGCCATCAACACGAAAGGTCCTGAACTTTATCTTCAAGATGGCTACCCAGTGCTCTCTAATAAAAGAGGAGGGATCTCTGGAAAGAGAATTTTTCCAATTGGAATAGAATGTGTAAAAAAAATAAGAAAATTAACCAGTTTACCTATTATTGCCTGTGGTGGTATCCTTACTGCTAAAGAGATCAGAGAATATGAAAAAGCGGGGGCTAATTTTTTTGGCATTGGTTCTGCTTTAGCAGGAATGACTACAGAAGAGATAAAGCTATATTTTAAAGAGTTGCTCCAAGATTTTAAACATGGTACCAACAACGCAGAGAAGTTTTTAAAGGACAATGGAAGTAGAAGTTATAAGAGATATAAGGTGATTCAAAATAAATTCTTAGACAAAGATATTTTTCTTTTAAGATTAGAAGGAGGAATAGAAATAAAACCAGGTCAATTTGTTTTTTTATGGCTACCAGAAAAGGGAGAGAAACCCTTTTCAGTTTTGGATGATGAGCCCTTAACCTTTCTAATTAAAATAAGAGGTTATTTCACCAAACAATTATCAGAGTTAAAAAGAGGAGATGTTGTTTATCTAAGGGGTCCTTATGGGAATTCTCCACAACTCAAAGGAAAATTACTTCTGGTAGGAGGAGGAACAGGTGTAGCTGGTATCTCTCTCTTTGCTAAAAGATATAAAAAAACGATTATCCTTCTGGCAGGAAAAGAAAGAACCTTCCTTCCTTGTCTAAAAGAATTTAAAAAAAACTGTGAAGATGTGTTTTTGGTTAGCCCAGAAAAAGTAAGAGACTATAAAAAGAGATTTTTGTCAGTCTTAGAAAGAATCATAAAAAAATTTCAGCCTCATTATTGTCTAAATTGTGGTTCCAAAGAGATGGTAGAGAGTGTAATTGAAATAGAAAAAAATTTTTTGGATTTAAAAAAGATTTATTCTTCCACTGATTTTTTGACAAGATGCGGTATAGGTCTCTGTGGCTCTTGCGCCACTTCAAAAGGATTAAGAAGCTGTGTAGATGGGACATTTTTGAGACCATTTGAGCTTTAATAAAAAGTGCCCTCGAAGGGATTCGAACCCCTATCTGAAGCTCCGCAAGCTTCTGTTTTTTCCAATTAAACTACGAGGGCAGAGCTAAAGCTTAGCCCTTATATTCTTAACATAATTGTTTCAAACAATCAATTTGACTTAATGAATTAATAAAGTAAAATAAAATTAAAGGAGAGGTGGCTGAGTGGTCGAAAGCGGCACACTGCTAATGTGCTGGGGGACTAAAATCCCCTCGTGGGTTCGAATCCCACCCTCTCCGCCAAGGCGGGTTATCCCTAATCTGGTAAGGGGGCTGTCTTGAAAACAGCTGGGAATTTTTCCCTTGCAGGTTCGAGTCCTGCACCCGCCGCAAAATGGAATATGATCATTTCCCTTTTTAAAAAACAAGGATTGGGTATTGATATAGGCTCTTTTTCAATTAAGATAGTTGAGCTTTCTAAAGCACGGGGGAAGATTACTCTTGTAAATTATATTGAAATTAAAAGAAACTTAAAAAAGTTATCAGAATTTAGTTTTTTCAAAAACAACTCTTTAACCCCAAAATTAGGAGACCTTCTTCAAAAGGTTCTCTCAAAAGCAAAAATTAAAGCAAAAAGAGTAGTATTCACCCTTCCTGATTTTTCCATTTTCTTTACTTGGTTTGAACTACCTCCAATGAAGAAAGGAGAAATTCCGGGGGCGGTAAGACACCAAGCAAGAAGACAAATCCCCTTCCCCTTAAATGAAGTAACCTTAGATTGGGAAATAATTGAGGGAACAGAAAAAGGAGGAAAAATAAAAATTCTTTTGGTAGTAGTTTCTAATCAAACTATTGATCAATACTTAAAAATCGCAAATAGTAGCCAACTTCAACTTTCCGCCTTAGAAGCAGAAGTTTTTGCCTTAGCAAGAGCTTTTTCTATTAAAGAAAATATTCCAATTGCCTTAGTAGATATAGGATTTCGTAGTAGTACCTGTAGTATTTTAGATAAAAGAGTTTTGAAAAGAAGCTATAGCTTTGACATCTCAGCCGGTAAACTCACTGATAGCCTTGCTAACTCCCTAAAGATAGATTATAATGAGGCTGAGGAATTGAAAAAAAAATATAACTATCTGGAAAAGGAAAAATTTGATAAAAAGATAAATAAAATTTTTGAAGCCTGGCTGGAAGCAATTTTACAAGAAATCAAAAGAGTTATGGATGAGTTCTATCAATTGGAATTGAAGCCGGTTCAAAAAATTATTTTGAGTGGTGGAGGAGCTCTCCTAGCTGGATTAAAGGAGTGTGCAAAAAGAAGACTGAAAAAGGAAGTAGAAATAATCAATCCCTTTCTGGATATCAGCTATCCTCAGGCTTTGGAACCACAATTAAAAATATTAGCCCCCTCTTTTGCTATTGCGATAGGGGCTGCTTTAAGAAGCCTTAAATGAATTATGATTAAGATTATTCCAAAGACGGAAAAAAAATCCTCTCTTGAGTTGTCTCTTTCCGCTCTGGCTGCAATTTTGCTGATTGCTTCAATGCTAAGTTATGGGCTCTTAATTTTTCTTGAGAAAAAAATTCCCCAAGAGATTAAAGAAATAGAACAAGAAATATCAAAGGCTAAGGCCCCAGAGGTAAAAGAAACTGAAAAATATTTAAGGATGATTTCTCAAAAAATTAATACTTTTTCAGAAATTTTTAATGAAAAGGTGTATCCCTCCAAGTTTTTAGCCTTAGGTAAGGGTGATTTTTCTAAAACAAGAAAATTCTCAACCTTAATTCATCCAAAGGTTCAAATTTTAAATTTCTCTCTTGATTTGGAAAAAAATGAACTCCTTATTTCTGGAATTACACAAAATTACATTACCTTAGAGCAACAAAAGTTAATTTTTGAAAATGAAAAACCATTGATCAAAAAGGTATCTCTTAAAAATTTTGGAAAGAGAAAAGATAAAAAAATGAATTTTACTTTTGAGATAGAATTTGATCCAAAAGTATTTAGGGAGTAATTTATGAAAAAAACTACTTCTGCAATTTTGATGATAATTCTAAGCTTCTTAATAGGATTATTTTTGGTTTGGCCTAAATATCAAGAATATAGAGAGAAAAGACAACAGCTTCTTCTTAAAAAGAAAGAGCTTCAGCTCCAAACACAATACAGAGAAAAACTTTTTTCTCTTAAAGAAAAGGTTGATAGTTATTCTGACCAATTAAAAAGAATAGATATTGCCCTAAAGCCTATTTCTTTACTCTCCTTTTTAAATTATTTAGAAGGGCTCAGCAAGAGGAAGGGATTAATTTTAAAAAATTATAGTTATTCTTTAAATAAAAAAGAAAACACTATAGATTATACTCTTTCTCTTTCAACTCCCTATTACGAATCTTTTCTAAATTTTCTCTCAGAGTTGGAAAACAGTGAAAAGTTAATTAAAATCAGTCATATTTCTTTTTCTGTTTCAGAAGAGGCAAAATTTAGTGATTTCAATGTGAAATTAAAGGTGTATTATAATGAATAAAAAATAAAATGGCAATTGTTTTTCAAGAAAAAAGACAAAGATATCTGCTTTTCATTTTTCTATGTTTATTATTTATTATTCTTCTAATAATTTATTTTGGTCTTTTAAGAAAGAAAGAGCCATTCTTTTCACCTCCGGTTTATAAGCCCCGATTGGTTCAAATAAATTTTGACATTTTAGAGAAATTAAAGAGGTCACCTTTCCCAATCGAAGAGATAAAGCCCTTACAGTATTCCAGCGGGAGAACCAATCCCTTCTTACCATATCCTTAATTATGAGTCTAATTCAAAAACTTGTTGAGAAAGGAATTATAGATAAGGCTCAAGCCATGAATTTAAGTTATGAGCTTGAGAGCTCTGGAAAAAAGGAAGATGAATTGATTTTAGAAAAAGGTATTGTCTCAGAAGATTTTCTTTTTCATTTAAAAAGCGAAATGCTAAATATTCCCTTAAAAAAGATTTCTCCTGATGAGATTTCTTTAAGCACCTTGGAATTAATTTCAGAAGAATGCGCAAAGTTTTACTCAATAGTTCCTTTAAAAAAAAGGGATAATACTTTAGAGATTGGAATGGTCTATCCTGAAAATTTAAGAGCCTGGGAGGCGATTAAATTTTTAGCAAGACAGCAGCACTTTTCTTATAAAATTTTTCTAATTACCATTTCAAATTTTAAGGAAATTCTAAAGAAATACCGGGCTGCTAAAAAAGAGGTAGCTAGTGCCTTGGAGGAGTTGGAGGCTGAAATGAAGGTAGAAAAAAGACCCTCTCCTCCTGGGAGAGAAGAATTGACCAAATTGGCAGAAGAGGCTCCTATCTCAAAGGTAGTAGGAGTAATCTTGAGATATGCCATTGAATCCAATGCTTCAGATGTCCACATAGAACCATTAAGAGAAAGGTTAAGAATAAGATTTAGACTGTTGGGAGTCTTATATTCTTCCTTTTTTCTTCCTCTTAATATTCATCCAGCGATAGTAGCCAGAATCAAAATCCTTTCTGATTTAAGGATTGATGAAACAAGGATTCCTCAAGATGGAAGATTTTCTATTAAAATGGAGAGAAAACAGATTGATTTTCGAGTTTCTACCTTCCCTACCGCATTTGGAGAAAAGGTAGTATTAAGAGTTTTAGATCCAGCTATGGGATTAAAATCTTTTGATAGGCTTGGTTTAAAAGGGCGAGCATTTGAGATTTTGAAATCCACAATAAAGAAACCTTATGGAATGATTTTGGTAACAGGTCCTACCGGCAGTGGAAAAACCACTACCTTATATGCTGCCCTACGAACCTTAAATAAAGAAGGAGTGAATATTGTAACCTTAGAGGATCCGATTGAATATTATTTAGAAGGAATTAATCAATCTCAAATAAGACCAGAAATTGGATATACATTTGCCCAGGGATTAAGGCATATTTTAAGACAAGATCCAGATATAATTTTTGTAGGAGAAATCAGAGATGAAGAAACAGCCTCTTTAGCAATTCATGCCGCTCTTACCGGGCATTTGGTTTTATCTACTCTTCACGCTACTAATACTGCAGGAGTAATTCCGAGATTGATCGATTTAGGAATAAAGCCCTACCTCATTCCCCCAACCCTCTCTGTGGCTTTAAGCCAAAGACTAGTAAGAATCCTTTGTCCTTATTGTAAAAAAAAGGTAAAACCCGTAAAAGAAATAGAAGAAATGATTTTCAAAGAAATTGATAATTTTCCCCAAAAAGTGAGAAAGGAAATAAAAATTCCTAAGCCTCTTTATATTTACCAACCAGTGGGGTGTAAAAAGTGTAATCAGATAGGATATAGTGGAAGGACAGGAGTCTTTGAGGTACTTGAGATGAATAATAGGTTAGGAGAAATTATTTTAAAAGAACCATCTGAAGCAAAAATTATGGAAGAGGCTCAAAAACAGGGTATGCTTACAATGAGGCAAGACGGAATTTTAAAGGTGTTAGAAGGAATAACTACAATAGAAGAGGTGTTAAGAGTCACAGAAGAATAGTTACAAATTTATGAAAAATTATAAGAATGAGATTAAAGAACTTATTGAGGAGGCTTTGGCTAAAGGAGCTTCTGATATTCATCTTTCAGTAGGTCAACCTCCTATTTTAAGGATAAATAGAGAACTGTTTTTCCTAAAGCAAAAAGAGATTCTCTCTCCTGATGATACTCAAGCTTTGGCTTTTGTAATAATGACAGAGGAACAGATTAAACGGTTTGCTAAAGAGAAAGAAATTGATTTTTCTTTTAATTTTGAAAACAAATTTAGGTTAAGGGCGAATGTTTTTTTTGAAAAGGGTAACATTAGTATCGCTTTAAGGGTTATTACTTCTAAAATTAGAACCATTGAGGAATTAAATCTTCCTCCAATTCTTCATAAATTTACCAAGCCTACTCAAGGATTTGTATTAGTAACTGGCCCCTCAAGCCATGGTAAATCTACTACTTTAGCTGCCTTAATTGATGAGATAAATCATACTAGAACAGAGCATATTATAACGATCGAAGACCCTATTGAATATATATTTTCTCCAGATAAGTGTATTATTGACCAAAGAGAGGTTTATCAAGATACTCAAAGTTTTGCGAAAGCATTACGCGCTACCTTCCGTCAGGATCCTGATGTAATTATGGTAGGAGAAATGAGAGATATTGAAACAATGGCTACCGCTATTACTGCTGCTGAGACTGGACACCTGGTTTTTGCTACCCTTCACACCAACTCAGCTGCCCAGACCATTCACCGAATCGTTAACTCTTTCCCTTCTCTTCAGCAGGCCCAAATAAGGGCTCAGTTATCAGGCTCTTTATTGGGAGTAATTTCTCAAAGATTAATTCCTCGGGAAAAAGGAGGTTTAATTCCAGCAACCGAGATAATGATCAATACTCCTGCTGTGGCTAATTTAATTAGAGAAAATAAAATTCATGAAATTCCTTTGGTAATCGAAACCTCGGCAGAAACAGGAATGATCTCTCTAAATCGTTCTTTAGCTGAATTAGTAAAAAAGGGTGAGATCTCTTTAGAGAATGCTTTAGTCTATTCCTTGGATCCTGTGGAATTACAAAACCTATTAAAGTAATTATTAAAGATGAAATTTGTCTATCAGGCAAGAACAAAAGAGGGGAAATTTAAGGAAGGAATAGTTGAAGCCTCTTCTAAAGAAGCCGCTTTAGATTTACTTCAAAAATACGACCTTTATGTTACTTTTTTGGAAGAAAAGTCTACTCCTTTTTATATGAGAGAGATTTCTCTCTTTCGGGGGGTATCAAAAAAAGAATTAGTTTTATTTTTCCGTCAATTAACAATAATGTTTAAATCAAAGGTTCCTTTGGTAGAAGCCTTAGAAACAGTTGGTGAGCAGATTAAAAATAAATATTTTAAAAGCAAGATTTTAAAAATAGTGGAGGAGGTAGAAGGAGGTAATTCTCTTTCTATCGCTCTTTCTTCTCATCAAGATATATTTTCTCCTTTTATTATAGCGGTTGTAAAATCAGGAGAGCTTTCAGGTAAGCTTTCTGAATCCTTAGAATATTTAGCTAATCATATTGAAAGAGAATATGAATTTATGGGTAAATTAAAAGGAGCAATGATTTATCCTCTCTTTATTTTATTTATTGCCCTTGCCATTTTTTCTTTAATGGTATTTTTCATTCTTCCCCAGATTAAAGCAATTTTTGAATCAAGTAATGTTGAGCTTCCTTTACTTACTAAGATAATATTTACAATTGGTGACTTTATAAGAGAGAAATTAAAAATTTTAATTTTGTTTTCTTTATCTTTTTTGGTTCTCTCCCTTTCCTTTAAAAACACCCCTAAAGGAAAAAAAATATTTAGTTGGCTTAGTCTAAATATCCCTTTTTTAAAAGAATTTTTTAAAAAGATTTATTTAGCAAGAATTGCTGAGAACCTTTCTACTTTGGTTTCCGCTGGTTTAGCAATTACTACCTCTTTAGAAATTACAAGTGAGGTTGTAGGAAATGAAATTTACAAAAAAGCTGTTTTGGCTGTTCAGGAAGAGGTAAAAAGAGGAGAGCAAATAAATACCGCAGTTAAATCTTTTCCCAATCTTTTCCCTCCTCTTTTTGGCCAAATGATATTAGTGGGAGAAAAAACAGGAACCTTAGATACTACCCTAATGCATTTAGTTGAATTCTATCAGAAAGAAGTAAATCGGGCAATAGAGTCCTTTCTGAAAATGTTAGAGCCCCTCTTGTTAGCGACTATTGCTGTGGGTGTGGGGATTTTTGCAGTAGCAGTAATCACTCCAATTTATAAAATGATGGGCCAGGGACCTTAATTTTTTCTTGACAAAAAAACAATTATTTTTCTATAATAAAAAATAAATTAGAAAGGTCGAGAAGCGAAAAAAGATATATTTTCAGAGAAAATAATTATGAGAAAAAATAGAGGTTTTACTTTAATTGAGTTATTGGTTGTAATTGCCATTATTGGAATTTTAGCTAGCATTGTCTTGATTAGTTTGAGGAATATGACAGATAGAGCAAAAGATACAAGAATTAAATCTGCAATGAGCCAGGCAAGAACAATAGCTCAATTGATTTATGACGACTATCCAAGCGAGGGATATCGGTATTTCTGTCAAACTACCAATGATGGATTTTCTGATGATGCTAACTTGAGTGCTGATTATGCAAATCAATTAAATACCTTAGAAGCTGATATATTTAACCAGCAACCTACTGATGAGATTAATTGCTACAGTGCTACGAGTAGTTTTTGTGCCTCAGCTAAGTTAATAGTAGGAGGAAACTACTTTTGTATTGATGATGATGGAAACGCCTTAGTAACAACTACTAATCCCTGTTCTGACGCTACTTCTACTTGTCAATAGGATTTAATTTTTAATCTTTCCACCTGAGGTCAGGTTTTTCTTGGCCTTGGGTGTTTTTTATAGTGTTTACTATCTTTAGTTTTATTTTAGGTACTTTAATAGGTTCTTTTTTAAACTGTGTAATTTATAGATTAGAGACAAAAAAAAGCTTTATTAGGGGAAGGTCTTTTTGTCCCCATTGCAAGCATCCCCTTTCCTTTTTAGAGCTAATCCCTTTATTTGGTTTTTTTTATTTAAAGGGAAGATGTAGATATTGTCACCAGAGAATTTCTTTTTGGTATCCTTTTGTTGAATTCATTACCGGGATTTTGTTCTTTTTAGCTTTTAAGAAGTTTTCTTCTTTTGGTTTTATTACTCTAATTTATTATTGGATAATTTTCTCTTTTTTCATTTTAATCTTTGTTTTTGATGCCAAATATTACTTAATTCCCGACAAGATAGTTTATCCTCCCATCATTATTTCTTTAATTTTCAATCTTTTTCTTTCTCCCAATTTCCTCTTAAGCTTTTTAAGTGGAGTAATGATAAGTGGTTTCTTTTTTTTAATATTTTTTATCTCTCAAGGAAAATGGATAGGATTTGGAGATATAAAATTGGGATTCTTAATAGGTTTAGTCTCTGGATTTCCAAATTTTTTAATTGCCTTCTTTTTTTCCTTTTTCTTTGGTGCTATAATAGGAATAGGGCTAATTCTTTTGAAGAAAAAGACCTTAAGATCAGAACTTCCTTTAGGACCTTTCTTAGTTACAGGAGGTTTAATTGCAGTTTTCATTGGTGAGAAGATTTTTGGATGGTATTTGAATTTATTTTGATTATTGTATATTTACTAACCAATTTGATAATAAATTAGGAGAGGCATCTTGTCTCGGGGAGCATACCGCAGCCGAGCCCAGTAGAAAATTGTATTTCAGTAGGAACTTTGTAAGGCTCGGCGACGTATAGGAGCGCCCGGGAAATAAACTCCCTATTTCAGTATTTACGGCGACTCCGTGCTCCCCGAGATAAGATGCCTCGATAAAAAAATTATTACTTAGTATAGTAAAGATTATGGAAAAAGGCTTTACTCTTGTTGAAATGCTCCTTGTGGTTTTGATAATTGCTGTTATGAGTTCAATTTCATTTCAAATCTACAAACAAGGAGAGGTAAAAATAAATTTACAAAGAACCGCTAATAAAATAGTTCAAGATATTAAAAGGGTCCAAGAAATGGCTATTGCCACTAAAGAATTTAGGGGAATAATTCCTCGCGGATACGGGGTGTATTTTAATCTTTCCCATTCAGAGTACACCCTATTTGCAGACTGTGATAGCGACGGAGATTATGATAAAGTTGGAAACCCTTGTAATGGTTTCCCAGAGAAAATAAAGAAAGTTGAAATTGAAAAGGAGGTTAAAATTTCTTCTCTCTCTCCTTCCTCTCCCTTAACTGTTATTTTCTTGCCGCCTGATCCCATTACTGAAGTAAACCACACAACCAGTACCCTGGCAGAGATTATTCTCCAAAGCAAAAATTCTACTACTTCTATTAAAATTTTACCTACGGGTTTAATTTATGCTGAGTAGAATAAGGAATCTTTTAATAAATAAAGAAAAGGGTTTTACCCTTATTGAGATTTTAACTGCGATATTCTTTATCGCTGTTATTATTACTGGGGTCTTAGTCTTATATCAACAAATTATTGTTTGGAATGAGCTTTCTCTTTATAAATTAACCGCTCTTTATTTAGCTCAAGAAGGAATTGAAATCGTGAGAAATATTAGAGATACTAATTGGATAGAAGGAGAGAGTTGGGATAAAGGGTTAGCTGTAGGAAGCTGGGGAGCAGATTATCAGAGCCACTCTTTAGTAGCAGATTACGCCACCTCTTCCTTATTGTTTGATGGTAACTTCTATAATTATTCTTCTGGTAATCCTAGCATTTTTAAAAGAGAGATAAAAATTGAGAGACCCACAACTGATAAAATAAAAGTGACGGTGATTGTAAGTTGGAAAAAAAGAGGAGACCATCAGGTAAAGGTAGAAGAATTTCTTTATAATTGGGTTCAATGAACAAAAAAGAGCAAAAGAGAAAAAAAGCCTTTACCTTATCAGAGGTTATGGTTTCTATTTTTATTTTTTCGATAATAATTGTTACTGCCACCTCTCTTTTTATTTCTGTAATTAAAACCCAGACCCAGGTTCTCTCAAGCCAACAAATAATTAGAGAGCTCTCTTATGTAATGGAATATATGAGCCGGGCTATTAGAATGGCAACAAAAGATGATATCAATGGTGTTGATTGTTTAACAGGAGATAAGGTAAACTATGAGGCTACCCCTTCTGGGGTGAGATTTAGAAATTATAAAAATGAGTGCCAAGAATTTAGACTAGAAAATCATAGGCTAAAGGAGATCAAGGTTATTTCTGGAGTGACAACATCAGAGGCATTTTTGACCTCTCCCGATATCTTTGTAGAAAAATTTAATATTTATATCTCTGGAGAAGAACAACCGCCTGCTGATTATTCTCAACCCAAAATAACATTATTTTTGGAAGTGAAAAAGAAAGGAACCTCTAACTCAAAAATGAGAATTCAAACCACCATTTCCCAAAGAAATTTAGATTTTGAGAGATAATGAAAAGAAAGATATTTAATCAAAAAGGAAGCGCACTTTATTTGGTAATAATTATAACTTCTCTTTTATTTGCTATAGTTTTGGGACTAAATTCCATCTTAATTTTTCAAAAAATTGGTTTAAAAGAGATAGAAAATTCCCTTTCTGCCTTTTTTGTTGGTGATAGTGGGATGGAATATATTTTATATTTAAATTCTAAATGTCACCAAGAAAATTGTCCCTCTTTTTGTTTATCAAATTGCCAAGGGCTTCCCTTAAATTTTACCACCTCCAGTCTGGTAGGCAAAGGGGAACTTTCAGTGGAGGTACCAAAATGCCATTTGTTTAGAAGCCAGGGAAGATTCAGAGGCGTTACCCGGGCAATAGAGGGAAGGGGTCTTTCTTATAAAATGGTATTTGCTACACAGGTTTCAAATGGTAACTTAGGTGGGATTAGTGGCGCAGATACCATTTGCCGGAATAGAGCAAGTGCTGCCGGTTTACCAGGTACCTATAAAGCCTGGATTACCGACACTTCCTCCTCCACTGCTCCGGCAAAAAGATTTACTACCTCTTCCCTTCCTTATATTAGGACAGATTGCACAATAGTAGCTCGTGGCTGGAGAGACCTTACAGATGGAAACATTTTAGCTCCGATAAACAAAGATGAAGACAGAAACACTATCTCAGATGATTCTAAGGTATTTACAAATACCAATTTTGATGGCACTCAGACAGGAAATAAAAATAACGATTGTTGTAATGATTGGAAAGGTGGAGGTGGAGTTAACTATGGAATAATTTCCACCTTAAAAACAGATAAACACTGGACAGAGAGCAGTAGTAGCAATATTTGTCATAACTCAGCTTATATTTATTGTTTTCAACAATGAAAAGGATTCTCTCTTTTTTAAAAAAGATAGATTGGATAATGTTTTTTTCTGTAATTATTTTGGGAGGAATTGGGCTTTTAGCTATTTATAGTAGTTCAAAAGGCAATTTTTTAAATTTTAAAAAGGAAATTTTGTTTTTTGTCTTTGGTATCTTCCTCTTTTTTTTGCTCAGTCTTTTTAATTGGCGAGATTTTAAAGAAAATCCCTATCTGATTTTGTTCCTTTATTTCCTTTTTTGTCTTCTTTTAATTTCTACCTATTTTTTTCCAGAGAGAAGAGGAGTTCATACCTGGCTGAAAACAGGAGGTTTTACCTTTAATCCTACTGAATTTTTAAAGATTGTCTTGATAGTGCTCTTGGCGAAATATTTCTCCTCCAAACATATTGAAATGTATACACCAAAGCATATTTTTGTTTCAGCTATTTATGTTTTTTTTCCTTCTGCCATTATCTTTTTTCAGCCCGATTTGGGTCAGGTAATAGTGATAGTGCTGATTTGGTTGGTAATTTTGTTTCTTTCTGGAATAAGATTAAAACACTTTTTATTATTAATGCTAATATTTGTCTTGCTCTTTATTTTCTCTTGGTCCACCTTCTTGAAAGAATATCAGAAAGAAAGAATCTTGGCTTTTTTATTTCCTTATGATCCTTTGGGGGTTTCATGGAGTCAAAATCAATCAAAGATTGCTATCGGTTCTGGAGGAATTTTTGGTCAAGGAATTAAAAAAGGAGGCCAGACCCAATTAGGATTTTTAACCGCCCCCACAACAGATTTTATTTTTTCAGTAATTGCTGAAGAAATGGGATTAATAGGGGTTTTCTTAATCCTCGCTTTATTTTTAATCTTGTTTTGGAGGATAATGAAGATTGCCCTTTCTACTAATGAGAATTTTCCAAAACTTTTTGCGGGAGGCTTTTGTGCCCTTTTGTTTTTTCAGGTATTTATTAATATTGGAATGAATTTAGGTCTTCTTCCGGTAATTGGAATTCCCCTGCCTTTTATAAGTTATGGAGGTTCAAATTTGCTCGCAAATTTTATAGCCTTAGGGATTTTACAGAATATAAAAGTTAATTCTTAATTGTATTTAACTCTTAGAGAGCCTTTCTTCAATAATTTTTTCTACCTCAGAGACAGTAGCCCCAACTCGGTAAATAGGCGCCTTACCTACCGGTTTACTCTTCCACCTTGCCTCATCTAATATATAAAGGATTTCTTTTGCTGACTCAAATGGTAAAGCCCCTGGAATTTGGGAGATACCCTTTTTGAAATCTAAGGCAGAGAAGATGAATTCTTTTGCAAAATCATGTAAGAGTTTATCTTCCTTGACTTTTTTTCCATTTTTATCTAAAATAGAGTAATAGAAATTCGGGATATTGACAAAAATCTCTCCTTCAGTTCCTATTATTCGTAAGGTTTTTTCAAATTCTTTCCCTATACCCTTTCCAATGATAGCCTCACAAAAAATTTTATTTTTCCAAGGAATTTCAAAGTTAATTTTTACAAAGGTAACCCCACTAATTTTACAGCCAACATATCTTGCCACCAATACTTCTTGTAGGGAAACCTTTTTCAAAAGTTTTGGATCAGGATAAGCAAAAGGGCTGGGGACAGCAATAATGGTAGCTAATCCATGGGGAAAGAAGTCATAAATCATCCCTCGATCCAAAGCCTTAATCCGATGAGAAGGGATTCTTCCAGGTTCCAAAAGGCGAAATTCAATTTTTCTTAGCTCTCCAATGATCTTTTCTTTCAACCATTGGTCAGTTTTTACCTGAAATGGATAAAATTTCGCCAGATAATGATCGTATCCAAAAATGGTTTCTTTAGCCTTTGGAAAATCTTCTAACACTCTTACATTTCTTAAAATGGCATCTAAAGGTTTTTCAATAAAGATTCTTTTGGCTTTTCCTAAAAAATCTTTGGTGACCTGAGAATGAGTAATGTCAGGAGTAACTACAAATACCACATCAATATCAGAGAGGCTTTGGTAAATTTCTTTCTCAGAGGGATCAGAAAGGTCTAAATAAGAAAGTTTTCTAAATTTAATCAATTCTTCCATTTCTTTCAAAGAAGGTACACCCAAAACATTTTCTGGCAGTCCCATATCAACACAGGTTAAATTGATTTTCCCCTTTTTTGCCAAATCAATCAGAATTTTATTATAAATCCTTCCACAGGCATCTCCTTTAAAACCAAGTAGAACTACCTTTTTCATATCAAGATTATTTTAACAAAAATTAAGTTAATTTAAAAATTAAAATGCGGATGTGGCGGAACTGGAAGACGCGTTAGCTTCAGGAGCTGATGCCCAGCTTTTGGGCGTGTGGGTTCAAATCCCACCATCCGCACTAAAAATAAAATGCATTTACTAACCAATTTAGTAACGAATTAGTAGAGGCATCTTGTCTCGGGGAGCATACCGCAGCCGAGCCCAAAAGAAAGATAGTATTTCAGTAGGCACTCTGTAAGGCTCGGCGAGGTATAGGAGCGCCTGAAAATAAACTTCCTCTTTCAGCACTTAAGGCGACTCCGTGCTCCCCGAGACAAGATGCCTCGGTAAAGAAATTATTAGGAGTTGTTACTGAAATGGTTAGGATAGTCCAAACAATTTTAAAAATTACCATTCCCAACTATGGCTAAGGTTTCTAATTTAAGAATTATTCCCTTAGGTGGTCTTGGTGAGGTAGGAAGAAATATGCTTCTTTTTGAATATAGAAAGAAGATCTTGATTGTTGATATGGTTTTAAGAATGGCAGAAGAAACGATGCCAGGGATAGATTATCTTATTCCCAATATTTCTTATTTAAAAGGAAGAGAAAAGGATATCTTGGGAGTAGTTTTTACTCATGGCCATTATGATCACATTGGAGCTATTCCTTATTTGCTTTACAGATTTCCCTTTCATCAATATCCCTTTTTTGCTTCCAGATTAACAAAAGCGATAATTTTAACTCGTCAGGAAGACTTCCCTGGTCAACCAAAGCTAAATATTGAAGAGGTAAGATCCGGTTCCATTGTAGATCTACCGCCCTTTGAAATTGAATTTTTTAGACAAAATCATAATATTAGCGACAACTTAGGATTGATTATTAGAACCCCTATTGGGAATATTTTGCATACCTCTGATTTTAAATTTGATGAGGATCCCGTTTATGATTTACCTACTGACTTTAAAAAATTAGAGGCAATCTCAAAAGAAAAGATCTTACTTTTGCTTTCAGACTCTACCGGTGCCGAAGAGGAGGGACATTCTCTTTCTGAAAGGGCAATTTTCCAAAATTTAGATAAGATATTTAAATCTGCCAAAGGTAAGATTATTGCTGCTACTTTTGCCTCTTTAATAAATCGGATTCAGCAGATTATTTCTCTTTCTGAAAAATACCACAGAAAAGTTGCGGTTGATGGTTACACTATGAGGAAGAATGTAGAACTTTGTAAAATTTGGGGATATATCCGGGCAAAAGAGGGTACCTTTATTAAACCAAAAGAGATTCATAAATTTCCTGATGATAAGATTACCTTGTTATGTACCGGCGCTCAAGGAGAATCAGAGGCAATTTTGATGCGAATAGCCAATAGGGAATATCCTCATTTGAAATTGAAAAAGGAAGATATAGTGATTTTCTCCTCTTCAGTTGTTCCAGGAAATGAAAGAACAGTTCAAAATTTAAAAGATGCACTTTACCGCCAAAAGTCTAAGGTTATTCATTACAAAATGATGGATATCCATGCCTCAGGTCATGCCCGGAGAGAGGAATTAAAGAAAATGATTGAGATAATGAAGCCAAAATTCTTTATGCCTATTCATGGGCAATATTCAATGTTGGTCTTACATGGTGAAATAGCAAGGGAGGTAGGAATTCCCGAAAAAAATATTGTTATTGCTGAAAATGGACAGGTGATTACTTTAACAAAAAATAAAATTACCATAGAAAAAGAAACTGTTCCCTCGAATTATATCATGGTTGATGGACTGGGAATTGGAGACGTAGAGGAGGTAGTTTTAAGAGATAGACAGATGTTGGTGAAGGATGGAATGTTTGTGATTATTACGGTGGTAGATAAACAGACAGGAAGAGTAAGAACCTCTCCAGATATCATCTCAAGGGGCTTTGTATATTTGAAGGAGTCCAAGGATTTATTAAGAGATACAAGGAAAAAAGTTATTAACATTGTAGAAAGAGCAACGGGATCTGGAAGAGCAGTAAATTGGATGTATATTAAAAACGAAATTAGAGAGAAAATTGGAAAGTTTCTGTTTCGAAGAACTCAAAGAAGACCCATGATATTACCAGTGGTGATTGAGGTGTAGTATAATATTTTACTTGATAATTTTTTTGAGGCATCTTGTCTCGGGGAGCATACCGCAGCCGAGCCCGAGTAGAGGCATTGTATTTCAGTAGGGACTCTGTAAGGCTCGGCGAGGTATAGGAGCGCCTGTAAATAAACTCCCTATTTCAGCACTTAAGGCGACTCCGTGCTCCCCGAGATAAGATGCCTCAGGAGATTTGTTGCCAAATTGGTTAGTAAATACATCTTACTTATGAGGGTATTTAGTGGAATTAGACCAACCGGGGATCTTCATCTTGGAAATTATTTTGGAGCAATTGCGCAGTGGGTAAAACTTCAAGAGGAAAAGGAATGTGTTTTTTGTATTGTAGATCTCCATGCAATTACTACTCCCTTTAGTCCCGAAAAACTCAAAAAAAATATTTTAGAACTGGCAATTGCCATTTTGGCAGCAGGGATAGATCCCAAGAAGTCTATTCTTTTCATTCAGTCCCAAGTGAAAGAGCATACTGAATTAGCTTGGATTTTGGGAACCATTTCTCCCTTAAGTGAGTTAAAAGGAATGACCCAGTTTAAAGAAAAATCTAAGAAGCATCCTGAATATGTAAATGCTGGGCTTCTAAATTATCCTCTTTTGATGGCTGCTGATATCTTGCTTTACAAGACAGAGTTAGTACCAGTGGGAATTGATCAAAAACAGCATTTAGAATTTACAAGAGAGCTTGCTCGGAGATTTAACAGAAGATTTGGAAAGGTGTTTAAAATCCCAGAAATTCTTTTGTCTGAAAAGGGAGAGAAAATTATGTCTTTGCAAAATCCCCACAAAAAAATGTCAAAGACAGAGGATCCCAGAGGATGTATTGGTATTTTTGACTCTCCAGAAGAAATAAGAGAAAAAATTAAAAGTGCAGTTACTGATTCTGGAAGAGAGATCAGATACCATCCTTTAAAAAAGCCTGGAATTTCCAATCTTTTGACCCTCTATTCTCTTTGTACTCAACTCCCTATTGAGAAAATAGAAAAAGAGTTTGAAAATAAAACCTATGTAGAGTTTAAGCAAAAATTAGCAGAGGTAGTGATAAAAAAATTAGAACCCTTTAGAAAAAAAAGAGAAGAATTTTTAAAAAGAAAAGAATTTATCAAAGGAATCTTGAAGGAAGGAAAAGAAAAGGCTCAAGCGATTGCTAAAGAGACTATTTTTGAAGTAAAAGAAAAAATTGGTTTACCAATAAATTGACAAAGATTTTCAATTTTGATATTAAAAAGTATAAAGGCTTCCTTCGGGGTGGGGTGAAATTCCCCAATCGGTGGTGAAAGCCCACGAGCCCTTCTAAAAATTTTTAGGAGGGTGGAGCTGGTGGAATTCCAGAGCCGACCGTAAAGTCGGGAAGGGAGAAGGAAGAGGATTTTTTTCTTCTTATCTCCCTATCTCGGCAGGGAGATTTTTATTATGTTTACTGGAATTATCACCCATTTGGGAAAATTAGAAAAAATAAAAAACTCCTTTTTTACATTTTCCACTCAAAAAGATTTTTTAAAGAATCTTAAAAAGGGAGATAGTGTGGCAGTCAATGGAGTTTGCTTAACATTGGTTTCTCCTCCCCAAAAAAATACCTTTTCGGTGGAGGTAATGCCAGAAACATTAAAAAAGACAAATTTGGCTGATTTAAAAATTGGGGATTATGTCAATTTAGAAAAACCCCTTACTCCCAATTCTTTTTTGTCAGGGCACTTTGTCCAAGGACACGTGGATGGAAAAGGTGAGATACTTTCAATCAAAAAAGAAAAAAATAGCTGGATTTTTAAATTTAAGGTGCCAAAAAGAATTTTAAGGTATTTAGTGGAGAAGGGAGGGGTAGCTGTAAATGGCATTTCTTTAACTGTAATTGAAGTGAAAGATAATTTTTTTACAGTGGGAATAATTCCCCATACCTTTAAGAATACCCAGCTTCAATTTACAAAGGCGGGCGATAAAGTGAATGTTGAGATAGATATAATTGCAAAATATATAAAAAAATTTTTATCAAAAAGATGAAAAAGAAAAAAAACCTTCCCCTTGCCATTTTAGTGGCTACCTATTGGAAAGAGATAACCAGCCCTCTTTTAAAAGAGTGTCTTTCTCTTTTTAAAGAAAAAGGAATTTCAGAAAAAGAAATTGATATTTTCAGGGTGCCGGGAGCTTTAGAAATTCCTCTTTTGGCAAAAAAATTGGCAAAAAAGAAAAAATATAAGGCCCTAATTGCTTTAGGCTGTGTTTTAAAAGGAGAGACCTTTCATTTTGAACAGGTTTCAATAGAGTGCGTGAAAGGTTGTCAAAGGGTGGCTTATGATTTTGAGATTCCTGTTATTTTTGAGGTGTTGTCTGTCTTTTCTAAAAAACAGGCAAAGGAAAGGATTAAAAAAAGAGCAAGGGAGGCTGTAGAGACCTGCCTCAAGATGATAGAGATTTTAGAAAAAATATGAAGGTTGATTTTGCAATTGAAAGACTGAGAGAAGGAAAGATGGTAATTGTTGTTGATGATCCAAAGAGAGAAAATCAGGGGGATGTCATTTTTGCCGGAGAGAAGGTAACCCCTGACAAGGTCAATTTTTTACTTAAAAACTGTCGGGGGATAATCTGCACCGCTATTACTAAAGAAAAAGCTCTCAGACTGAAATTACCCTTGATGGTTCCACCTCTTTCAACGACTGAGAAGACAAAAGTACAATTTACCATTAGCTGTGATAGTAAAAATGTCAGCTCCTTTGGAATATCTACCAAGGATAGGGCAGAGACGATTAAGGTTTTGGCTGATCCCAAATCTCGAGCAGAGGATTTAGTGAGACCAGGTCATGTTTTCCCACTTTTAGCAAGGGATAAGGGATTGTTAGAGAGAAGGGGGCACACTGAAGCGGGAGTAGATTTGATGAGAATGGCTAAACTTTCTCCTTGCGCTGTCTTATGCGAGGTCCTTAATGAAAAAGGGAATCCTGCAAACTTTTCTCAATTGAAAAGATTTTCTCAAAAATTTAAAATTCCTATCTTAACAATCAATGAGATAGTTGAATATCTTAAAATCCATCCCCTCACTTATCCCAGAACAAAAAGCATTTTAAAAGAAGCAGAGTCAAAACTCTTTACAAAATATGGGGAATTTCTTTTACGGGTTTATAGGGCAGTTGATGGAAAAGAGCACTTAGCTCTAATCTATGAAAAAGAGAAAATAAACCCAAAAGAACCCATTTTAGTGAGAATCCATTCCCAATGCCTAACAGGAGAGGTATTTTTTTCTTTAAAATGTGACTGCAGAGAGCAATTAGAAAGGAGTTTCCAGTTGATTAAAAAGAGAAAAAAAGGAGTTTTAATCTATCTCAATCAAGAAGGAAGAGGAATAGGATTGGTAAACAAGATAAGGGCTTACTCTCTTCAAGAAAAAGGAATAGACACTGTCAAAGCAAACTTGTTATTAAACTTACCCCCAGACGCTAGAGACTATCAGATGGCAGTAGATATTTTAAAAGATTTAAATATTAAAAAAATTGAAATCTTAACCAACAATCCTCAGAAAATCTCAGAATTAGAGAAAGGAGGGATAAGAGTAGTAAAGAGAATTCCGATAGAGTGTCTTAATCTCCAAAACAAAAAATATCTAAAAGCTAAAAAAGAAAAATTGGGTCATTTAATCAAAAATGTCTGAAGAAGAAAAAGACATTTTCTTTTTGAAGGAGTGCTTGAAATTGGCAAAAAGGGGACTAAATCACACCTTTCCCAATCCCTTGGTGGGGGCAGTAATTGTCAAAAATGGAAGAATAATTGGAAAGGGATATCATAAAAAATTTGGTTTTCCCCATGCAGAGATTTCAGCTTTAAATTCAACAAAAGAAAGTCCAAAAGGAGCCTCTCTCTATGTTAATTTAGAACCTTGTTGTCATTTTGGTAAAACTCCTCCCTGTGTAAGAGAAATTATAAGGGCAGGAATTAAAAGGGTTGTTTGCTCTACTTTAGATCCCAACCCTAAGGTAAATGGAAAAGGAATTGAAATATTAAAAAAAGCCAATATTGAGACAAAGGTGGGGCTTTTGGAAAAGCCTGCCAAGGCTTTAAATGAAGGATATTTCACCTTTTGGGAAAAGAAAAGACCCTTTGTAGCAATAAAATTTGCTTCCAGCTTAGATGGTAAGATTGCTACCAAGTTAAAAGTCTCAAAATGGATTACCAACGAAAAAGCAAGAAATTATGGCAAAAAGTTAAGACTTTTTTATCAGGCAATTTTGGTGGGAGTAAATACCATCATTGAAGATGATCCACATTTGGGAGTGAGAGAGAAAGGGAAGAGAGATCCAATTAGAATTATTTTAGACCCCTTTTTAAAAATTCCCTTAAAGAGTAATGTTCTGACTAAAAATAATGTAATTTTGGTAATTAGTAAATTTGCTAAAAGAGAAAAACTAAAGAAAATAGAAAAATTAAAAATTCCATATCTTCTTTATCAGAGAGCAAAATTTTCTATCTCAAGGCTTTTGGAGGATTTATGGAAAAGAGAAATTATCAGTATATTGGTAGAAGGAGGAGGTGAAACAATTGGGAGCTTTTTTGATGAAAAAATAGTAGATAGGATTTACGCCTTTTATTCCCCTATCATTATTGGGGGGAGAAATGCTGTTTCTGCTGTTTCTGGAGAAGGAGCAAAGACACTAAGAGAAGCCTTTTATTTTCAAAAGCTCTCTTTTAAGAGATTTGGAGACAATTTCTTAATAATAGGAGATTATAAAAATGATTGAATTATTTTTTTTACCTCTCTTATCTTTTCTTTCAATAGCCTTTTTTCCTTTGCCTCTACTACTAATCTTAAGACAGGCTCAGTGTTGGAGGGTCTTACCAAAAACCACCAGTCTCGAAAATCAATCCTAATTCCATCTAACTTTGTAACTCTTCCTTTTTTGTATCTTCTTTCCAGTTCACTTATTATCTCTTCTTTTTTTTCTGTTTTAAAGTTAATCTCTCCAGAATGGAAATATTTTTTAAAGGGCTTTATTAATTCTGAGAGAGGTTTTTTTGTTTGAGAAATTTTCTCTATAATCTTTAGCAAAACAAAGATAGGAGCTTCGCAAAAATAATGATTTTTTGAATAATAGTGTCCAGAAAGTTCTCCTCCAAAAACTATATCTTCTTTTCTCATTTTTTGTTTGATAAAAGAATGTCCAATTCTGCTCACCAAAGGGATTCCTTCATATCTCTTTATAGTTTCTGGGACGATATTACTTGAGCGAATATCATAAGCAATTTTTTGCCTTGGCTTTTTTTCCAAAATTGTTTTTGCCAAAAAAGCCAAAATTAGATCCCCAGAAATGATTTCCCCTTTTTCATCAATGAATATTATCCTGTCGCCATCTCCATCAAATGCCACCCCAAGGGTAGCCTTTTCTTTTTTTACCCTTTCACGAATCACTTTTAGATTTTCTTTCACCAAAGGATCTGGAGGATGGTTTGGGAAGGCTCCGTCTAATTCCGAGAAGAGATGGAAAATTTTTATTTTGGTCTTTTCAAAAAGTCTTGGAAACAAAATTCCAGAAACAGAATTGGCGGTATCTACCACAATCCTTAATGGAAGAAAGTCTTTTAGGTTAAATTCTTTAAGATTGAAATCTATATATTCTTTTAAAATTTTCTTTTTAATTGAATTTCCTTTTCTCTCTCTTTCCAAGGTTTCCTCAGAAAAGACTAGTTTTTTTATCTCCTCCAATCCACTTGCTTCGCCCACTGGAAAAGCTCCCTTTTTTACTATCTTGAATCCATTGTATTGAGGAGGATTATGGCTGGCTGTAATCTGAATTCCACCTGTCAATTTCAAATGAGAAATTCCAAAATAAAAAAGAGGAGTAGTAGAAAGCCCAAAATCAAAAACCTTTACCCTCTCAGTTAAAATACCCCTTTTTAATCCCCTTAAAAGATAGGGAGAAGAAATTCGGTTGTCTCTTCCAATTCCAATTTTTATTATTTCTCTTTTTTGAGCTCCTTTCTTTAAAAATTTGACAAAGGCTCTTCCAACCAAAAAGGCAATCTTTTCATTAATCTCAGAAGGATAAACCCCCCTGATATCATAAGCCCTGAAAATTTTTGGATCAACTTCTATTTTCATAAATTTTTGTTAATATTATATTAATAAATAAAAAGAGAAATTAAAAGACTATGGTTGAAGATAAATTTTCAGGAAAGATTTATGTTTTAAAAGACAATATTACCACAGACCATATTCTAAGGGGAGAATATTTAAAATACAATCCTGCCAATCCCGAAGATTTTAAAAAACTGGGATGTTATGCTATGTCTGGTCTTTCAGAGGATTATCCAAAATTTGTCAATGAAAAGATAGGGAAAACTCCTTTTCCTATTATTGTGGCGGGAAGGAATTTTGGCTGTGGTTCTTCAAGAGAACACGCTCCCAAGGCTTTGGAATCTGCGGGAGTAAAAATAATTGTTGCTGAAAGCTTTGCCAGAATTTTTTACAGAAATTGTCTAAATACAGGAGGAATCTTGCTTTTGGAAACAAAAGAAAGAATCTGCGATGAACTGAAAACAGGAGATGAGGTAATAGTTGAGATATCTCAAAATGTGGTAAAGAAAGACGAAAAAATAATTTCCCATTTAAAGCCCATACCCCAAGAAATTTTGGAAATTTTTGAAAAGGGAGGAATTTTCAATTTTGCAAGAAGTATTGGAAAAATTTAAAAATATGGGAATGACCCTTACTGAAAAAATTTTGGCAAGCTCTTCTCAAAAAGAAAGAGTAAAAGCAGGAGAATTTGTCTGGGCAAAGGTTGATTTATTAATGACCCATGATCCCTGTGCCCCAGGGACTATTAGCATTTTTCACAAAGAGATAGGGAAAGAGGCTAAGGTTTGGGACAATGAGAAGATTGTCATTGTCCCTGATCATTTTATTTATACTACCGATTTAAAGGCAAACCAAAATATAGATTTCATTAGAGAATTTTGCCAAAAACAAAAAATAAAATATTTTTACAATCCAGGAAGCGAGAACTATAAAGGAGTGTGCCATATTACCTTAGCCCAAGAAGGTCATATCAAGCCAGGAAAAGTAATTATTGGCACAGATTCACACACCGTTACTGCCGGAGCTTTTGGAGCTTTTGCTACAGGAGTCGGCAACACTGACGCTGCCTTTGTGATGGCTACAGGTGAGATTTTATTGAAGGTACCTGAAACCATTTTAATTAAAATTGATGGCAGAATGCCAGATTATCTTACTGCAAAAGACATAATTTTAAAAATTTTAAGTGATATAAAATTTGATGGAGCCACTTATATGGCAATGGAGTTTGAAGGAAACACCATAGAAGAAATGGATGTGGAAG
>CAZJYT010000001.1:0-47524 GCA_964550325.1 uncultured Candidatus Saccharibacteria bacterium | reverse complement strand
CCGATATTAAACAAGAAATCCAAGAACTAAAAGAAAACCAGAAAGAGATTCAGAAGGCTGTTTTTAATCATTTACCTACTCAGATTGAAGGATTGAGAGAGGATTTTGTTACTGTAAAAGAAGAAATTATAAAAATTAGATCCCTTCAGAAATCAATTAATAACAAAACAGAAAAAATTCATAAGGTTTTATATGGAAATTCAGAACCAAAAAAGTCTTTAATAGATAGAATGGCAAGATTGGAAACACAGAATAAAATCATTTTGGCTATTCTTCTTTCAACATTGACAGCAATAGTATCAATATTGCTAAACTTAGTCTTCCAATAGTTCTTTAAAAAAAGGAGGAGGTGAAGAAAAATCAAAAGGAGGTATATTAGAGAAACAATAGAGCAAAGGCAATGGATTTTAAGGAGAGATGAGTTTCAGTGCCAGTTCATTGACCCAAAAACAGGAAGAAAGTGTAGAGCAAGGAAACATTTACAAGTTCATCATATCGTTCCAGTAGTCTGGGCATACGAATACCTAAACTGGACACCAGAGAAAGTAAATCAACCCGAGAATCTAATCTGTCTTTGTAGAAGACACCATCAGGAATTCATTCATCCAGATATGGGAGTTATAGCAAAGAAACAATACAAATACGCTCCTGACTCTTTTGAGTTAGGAATAGTGAGGCAAAAGGTTCTTACCAGAGCAGGCATCCCTTACTGGCAACCATTCTGGGATGAAATGTTAAAAATGATAGCAAGAACGAGAACATTCGAGTATCAGAGAAGACATCCAGAAGACCCTTATCCTTATTTTAAAAAAGAAAAGGAGGTGAGAAATGGAAGTAGAAGAAACCATACGGATATTCGTAAAAATAAAAGGAAACAGAAAAGCATTAAGACAACTAAAAGAGAAACTGATAGAACTAATAGAAGAAGAAGGTGTTGATGTCGTGGGGTGGCTAACAATAGATAAGGAGGTGATAAAAGAATGACAAAAATTGAATGGAGATGGGAGAAAAGGATAGAAGTTATAAGAGAACAAATCCTTCCAGCGATTTTCTATGAGTTCATAAACGGAATTTGGACAAAAGAAGAAGCGCTACTTCTTTTAAAGAAATGGTATGGGACAGCAAAGAACCTTGTTCCCAGAGGAGCATTAGTAGATCTAACAGAGTTAGAAAGAACCTACAAATACTACAAAGAAAGAATAGAAGAATTCAAAGAAACAGAGAGATGGTATCTTAAAAACTTCTATTAGGAGGCAATGTGCAACATATTGCACATATCCTTTTCTCCCTCCTCCTTTTATTTTTTCCTTTATGAAAAAAGTTATCTATTTAAATGCAGGTCATAGTCTAACTGATCCAGGAGCAGTTTCAAGATTTGGAAAAGAATCTGATTTCAATAGAAAAATCAGAGATGCTTTAATTCCTGAATTGCAGAATAATGGCTTTGAGGTTCAAGTAGTTCCTGATAATTTAAATCTTATTCAGTCCATTAAGTGGGTAAATCAAAGAACAAAAAGTCTTAATGATGGATTGGCTCTTTCTATTCATTGCAATGCTGGAGGAGGAACAGGAGCAGAGTGCTATTATTATGGAGGAAATGTAACTTCAAAAAACTTGGCAAGTAAACTTCTATCTGAATATTGCAGAGTTACAGGATTAAGAAACAGAGGAGTAAAGCCTGATACCTCTACAAGATTTAAGAGGTTAGGCTGGATAAGAGACACAAGACCTTGGGCTTTGCTTTTAGAAGCAGGCTTTATTGATAACCCAGAAGATGTAAAGAAACTCAGAAACTATTCTTTAATCGCTAAAGGAATTGTTAAAGGAGTTTGTAATATTTTTGGAATTCCTTATAAAGATAAAGAGAAAGAAACTAAAGATTTAAAAGAACAAATAAGAAATAATGAGGCTTTAATAAAGCAATTGAGAGAAGAAAAAACAAGACTTCAAAGACAATTAGGCCAAGAGAAAGAAAAAATCTCAGAATTGAGTTTTGAACTACATCAATTAAAAAGACAAAAAAAAGAACTGGAAGAAAAGGTGAAAAATCTTAATAACACAAATACTCAATTAAGAAACGAAAACAAGAAAATGAGAGAAGAAATACAATCTTTAAAGAAACATCTAAAAGAACTTGACAAACTTAAACAAGAAATTCTTATTATGAGTAATGAGAAAGCAGAACTTTTAAAGAGAGATAAAGAATTAGAGAAAGAAAATAAAAAACTTAAAGAGCAAATTGAGAAACTTAAAAGGTCGAAAAGTTTTAAGAATCTTAAGTACAATATGCCTTTGGATGGCTACAAAACATACATAGTAGGAGTTCTGATGATTATCACTGGATTGATTTTGATAGCGAATGGAAATGAATCGCAAGGAGTTGAGTTGGTTCTTTTAGGATTAGGAGCATTAACAGGAAAGCACGCTATTAAGAAAGTAGAAGATGCTGTTAAGAGAATAGAGAATAAGTAAATTATCTTTGAAAAGCAATTTAGGCCTTCTTTTAGCCTTTCTAAAGAGACAAAGGAGTTTTTCCTTATGCCTTTTAGAAAACTTGTTAAACTTCAGTATTTCTCTAAAAAAAGAATAAAACAACTCTTTGATGATGCTCGTATCTTTATTGCCTGGGCTTCTTCTATTAGCAAGGGAAAGGTCTTAAGAGATAGAAAAACAGGTAAAAGAATAACCCTTGAGGATTGTATCAAAAGATATGCCAAGGTAAGAGGTTTGCTATTAGCCTTGGGTTATGATATAAAGCATTCTAAGAAAACAACTCCAATCTTTAAGAAGGTTTTTAAAAAAGCCTGGCCTTTAATAAAGAAATGGTATAAGTATTACAAAGGCAGAGTGAAAAAAAGATGAGAAAACCAAAAATACTCTGGATAAGTGTTCCTCCTCATAAGAAAACAGGGTATTCCAAGGTTTCAGAAAAAATCACTTCTTACCTTTCCCAATACTCTGAACTTACAGGAGGAGCACTCTATTACACTGGAAGGCCTTTTAAGGCCAAAGGAGTAAAATGGTATCCAATAACCAATGAAGAAATTCTCTTTTATGTTCTTGAGAGAATAAAACCTGATTTGGTTTTTAGTCTCTTTGACCCTTGGGCTTTCCCTGCTTTCTTTGAGATTCAAGAGAGAGGATTTAAATACATTCCCTATCTTACTCTTGATTCAGAACCCTTGATCTCTTTTTACAAACAACAACTCTATAAGACAGAAAGAATAATTGTCTTTTCCAAATTTGCTCAATCTCTTTTAAAAGAAAATGGCTTTGATTCTGTATATATCCCTCATGGAGTTGATTTTGAGAAATTCTCTCAAGTAAAAAGGAAAGGAGACAATGTTGGTTTTGTAGGACTAAACCGCTATGGAAGAAAGAACATTCCTTTGCACCTTGAAGTTTTTAAAGAAGTTTCAAAGGAAATAGACAAATACTTTCTTCTTCTAACTGATCCTCATCCTATAAATGGAATTGCCTTTGACTTAATAGAAATAACAAGGAATTTGAAGATTGATGATAAGGTTGTTTTTCCTGATAGAAATACCTATTGCTATCCTCTTTCAGAAAGAGAACTTTTAGAATTCTATTCTCAATTAAAGATAAATCTTCTTTTATCCTGTGCTGAAGGATTTGGAATCCCTATTATTGAAGCAGAAGCAATAGGAATTCCTACACTGGTTACTAATTACTCTGCTATGCCCGAATTGGTTCCTGAATTCTGTAGAGTCTCTGTAAAGGATTTCTTTTATACCCTTAATACAAGGTTTCCAGTTAAATGGGCTCTGGCTGATAAGAGAGAAGCAAAAGAGAAGATTTTAAGACTTTATAAAGATGGTAAACTTTACCAAGAAGTTTCAAAAGAGGCAAAAGAAATAGCAAAGAACTATGATTGGAACTTAATCCTTCCTAAATGGAAAAAGATAATTTATGAATGAGAGAATCTTTCTTCTAACAGATAATGATTTTCTCTTTCAGAGTTTTGCCAGAGATTTAGGAGTAAGATTTGAGGTTTTACCTTTTAAGACTTCAGATGTTAAAAAAGGAGTAGAAGAAATAAATAAAGAGGCTACGTCTCTATCTTCTGGACTTGCTCTTAAGGTGAATGTAAGAGTTCAAGAAAAACAAGGAGTTGCTTGTATTGGAAAGAGTTTTTCTTTGACAAACTCCAAATTTGCTTCAATTGTTTCAAGGATAATCTCTTCAGAGTTAAAAATTAGAAATTGGAGAAAAAAGGCGAGTTTTTCAAAGGAAGATAGATACTTTTTAGAGAATGTAAAAAGTTGGGCTTTGGTAGTTCTTTTGTGTCTTGGAGAAAATTGGGAAGGTTCTGATGTTATTTCTGCTTTTACAAAGGCTCTCTATAGAGTTTGGGGTTATTTTGAAGGAAAAGAGAGGAGTTTTGCAGAACTCTTTCACTACTATCAGAGAGAAGTGATTTTAAGAGAGGAAGAAATAACTCAATTAAGAAAGAGATTAGGATTCAGTAGTTAGGCATTTGTTTTCTTCTTACAAGGATAATTTCTTGTTTTTGAACTCTGAAATCTCCATCGTGGGAAGAGAAGGTTAAAAGGAATCTTCCTTCTTCGGTAGTTTGCCAATCAAACTGATACTCATCTCCTACTCTTTGCATTGGAGAAGATAAAACCTCTTCCAGAGCTTCGTTCTGAATTCTAATAGCAGCAGTGCAACTCTCGGGAAACAAGGTTCCATCATCCTTATAGAATGTTGTCCTTAATCTTGCTGTTTGTCCTACATTAAAGATTTTCATAGTCTCTTGCGAAATGGATCTCTAAAGGAAAAATTGAAAAGAGATTATAAAAAAATTCATCTGGGTTCTGATTTTTATGACTAAAACGTAGAAAAATTACCTTCTTTACTCCTATTTTTGATAGTTTTAATAAATTTCTTTTCCAAGTCAACTCTGAATCCTGTTTTTCTAAAAGATTAGAGCCATTAGCAAAGACAATTTTAGGTTTTTCTTTCCGAATAGTCTTAAAAATCTTTTCATTTCTCCAGTTTCCTAAATAGTAGAAGAAGTTCTTAAAACCTAAAGCAAAGTCATTTTCAATCTCAAAACATCTAAATAGAATGTCCTTAAAAAGGATTTTATTCGAAAAGTAATAAACATTTTCTCCTTGAGGTAGAGAAGAAGCAAAAATTTCAGGGATATGATAATTTATTTCTTTATCTGTTTCTAAATCAAAAAGATGGGTTATTATGATTTCTTTTGGTTTTGATTTTAAAACCTCTAAACATTCTTTATTTCCATCTATAAGATACTTATCCTTTATAAGAATAGAAGAAAAAGGAAGTCTTTTTAATTCTTCTCTTTTCCTTGCTTCTTGACAGAGATTACAGATGCAATCTTCTTTAGGATAACTATCTTTATCTCCAGAACCAATAATTTGAATCTTCATTTGATCTTTCTTTTGATAAATTTCAGAATATCCTTATGGGAGTAAACCATATTCTTTCTCTTTTTGAAATCATTTTTAAGATAAGGCCGAATATACAAAAAGATCCTTCCTTTAGGGAATTTACCCACAAGGAAATTAAGACGTTCAACAAAAGGAGAAAGAGCCTTTTTAAGAGTGGGAATGTCTTCTTCTTTGTTTACCATTATATCAATGTCTCTGAAACTATAGCCCTTATTTAGTATTCCTCCTATAACAAAAACATTTCCTTTGAGTTTAGGAAGATTGTTTAAGGTTCTTGTGAGTTTTGCTAAGAATAGAACTCTGGCTCTCATATTCATTTAATGATATAAACCTTGTTAAGTTCTCCTATTTCACTTTTTCTTTCTCTAATCTTGTAAGTGTAATAGTTAAGGAGGCCAGTGAGAGCAGCAGGAGAAAGAGCAGGGAAGACTTTTGGATAAGCAGGTCTTGTTGCTCTTGAGTTTAATTCTTCTTCTATTAGAGAGCGAATAACTGAAAGTTCTAATAGATCTGTCGCTGCAGAATCAATGTTAATCTCTTCATCATCTTCTAAAGAAGCAATTGTAGGGTCTTTTGCATAAACAATCTTTATCTTTGAACCTGTGGTAATCCCTAAATTCCAGGTAAAAGCAGGAGCAGAACTGAAATGGAGTTTTCTTGTTTCTTTATCAAAGGAGAAGTCATAAATCTGCCTTACTTCCTTGTCATTAGAATCTAAAAGCCAAACCTCAATAACCTCTCTAGCAGAAGGAAGACTCACTATATAAGGAGAGGTTGTAGGAAAGTTTGTAGTTTCAGTTGCTTTAATAACAACATAAGGATAGAGCTCCTTAATCTGAGCCTTTATTCTCTTTTTTAGAGCAATCTTGTCTAAATACTGGGCATCCTCATCTTTAAGTCTTCTCAAAATGCTTTCAGTTATGGTTTTTAGTGTTGGCATATATATTTTTTCTCTTAAAAAGAAAAGAAATGTCAAATAGAACCAATAAAGAAAGTGTCTCCATAGAGGTCTTTAGAGATCTTTTTTAGGTTTTCTAATTCTATTTCCCTTGTCATAAAGTCTTTAGAGTTCAAAACCCTTTCAAACTCTGAACTTAAGCCTTTCTTTTTCTTTTCTTCTTCTTTTCCCTCTTTGGGAAGATACGGAAGAAGAAAGTCTTGGAGGGTAGAAAGAAAGGTCAAAGCAAAGGCAAAGTCATTCTTTCCTTTCCTTGCCCAGTATTTTCTTACTCCTCCATAAGACTCTCTATAGACAGGATAAAGGGAAGTTAAATGCTGAAAGACCTCTTTTTCTAATCTCATATCTTGAGGAAAGATAATCTTTCCTTGTTTTAGTTTGGTTAACATCTTATCTACTGCTTCTGTTCTCTCTAATCTTAGTCTTTCTTCTTTTGAAAAGACATCAAAGTATTCTAATCTTGGAATAGAAGACTGAGTAATATTAGCAACCCAGAATGAGGTGTCTTCTGAACTTAAAGAAGACTTTAAAGCCTTTGCTACATGCTTAGCAGGGAGCATATCCATAAGAATGTAATTGAACTTTGCTATCTTTAAAAAGTTTTCTAATTCAAAAGGATTTGAGAACTTGAGAAAACCTTTTATTTCTATTTTATCAGGAAATAGAATCCCATAACCAAGATAAAAAAGATCTCCTTGATCAATTCCACAAACTAAAGGATAATCCCTTGGAGTTTCTCTTAGTTTCAAAGGATCAGAAATCTCAAGATAATTCCCGAAAATGAACCTTTCAGGATTTATGGTCTCTGTCTTTTTCTGATAGAGAGTTCCCAATTCAAAAGAACTAGTATGTTCAGGATTTTTTTGAAATCTTTCAATAATCTTTGAAACAGGAATCCAAACACACATTAGATGGGTGAAGTGATAACCAGAAACAGGCCTGTCAGGAAAACGAGCAACCCATCTTCCTTTAAGAATTGTCTCTTTTTTTAAGGGATTATGACAGGAGGAACATATAAGTTTCTTTTTGTCAAAATCAATGTTTTGAGGAAATTCTAAACTTTGTTCTTTATTACAAAAAGGACACTTTACCAACCATTCCTGTTGATTAGAATCCTCAAATTCCTCTGAAATTCCTCCTTTAGGAAGAACAGGAACAGAAATATAAATCCTTCTTTTTTTTGCTCCTATCTGACTTAATCCTGATAGCCTTTCTTCAAACATTTCTTTGAATCTCAGGTTTTGAAAATCCAACTCATCCAAACAAAGAGTTTCAATATCAAAACTCTGAGCCTGTCCAGCAGAGAAACTTCCTTGAAAGATAATAAAAGAATCCTTAAGCCTTAAGAGATGGAGAGAGTAGTCTTTTCTATTAGAAACGCTTTTGTTTTCTAAAATGAGTTTCTTTAGTTCTGAATTCAGAATTACAGGATCAACCTTGGTTCGAACGAAATCTTGAGCAAGAGGCTGACTAGGAAGAACATAAAGAGTTGTAGATTTTGGTTGCTTAATAGTAGCCCAATAGTAGATCTTGTTTAAAACCATCAGAGAGATTCCCATCTGGGTGGATTTCTTAAAGACAATTTTTTCTGAATCATCAATTAAGGGCTGATAAAGAAAGGGATGGGTCTTAAAGGTGTAAGGGAGACCCTTATTTGTTTTTATTCCAAAGTTATAGATAAACCTTAAAATTCCCTTATCTGTTGGAATCATAATTAAGAGACAGGAACAGAGAGGAATTTTTCTATTTCTTCATCCCCTGCCTCCTTTTTCTTTCTTTTAGAGGACAGTTTTATTGTTTGAAGCGTTTTTTCTTCTTTTAATAAATCTCTTAATATCTTTAGTCTCTCACTAACAGGAGCCTTTTTAAGTTCATCCTTAAGACTTTCAAAGAGTTTAGAAACAAGAGAATCCAAAATCTTAAGTTTTTTTGTTTCTATTTTGTCCTTTAAGAGAGTAATTTCCTTCTTATACTCTACCTGAAAAATAGGATTAGTTATAATCTCCTTGATTTCTTTTTTCTTTAAACCTGTTTTCTCTTTTATCTTATCAATAGATTCTCCTTCCAGATATAAATCATAGACCTGTAAGGTCTTTTTATTCCAGAAAGCCTTTTCCTGAACTTCTAAATCAAGATTCTCTCCTTCTGAAATACCTGTAAGATCGAGTTCCATCTAAATAACTTAAAAACAAAAGCAAACAACTTATGACCTTTAAGAAATCGCTTAAAGGAAGAAAAGAAACTACGACTAATCCTAAAAGGAAAAAAGAAAAGAATAAAAAGAGGATTAGAATGTCTTTTTCTCCTTTAAGTTTCTTTTGAATTTTTTTAGTGGGTATAACCATTGCCATTTTTGAGAAAAAATAAAACTTAATTCTTCATCTGTCAAGTCAAAGAAACTGACCTTTCTAAAAAGGGAAATAAAATCTTCTAAATTTTGAGATTTAAGAAGGCAGTAATTGATAGTTCTTAATTTTTGAAGAGAAACAGGATTAATACTTTCACAGTCTATCTGAAAATACTCTCTAAAACCTTTACAAGCAAGGCTTGATTTCTCTAATCCTTTGAGAACTATTTCTCTTACATCAAGGAAGGTTTTTATCTTTAAAATAGCAAGTTCCTTTTTTATTTTTTCTGTTTCTTCAGTTTTAGGAAGGATTTTTTCCATCTTAGGATAGACAAAGCCTTTTTCAGGGATGTTGGAAACATAGATAAAATGGCAATTTTGTTGAAAAAGAAAAACCTCTTTTTTTAGAAAATTGAGCCTTCCTATTGTAGGTTTCTTTAAAAGAAAAGCAAGAGGGAGGTAAAAGAGTCTTTCTATTTTTTTCAAATAAGGCCAAAACCAGAGGAAGGAAAAACAGGAAAAGAGAGAAAACTCAGAAAAGAGGATGCTAATAACTGCTCCTGTAATATGCTCTAAAGGATAATCGGGAAGGTATTCAGAAAGGAATTCTCTAAGATCTCTTAAGATCTCTTTTACACTCTTATCTTTTTCTTCTGTTATTTCTAAAGGAAACAGCCTCTGAGGAAAAAGAACTTCATCTCTTATTATTAACTCTGTTTTTAATTCAAAATCCGAAGAAAGGAAGAAATTCTTATCCCCTTCTCCTACTCCAAACCAAACCTTATCTTTTGAGAAAACTATAAAAGAGGAGTTTTTAGACACCATTTTTAAATGTTTCTTTCCAAATTTCTAAAACCTTATCCCAAGAGTATTGTTTAATGAGTTCTTTATTCTTCCTCAGGTATTCTTCTTTAATTGGCCTTTCCAGATAATAAGATATCTTTTCTACACTTTCCTTTAGAGCAACTCTTTTTTCAAAACCATAATAAGTAGGAGCCTTTTCGTCTGAGAGTTCTAATTTTACAAAGTTAAAGCCTTTTTTCTCAAATTCAAGGAAACTGCTATTTAGAGGAGCAATAGGAAAACAATCATTTTGAATTCCTTCAAAGAAACTGTATCCCCAGCCTTCAGCCAGAGAGGTGCTTAAGACAAATCTGGAAGACTTGTAGAGATAAGAAAGCAATTCTTGGTTTATAGGAAACTGATAGAATCTAATGTTCTTTAGTTGCTTGAAATACTCAAAGAGTCTTAGTTCTGAATAAAGAGAATTGGAAACAAGGACTGATTTAAGAGAAGGAAATCTTTTCTCAAGTTCTATGAGAATTTCAAAACTTCTGATTAAATCTTTCCTTAAGCGGTTAGAACTGACAATAAGAATGTCTATGTCTTTTTCTATTCTTCTTTCATCTAAAAGAGGAGATAAAGGATTAGGAATGGCTTTTTGGAAACCTAAATCTGTATCTTTTTCAAGATAGCAGAATTTATAATCAAAGTTGGAAAGAATGGGTTTAAGTTTCTCTTTTGAAATGCTTTCTTCTAAAGCAAGGTATCCCCAGAGTTTGAAGAACTTCTTTTGCTTTAGAGCAAAAATCTTTTCAAAATCAGGAATAAGAACATATGGATTTACATTGATTAAGAGATTTCTAAACTGAAACTCCTGGAGATAAGATAAATACTCTTTAAGATTGGTATAAACTATCCCTCCATTTAGAAATCTTTTGGAACTAAATTCTCTTCTAATTTCAAAAGGATCTAAAGAAAGAATTACAAAACTTAAATTCATCTCTGAAAGAGACTGCGTAATCACTCGAGAAACACGAGCAAGCCCTGTATCTGTTTCTGGATTCTCTAAAAGGAGTAAAAAATCAAAAACCATACTTGACAAGATTTTTCTCTCTACTTTAGCATAGAAATTAGAAAAATAAAAGGCTTATGGATATTTCAAAAGAAATTACAACTATTTCAAGCACAGTTAAAGAAGTAGGAACAACCTCTACTACAGTTTTGGCAGCGAATAAGAATAGAGAGTACGCTATTTTGATAAACGATAGTGATACTACCATCTATCTGGCTCTTGGAACCGATGCTGAACTAAATAAGGGGATTAGACTAAATGCTAATGGAGGTTCTTTTGAGATTAATAAAACCAATCCATATAAAGGAGAGATTAATGCTATTTGTTCTGTTTCTGGTAAGAAACTTTTAGTTACTGAAGGAGAATAATATGCCAATCTATAATCCTATAACTCAAGGTGGAGGTTTCTTTGATTTTGAACTTCAAGGTGGAGCAAAGATTGTTAAGAAAATTGCTCCTTATAATGCTTCTGAAGGTGTAAAAGGCAGTGCTGATTATGTTTGTGAAGGACAAGATGACCAGAAAACAATCCAGAAAGTTTTAGACAAAACATCAAAACAAAATGAAGTTGAAATTCAATTATTTAACGGAACTTATATCTTTTCTGCTCCTTTAGAAGTAAGAAAAAACACAAAGATAAGAGGTGAGGGAGAAAATACAATTATAAAAATAAAGGATAATCTGAATGCTGATATCCAATTGATACAAAACAAAGATTTGGGAAGCGGTTCTGATGGAAATATCATAATTGAGAATCTTAAACTTGATGGAAATAAAAGTAATCAGACTCAACCTGGAGGAGAGAATGTTATTCATCAGATAGGAATCTATTTTGGTCTGGTTAAGATGTCAAAGATAAGGAATGTATGGATTGAGAATTTCCTAAATGAAGGAATTTATCTTTTAGGAAATGCTGGAATTACAATAGAGAATGTTCAAGTAAAAAACAATAAAGGAACTGGGATACTAATAAAAGAATCTCCTTCAATAGAACTTAAAAATTCTGTAATTCAACAGAATGGAAAAAGTGGAATTTATCTTTTTAATGTTTCTAATTCTCTAATAGAAGGAAATCAGGTAATTGGTAATAAACAATTCGGAATTTATCTCTTTAGTACAAAGAAGAAAGAGATTGCAACACAAGAAGATTTTGTTCATCAAACAACTCAAACTGATCTTTTGGATAATGTCTGTAGATCAAACTTCATTGGTTTGGGAATTTCAAATAGCAGAGATAATTTTGTAGGACAGGGAAATTATAATGAAAATGATGTAGGCATTGTCTTATTTAACTCTGATGAAAATGAGTTATTAGGAATTGAATGTAAATTAAATAAGAAACACGGATTAAGAATTATTGGAGGACAAAAGAACCTGATTGAACAGGCTGATATTCGAGAAAATTCTCAACAAGAGGATAACAAATACTCAGGAATTCTTATAAGAACCTCAAATCAAAATGAGATTTGGGATGTAGTAATTAGAAAAGGTTCAGGAAGTTATCAACAGAAATATGGAATAGAACTCTGGGGTCCAAGTGGAGCAGAGCCAGATGGAAATAAAATTATGGATAGTGACTTAGAATATGCTGGAAAGACCGCAAATTGGTATAACGGAGGAACAAATACCATTAATTCAAATAATTTAGGAATTTAACTATGGTATTTAAAAATTTGCCAGAAATAAAAACTAAACAGGTTTCTTTGTCCCCAAATGAAGTATTTAAAGAAAGACTTAAAGAGAAGATTCAACTTTTAACTTTGTATAGACTGGATTTAGGAAGATCTCTTTTAACTGAAACCAGAAACTGGAGATGGAGAGGAGGAAGATCTGAGAGAAAGATAAAATGGTTAAGGGAATATTGGAGAAGGGAACCAAGATTTAAGTCAGTTCTCAAACTTGACAAAATTAAAGAGGATTTTCAATTCTTAAAGAGAAAGGTCGTAAAATAAAATAAAGAAGAGTTATATATGGCTAAAGCCAAAGCAGTAACAAAGAAAATTAAAGGCTACGGGCTTCCAGAAGGTTATGGAGAGGCTGCTACTTATGGAAAGGTTTATGCTGGAAAGACCTATGCAAAGGTAGTAAGAAAGGCAGCAAGGAAATTAAGAAAGAGAATTGGAAAGGGACTGAGCATTTGGAGAAAACTTTACAAACAGCAATTAAAGAAGGGAGACTCTGCAAAAGAGGCAAGAAAGAACGCAAACAAGAGATATGCAGAGTATAAGAAGACAGGAAAGATCCCACCAGTCATTTAATAAGAAACTAGGCATTTATCTGAGTTTGGTAAAAAGATATTTAAATTTTTCCAAGTTGCTTTCTCCTGAAGAACTTGCTAAAGGCTTGGAGAAGGCAACTTTACATTATATTAAGATTAAAAAGAGTCTTCCAATAAAAGGTCGAAGAAAGTAACCATATATCTTTATGCCTGAAGAAAAAGAAACAGGAAAAGAGGAATCCTTAAAGGATTACAAGGACTTAGAAGAAAGAATAAAGAGTCAGGATGAGAAACTTTCTGAACTAGCAGAAACAATTTCTGACTTAAAAGACTCAATAGAAACAATTCAGGATAGTTTAGAAACTCTGAAGCCTGTTCCTGAGGAATCCTATACTGAAATGGAAACTGAAGGAGAAGAAGAGACAAAAGAGGAAGGAGGAAAAGAAACCAAAGAAGAAGAAAAACCAGAAATGGAAGAATCAGAGATTTCAGAAGAACTAAAAGAAGCCTTGAAAGAAGAAGAAAAGAGAAACAAAGATATAGAAGCCATAAAGGAACAGGTGGCAGAGTTAAAACTGGAAAAAGAAGTAGAGAAAGCAATAGAAATCTATCCTGAAGTGGATCCAGAGGATTTACTGAAGGAGAAGGAACTTAATCCTGAAGAAGACACATTGGAATTAGCAAGAAAACTTTCAGAAAAAGAACAGGAGAGAAGGAAAGAAATTGAAGAAGAAATAAAAAGCCAATTTCAGAAGAAAGAGGAAGAAAATAAAGAAACCAAACCAGAAGAGGAGGGCGAACTTGAACATCGCTCCGAATCTTCTGGCATCGGTCAGCCAGGACAGCCTTCTCAGCCTCAAACTGGAGAAAGTGAAATCTTCTCAGAGGATGAGGAGTGGCGAAGGATGAAAGAGGAATTTGAGAAGGCTATCTAAAGGTCGAAAAGGCTGGCCAATAGCATTGTAAAAGGAAGTAAGTAAAAGCCATGGAAACATATCCCTACAGTTCAGAATTTGATAAGGTTTTGTCTGAGATGGGAACTGCTTTTAAGAGAGTAATTGAGCCAAGATTGACTAACCAGATTTATAGAACTTCCCCTTTGCTCTACAGAATTTTCAGAGTAGCAAGAGAAGGGGAATATCCAGGAGCAAGAATCGTAGACAGCGTTGAGGGAGTTTCTGTAGTAGAGCCTCTTTTAGTAGAGCAGATTGCAACTCCAGGACAGGCAACCTGTGGGGCTTACAATACTGGGGAGACTGCTGAGTTTGCTCCTTTATCTACTTCAACTGATAAGATAAAGGGTGCTCAGTATGTCTTTAAGAACTACAGGCTTGCCTTGGCAATTGACAACCGAGACCTTGTTTTGATGTCAAAGGCAGCAAGATTTGATGTTTTGGCAGCAAAGACCAGAGAGGCTGTAAGAAACATCCAGGAGGCTATGGCCAATGACCTGTATGCCAACCATGCTGATGGAACTAAATATATGGTTGGTTTACAGGCAATGGTAGCCTCAACTGGAACTGTAGGAGGAATTGATAAATCCACTTATTCTTGGTGGAGAGGATGGACAAAGGATGTAAGTTCAGCAGCCTTGGATTATCCAAACTTGAACTACTGCTACTACAGAATCAAGAAGTATGTAGATGCTCAGCCTCCAACCATTATTGTGACAACTCCTGAAGTTCTTGAGAAGTTTGAAGACCAGATTAGCACTGTTAAGGTTGCTGCTGATGGAGGAACTATTGTAAGACTCTTGCTTGCTGCTACAGAAGGAGGAAAGAGAAGAGTTTTAGATGGAGGATTTGAGGCCTTCTACTTTAAGGGTATTCCAATGGTTGCTGATCCTTATTGCCCCTCAGGTAAGGCCTTTATGATTGATGAAAGAAGACTCAGATGGAGAGTACTCCAGGCTTGGAAATCAACTGGCTTCACTAACCTGCACAACATTACAGGTTCAGATGTAAGCCGGTTGGTAGCAACAACCAGAGGAGCCTTGACAACAAATGCCTGCAGAAAGATTGCAATGCTCTACAACATTGCTGAGGCCAGCTAGTTCTGACCGATAGGATTCCTCTCTCATAAAGGAGCCCTTGAAATAGGGCTCCTTCTTTTTTAAAAAGAAATTTGTTATTATTCTCTTATGGCTTCTTGTTACTTCGTGCTTCTAAAAGATGAAAATCTTCCTCCAAGACAGAAAGAAGCAAAGAGGATTGTTATCAATTACTCAGATTTAAATCCTCTTTCTGGTATAAGTGTTAAGAATCTTCCTTCTGCTTTTAATACTGCTTTTCTTATTGCTTCTCTTTTAAGAGAAGAGTTTCTTTTTATTTGTTCTCCAAAGGTAAGGTTTTTTAGTTTTGAAAATCCTTCTTGTTCTGTTTATTCAGATGGCTTACTTCCTAATGGGAAAACTATTGCTGAAAGTTCTTTTAGTTTTGCCTATATCATAAAGAGAGAAGACTTTTGCTTTATTCCTGATAATGTAAAAGAAGAAGAGATGTTTAACTTCCTAAAAGAGAATCTGAAACTTAAAAAAACAGAACCTTTTTGGTCTTGTGAGATCTAATGTGCAACATATTGCACATTCCTTATGCTTTTTTTAACCTTTCCCAGAGATAGAAACTTTGAACAACATTTAGAGGTTTTTGGATTCAGAGTAAGTGAGAAAAGACCTGAAATTCTTTTTGTCTTTAATTATGCTTCTGAAAGGAAACTATTCTTCAAGTATCTCAACTTCTCTAAAAAACCTTTTCTTATCTTCTTCTATAAGAAACCCTTTTTTCTTTCTTCCAAACATCCTTTATGCCTTGCTTCCTTTTCCAATCTAAATGAATTCCTGAAACTAAAAAGAGTAAAAACCAATTTTCCTAAAGGAACAAGGTATATCCTAAAGAAACTTTCACTTTTTCCTTTGGTTGAAGAAATAAAACAGAAGAAGAAGAATGGAAAGAATAAAGGATTGTTGAAACGATTTGAGGATTTCATGTATTATTCCTAGAAACCCAATCTAACGATGTTTTTTGGGTCAAAAAGGCCAATCTAATGGTAATTTAGAGACCTATCTTCTGAAAGATGATAAATAATACCTGGGAAAGACTAAAATCTAAATTAAGCATAGTTTGGGAGTTTAATGTTTTTACTTCAGACCTCTATCTGATAGAACTTGATAAGTATCTGAAACAAGGTTTTGAGGTTCATATTGTAACCTCTTATCCTTTTCCTAAAATCTGTCCTAAAGCAGATAAGGTAAGTAGAATACAAACAGACAAAGAATACCTTTTTGTATGTCGTAATCCTCAACTTCCAAAAAGGAAAACAGTTATTCTTACTCTCTTTTCTGGCTTAAGGAAGTATCTGGATGAAGGAAAGGTAATAGAAATTTATCCTCAGATGTTTTCTAATAGTGTCATTTTAAAAAAGAAAAATCCTTACAAACCAAGATTTTACTTCATAAAGAGAGATTTACTTGGAAAGGGAAAACTGGAAGGCTATACTCTCTATTTTCCATTTGACAAACAATTAGATTCGTTATTATCTTCTCTTAAAAGAAGAAAGGATTTTAACTAATATGGCTTTGAGTTTTCCTGAAATCTCAAAACTCTTTTCCTATACTGCTACTGGAAAAGTTAGAAGGGGAACCTGGTCAGCAGAAACAAGAGAAGTACAGAAACTCCTAAAGAAAGGAGGATACTTTCCTGCTTCTGTTCCTGCTACAGGATATTATGGAAAGATAACAGCAGAAGCCTTTTCTAAGTTTCTTTCCAGCCCTACTTACAAAGCATACAAAGAATGGAAAACAAGACAAAAGAAAATCGTTAAAGAAAGAAAAGAAGTAGAGAAACTCAGAGTTACCTTTGAGGATCTCTTTAGAAAGGCTCCTTCTCTAAGAGGAAAGAGAAGCAAAGAGATTGCTGCTTTTCAAGACTTATTAAAGAAACACGGATTCTTTCCAAGATACGTGAGATCTACAGGTTATTGGGGTCCCATCACTCAGAGAGCCTATGAGAGAGCCTTAAGTCATTTCAGAAAGAAAAAGGAAGCCTATGAAACAGAGAGACAAAAACAACTCCGTCTTCAGAAACTCTCTGAAGAAATAGCCAGAAGAAGAGCAGAAGAAGAAAGAAAAAGAAGAGAGGCAGAAGAGAGAAGAAGACGTGAGGAGGAAGAAAGACGAAGAAGAGAAGCAGAGAGACGAAGATTAGAAGAAGCAAGGAGAAAGGCAGAAGAGGCCAGAAGAAGAGCGGAGGAAGAGAGAAGACGGAGAGAAGAAGAAAGAAGACGAAGAGAGGAAGAAAAACGAAGAAAAGAAGAGGAGAGACAAAGAGGAATCTGGGAGGCAATTAATTCTGCTTTTGGAAGATTTACCAACTGGGGAAGGGCTATTAGAACAAAGATTAGAGAGGAACTAAATAAGTTGGGAAAAGAATTGGTAAGAAAGGGATTTCAACCTCCATCTCCAGAAGAAGTAGCAAGAAATGTAGAACAGAAGATAGAAAGAGAAGTTATAGATCCTTTTATCTCAAAAGTAAGACAACAAGCAAATAGAGTAGTTCCTTCATTAAGAGAAGAAGTAAGAAAGAGAGCGGAGAGATTAGGGAGAGAGATGGTAAGGAAAGGAATAACTATTCCTTCTCCTGAAGAAGTAGTAGAAAAGGCAAAAAAACAGGTAGAGAGAGAGGTTGTAAATCCTCTAATAGAGAAAGCTAAACAAATAGCCAAGGTTCCTGAAGTTTTAAGAGAAATAGCAAGAAGAAAGGCGGAAGAAGTAGGGAGAAAACTGGTGGAAAGAGGAGTGAAAATTCCTACTCCTGAAGAAGTAGCAAGAGAAACTGAAAAAAGCATCAAAACTGAAATCATTAATCCTCTAATAGAGAAAAGTAAAAGCCTTGTTAGTAAGAGTATTCCTCCTTCTTTAAAAGAGTTAGCAAGAAGAAAAGCAGAGGAGATTGGAAGAAGAATGGTAGAAAAAGGAGTAAGGATTCCTACACCAAAAGAGGTAGCAGAAGAAACCCAAAAGACAATAGAAAGAGAAGTAATAAGACCAATAATAGAAAAAAGTAAGGAATTTGCTAAAGTTCCCTCTCCATTAAGAAAATGGATGGAAAAGAGGGCAGAGGAAACAGGAAAGAAACTGATAAGAACTGCTTTAAAACTTCCAACTCCAGAAGAGATTAAAAAGAAGGTCTTAAGAGAAAAAGAAAGACTAATTGAAACTCTCTTAAGAAAAACAGAACCTCTTTTAAGAGAAACCAAAAAAGTAACAGAAACCCTCTTATTCTCAAAAACCTCAAGAGAAATTCAGAAAAAGATTGTCTCTGGAATTAAAGAAACAGTAAAAGGAGTTACTGAAGGATTTCCTATTCTCTTGGAAAGAGGCCTTCTTTTGGTTTCCCAAGCAAATTTAGCAGCAGCAAAGAATTTAACTAACCTTAATCCATTTCTTTCTAAAGAGCAAAAAGAAAGGATTTCAGAACTGATTGATAAGAAGATCTTAGATCTAATGGAAAAAGAAGGAAAAGAGACTTTTTATGGAATAGGAGATTTCTGGAGAGAGTTTTCAAATTCAACACGCTTCCTTATCTCTTCTGAAATAGGATTAGGAAAATCAACAGAAGAATTTCTAAAAGAACCTATCTTTGTTAGGAAACTTTCAGTTTTTGAGAAAGAACAGAGGAGAAGAATCTTGGAAAAAGCAAAAGAGAAACATAGAAAGAAAGAAGTAGAGAAGTGGTTAAATGAATGGCAAGAGAAGTTTGAGAAAGATCCTAAAAAAGCAGAAGAAGAACTTCAAAAGGAATTTGATAGATATGGTTTAAAGACAGTGAGAGAAGAAATAAGAACAATAGAGAGAGAAATTGAGAAGGAAAAAGAGAAAATTAAAACCAATTCTAATGCCTTATCTCAAGTCTCAAAAGAACTAACAGAACTTCAGAAAGAAGTAGGAAAGGATCCATTACTTCAAGAGATGATAGAACTTCAGAAAGAGATTGATAAAACCCAAGACCAGATTCTTAATCTCTTAAATGAGCAAAATCTTAAAGCATTAAGAACCTTCTCTAATCCTGAAATTCTAAAACAAGATATCTCAGAGATTAAAAAACAGATAGAGAAAACTCAACTTGCTCCTATTGAGAAAGAAATAGCAGAGATAAATGACTTCCTTTCTCAAAACAGGTCTCTTAGTCAGGAATTTGAAAGAAGAAGAACAAGAATAGAAGAAAATAGACAAAAGATAGAAAAGTTAATCTCTAATCCTGTCTTATCTGAATTCTATTCTCTTTTAAGTAAGGAAAAACCAACTGAAAAGGAGAAACAGAGAATTGGAGAAATTCTGAATAAACATAAAGAAGCAGGGACAATTTTAGAACTTTTAGAGATAATAAACAAAGATGCAAATTGGATAAAAGAACACAAAAACGAAATACTTGCTTTAGGAAAGAGTCTTAAGAAACTAAATGAACTTCAGGAAAAACACAAAGAAGCCTTGAATAAGGCAACAGAGTATCTAAAGGAAGCATTAAGAAAAAAGGGAATAGAAGTTAAAAAACATCTTCCTGAAATCTCTAAACTCTATTCTCTTATTAGAAAGAGAGATGAACTTATAAGAAAACTTATCGCTATTAAGCCTCTTTTAACGAAGAAATTCCAAAACAAAGAGAAACTCTTTAATCAATTAAGAACAAGATACTTTGGCTATCTTAAGATTCTCCAGGATTCTGTTAGAAGAATCAACCAACTCATTAAGAAGAAGCAAAAACTTCTCTCTGAAGGATTGGGAACAATAGCAGGTAAAAGGATTTTTGAGATAACTGCTAAAGAGAAGATAAAGGCTATTAGAGAAAGAAGAGAGGAAATTAACAATCTTCTAAAGAGTAATTGGAAACTCTTTGCTTCTGAAGCCATAAAGAGGATCTTTCCAACCTTCTTAGGAGCAACCTCTGCTTCAGCTATTGCAGGAGGAATTGCTACTGTTCTTGGAGTTTCTGGACCTCCTGGATGGCTTGTAGCAGGAATAGGAGGATTGTTAGGCTGGTTTGCCTCTAAAGAGGTTTCAGATCTCTTTATGAAGAAACTGCCAAATGTTGGAAGGGCTTTCCTTGCTACCTTGTATGATTTTGAAGAATCTCAAGGAATACGAATTTCAAGCAAAAAGGATCTTGAAACTGTAGAAGAACACTTTAAGAAACTTCCTATAGGAGAGAAACTTTCAGCAATAAACTTCTTTGCTAATTCAGAGATAAGTAAGAAAGGATGGAAAGAGCTTTCCAGTTTTGAGAAGTTTAAGACCTATCTAAAGGCCTTTAATGCTACTGAGGCAGAGATAATTGATGCCTTTAAGAAAGAACATAAGGAGATAATAGAAAAGGCTCCTATTAGTAAGGAATTAATAAACTTCCTTCCTTGGATTATTACTGACCCTGTAACCTATACAAATCCAGCAAAGATAGTTTGGAAGAAGACAGGAAAGAGGCTTGTAAGTGAAACCCAAAGATGGATTGCAGGAACAAGATTAGGAGAAGTAATGCCAAAACTGGCAAAGAAAGTTAGAGAATCAAAATTAGGGATGGCTGCTATAGAACTTGATAATCTATTCAGATTCAAGCCTTTGGATATTGAACACATCTACAAACTTAAAGAAACTCCCTTTGCTGAAATTGCCAAAGCCTTGGATAAAGATGTAAGGCTTACCATCTTCTCCAACGTTTTAAGAAGAGAATTACCTCTTGCTAACAAAATTGCCTTTTCAGAAATAGAAAGACAATTAAGAGAAGTCCCTGCTCTTGTCGATCAGACTATAAAAGGATGGTGGAAGAATTTAAGCAAAAAAGATCAAAAGGTTGTTGAGAACTTTACCAGATTATTGGTTGGTTTAGATAAGGAATTAAGGTATCAACCAGAGGAATACATAGAAAATCCAGTAATAAGAAAGTTCTTTAAGCCTGAAGTGCTTTTTAAGAACAAAGAACTCTTTGAAACAGCATTAAAACAGTTTTCAGCAAAAGGAAAAGCAAAAGAAACACTAAAGAGGAAGGCAGAAGAACTGACAAGAGAATATGAGAAAACAGTTGCAGAAAGCATAACAAGAGCCTTTAAAGGAGAAAGAAAACTTAACAATGTAGAACTTAATAGCCGATTGAGAGAATTTACAGAAAGGGAAAAGAGGATAATTAAGAATTTAGGGAAAGATACAGTAGAAAGATCAGAGAGACTTACCATTTTAAAGACCATAGCAGATCAGGTAGAGAGACTAAATAAAGGAGAAATAAAGGTCTGGGAGTTTAAGAAGTATCTAAAAGAGATTAAAAACAGAGAGCCTAAAGTTTATAATGCCTGGATGGAGTATCAGAAACTCTGGAAAGATATTCATAAACTTGCAGAAGAAAAAGGTTTCTTACTTAAGGAACTTCCTGATTTTGTCTTTGTTAAAGATTCAAAGATAAAAGGAATTAGATTAGAAGGAGTTTTAAGAGATGAAAAGGTTCTAATTAAGAAATATGATGAATTCCTAACTGTTTTAGACAAATTCCTTAAGAGAAAAGCAGAAATAAAAGAATTAACAAGAAAACTAAAGAAACTTAAGAAAGGGACTAAAGATTATGAGAGACTATTACGAAGAATAGAGAAGGAGAAAGCAGAAATAGCAGAAAGAGAAAGAGGAATAAGATTTTTACAAAGTTCTCTAAAAGAGAGAATAAAATCAGAACATAAGCCTTTGGTAATAAGATACAATCCCAATTCTGTTGGAGACTCTAATGAACTTATCTTCCAGAGTCTATTTAAGGGAAATTATAAGTTTGTAAATGATTTCCTTAAGATTCCAATAGGAAGTGTTTTAGGAACAGAAAGAGGTCTTTCTAATAGTTTCTCTTTTACCTTAAGAGACTTTATTATCTCTGAACTAAAGCAACAAGAGGCTCAAAAGACAAAATTAGGCTTGTTAATCAAAGACCTAAAAGAAATCTTTAAACCTTTAGAGAAAGAAACCAAAGACGAGGTTCCTTACTTCATTCAGACTTCCTTTAGAAAGACCAAAGGAACTGAGGAACTTCTAAAAGAGATAAAACACTCTGGAATTGATAAAAAGTTTCCTCACTTTGAGGTCTTATTGAGGTTTGAAAAGGATCCTACCTTCGAACTCAAGCCTCTTTCTCAAGTTGATACGGTAGAAGCAATGAAATCCAGTTTCATCTATGTAAGGGCCATAGGAAAGCAGAAACTTATTGATTCAAACATTTATGATTTGATCTTAAGTTTCCTTCTAACTGTTAAAGCCTTAACCAAACCTCACAATAAGAATGTCTTTGAGGCAATTATCAGAGATGTATTAGAAGGAAGAAGAATCTGGAAAGGAGAAAACAAAGAAATCTTCTTTAAGGCTTTAAAGAGAGTAGCAGAAGAAAGAAGCTTGCCTTTAGAACAACTTAAGATTCTTAAGAGTCTTTTCTTTGAGAAACATCCTTGGGCAGAGATGTTAGAGTTAGAATCCTCAAAGGAACTTGATCAATTGGTAAATCTTGTTTCTTCAAGGATTTCCAGTTTACAGAAACTTCTTTTAGAGAAAAAACCAGAAATCAAAAAGAGGTTCATTAAACTTACAGAAGAATTTGCCTATAAAGGAAACCTTATAGAGTTTTCAGAACTTCCTGATATCGCTTTAAGATTCTGCCAGATTCGAGTATTGGATGTAGATAAGAGTCAATTGAGAAGTGCTATTCTAAAGACGGTAAAACTCTTAGAGTCCTATGCTTCTTTGAGACCAGCAAAGGTGCCTCTTGTTTTCCCCAAGAGAGCGGTCTATTGGCCAATGAGATTTCCTAAAAAGGAAATGGAGAGATACTTTAAAGAGAAACTGGAGGCCACCTGGGAGGTTTTGGCTGAAAGGCTAAAATCTGAATTCAAAGAAAGAAAGCCATTAACAGTTGATATTATAAAGAGAATTGAGACCAAATCCTTAAATCTCAAAGGAAAAACAGTTACTTATCTATTCCCAAGAGAAATCCTTTCTAAAGAGATTGAAATGGGAGTAGATATTTCAAGATACATTCCTGAAGAAACAAAGAAACTCATCTCTCATCCTTATTTCTACCTCTTTAAAGATCCCAACTGTATCTCCAGAAAGATAAAACACTGGAAAGAGATAAGAAACTTTGAATTTACCGTTATTAATAACTACAGGAAACTATTAGGGAAACTTAAAAAGAAAAAGAAATTCATAGGAGGGTTTAGAATTATCACTCCTGATGCTGTCTTCTTTTCAGAAATTAAGAAGAAAAATGAAAAGGAGATTCTCTATCAGTTAGCAAAGAATAACTTCCTCTTGTTTAAACTCCATCCTCTCTATCCAAGCCTTAAAGAACTTATAGAGCCTCTTAAACTTTCTGAAAAAGAGATTAGAGACTTACTCTTTACCCTTTTAGAGACCGAAAGACTGAAATTGAAAGGAGTAACTGAAGAAGAAATTGCTTTAAGATGGAGAGCCGCTATTCAGGAAGTAATCTTTAAAGGACCAAAATGGAGAAGAAGATTGGCTGAATCTAAAGGGATTCTCGTTCCCTTAAGGAAACAAGAAATTACAAAAGACATTTCCTTTGAGAAACTAAAAGCCCAACAAAAGCAAGGAAAACTTGTAGGAGCCACTTATCCTTCTGAAGTCTCAAAGGCAATAAGAGAAGGAAATCTTAAAAAACTCTCTGAACTAAAACTCCTCTCTTTAGAAGAAGCGGCTTTAAGTAAGAGATTCTTTGAGGAAGGAAGAATAGAGAAGATAAAAGGAGTAGATCCAAACTTCTTTGGAGACACCTATACCCTCTTTAAGACAATTGCAGACAACACAGGAATTACTTCTCTTGTAAGGAGTTTAGATGATATCAAGAAGGCTTCTTCGGTTGATTTGGCTTTAGAAATCTATTGTCTTTCAGAATCCTTTGGAAAGGTAATGGGAGAAATTAATCCTTTACTCACAGAGTTTCAGAAAAAGAGAAAGGAAGTTATAAAGAAGTTAGAAAAAGAGACATTAGAAAAAGTAGAGAAGGTAAAAGGATTTAGATTAGATGAGAAACTTAAAAGACTATCTTCTCTATTTGGTTTTGATTTAGCAGAGAACTATGGACTAAAACCTTCAGATGTCTTTAACTCTATTCGCATTTATAGAGAGCAACTAGAGAAGGTAAGAAAGATAAAGGAAGAACTGGAGAGTCTTATAAGAAGCAGAGAAGAACTAATAAGAAGGTTAAGAGAAGGAAAGAAGGTAGAAAAGCAATTGGAGAAAATAAAAGGAGAAATTGAGAGAAGAGAATTAGGTCTTTCAGTTCTAACTTCCTTCTTTAAGAACATCAATTCCCCAGAATTTATAAACAACTTACCTTATCTCTTTTTAGAAGGAGAACTTATTCCAGAATTTGGGAAAATAAGACAAGGATTTGAAAACCTCTTTGCTCCTCTTGTTAAAAATGAAACTTTCAAGGTTGTTAGAAATCTTATCTATGACTTTAATCCTGAAAAAGATGTTCTTGTTGGAGGAGAAAAGAAGGTTTATTTGGATAAACTTTTAGAAAGAGAAATTACATTTACTGAAAATCAGTTAAAGAAACTCGAAAATAAGAGGTTCTTGGAAGAATTTGTTGAGGATTTAGGAAAGAGAGCTTTAGAAGCAGAATGGAAGATTCAGTCTTCTAAAGGATTAGCAAAGAAGATAAATGAACTCTCATTTAAGATACTGGATAGAGATTATAAGGAACTAAAAGCTGTTTTGAGAAATGAAAAGAAACTTGGAGAAACCCTTTATGTCAGAAGAAGAACAAGAGAGATTAGATTCTTAAGAGACTTAAGAGACTTTATAAACAAACTCTATTTCGTTTCTCTAACAGAGGATGGAAGACGTTTCCTTCAAAAGAACCTTACTTTAGAGAACCTTTACAATGTCTATAAAGGAAATCTGGAAGGAAAGAAATTTTTAGAACTCTTTAATTATCACTTAAACCAGGCACTTAAACTCAATAGCAGTGTTGAATTAGTAAGAGAAATAAAACTCCCTGGTCTTAATTGGAAAGAAATAACAAGAAAAGAATTAGACAAAGATCTAAATATCATCTCTACAACCAGATACTATTTGCCTGATCTTTCAGAAGGCATTCTTTTAAAGACCAAACCTCAATTTAAGAGAGAAAGAGGTGCTTTAGTAGTAAAAGGATTCGAGAGAACTATTGGAAGAATAAAAATCGTAGAAACAGGAAGAATAACTTCTGCTGATAGGTTCTATCGCTCTTTAATAGATCCCATTTATGATGAGGAAGTAAAGAAGATCCTTAAGGCAAAGATTAGAATCCTTCAGGGTAAGAATGTCTATCTTAAACTTCCAAGAAAACCAGGAATGGATGATAGAGCATATAAGAAGGCAGTAAAAGATTGGGAGGAGAAGATAAATAGAATTCTCTTTGAGAAATACTTTCATCCTAATGAACTTAAAACCCTTCAAGAGATTGATAACTTTGCAAAAGAACTCAAGGTAAAAGGAATCTCCTGGATTAGAGGACTAAAACCTGCATTTCCTATTCCTGAAAGCCCTGGAATTCCTATAGAACCTGGAAGAGCAGTTAAAACCTTTATTGAAAGATTAAGATATTCATTCTCTCTAAATGAAGAACTGGAAAGAATGGAGAAATCAGGATTTATAGAAAAGGCGGTTGAACTTGTAGATGAACTAAAGCCTGATGTTGTTGTCTTTGTAACTGACCCAAAGATGAAAAGAGTTCCCAGTTTTGTTATTCCTTCTTTAGATGCTATTAGAGAGCAAGGAAATAGGCTCTTTATTCTGGCTGAAAAACCAAGACCAATAGACAGAGAAATAGCAAAGATAACAAAGGGATTTGTTCCTATAAGGTTTAGTGAGTTAAGAGAGAAGTTAAAAAGAGGAGATCCTGTGTTCTTTCTTAAGATTGGAAAAGGAAAGTCTCCAAGTTTAGAAAGACTTAAAAAGGAATTTCCTCATCTAAAGTCTGATTTCTTTAAGTTCAGAACCCAATCCGAGTTTAGAGAATACATAAGAGACATTACTTTAAGAACCATTCGGGACTCTGTTGAGTGTATCTCAGAGGGTCCTTTCGGAGCACCTCCTTCCTTCTTACTTAACTCTCTGCTTTTAGGAAAGATAAGCACAAGAGAGTTCTATCAGAGATGGTTAGGACAGTTCTTTTCTAAACAGATAATGAGAAAAGCAGAGAAGATATTTGAAAGAGCGCACCGAATAACAAGAGAGGCATTAAAGAAACAAGGATGGTCTGAAGAAAGAATTACAAGAGAGATGGCAAATATCATTGCCTTGGAACAGAAAATATTAACCTATGTCTTTAAGAGTTCTGTAAATCTCATCTCTGGATTTCCTCTGTTTGTAGATAAAATTGTAGATAGACTAAAGAAATATCTAAAAATCAGAGATAAACAACTTCTCAAACAGAAACTCTATGCCTTATCTTCTGATATTTCTCTCCAATACAAACTTGAACCTGTTGTTGAGAATCTAAAACAGGGAAAGAAGAGATTTTATGAGGAACTCTTAGAATTTGGAAAAGAGAAAAAAATCCCTGAAGGAGAGATAAAAGAGCTTTTCTCCTCTATTGAGAGTGAGTTAGAAACCTGGATGGTTGCTTCAAGTGGAAAAACAGCACCTCGAAGGACCTTTGAAGAACTGGAAGAGAAGATTTGTGAAAAGATTTTAGAAGAAGTTCCTGTTGGTTTTGGTCCAAGAGCACAGAAAGAGTTCTGGAAGATTTTTGCCAAAACCTATGCCACAGTAGGAAAAACACTTTCATTTATAAAGAAGAGTTATTGGGGTCTTACTTCCTTATGGATTGCTTGGGTCCTCTATTACAGACTAGGTTGGCATGTTAGAAACCTGGCTGGAGATCTTGAGAGAGCAACCTGGTCTGGAATCTCCCTATCTAACTTCCTAAAGACCTTAGACCTTCACGAAGCGGTATTTGCTCGTTTCATTCCAAAGGTTCTTTCTGACTGGGAGAGACTAAAACTAAGAGAAACAGCAAGGGTGCTTTTAGTTCAGAGAAAATGGGAGAAACTAAAACCTGTTCTTAAGAAGATGGGAATTGAGTTCTGGAAGGAAGGAGAAAGTATGAAAGAGAAAATAAAAAGATTAAGTGAAGAAATATCAAGATATAAACCAATCCGAGAATGGGAAGAATATCTACCAGAGAGTTTGAAAAAGTGGTATTCAGAATTAGGTATTAGAAGAGTAAGAGGTCTTATAGAGCCAGAAGAATTTGAGGATGTAAAGAAGTTTGCTATGTCAGGAGGATTGTCTGGGTTATTCGAAGACCCAGGAAACGTAGGAGCAAGAATGAAAATGCTAATTAGAAATGGATGGCTTCCAAAGAGCACCAAAGAGGTTTTACCTGAAAAACTGAGAAAACCCTTTGAAACCTTGGCAAAGGATTTAGGATTCTTAAAACTCTTTAATCACGAAGTTCAACTTTTCTCTGTATTCCTTGAAGAGGCAAGAAGACTGATTCTCTTTGATTCTCTGTTAGCAAAGAGAGGTTATGATATTGCCAAAGCAGCAATGGAGACAAAGAAGTATCTGTTTGATTACAGTGATATGAATTTGGTCTTTAGGAGTTTAAGAAGACTCTTTCCTTTCCTTGCCTTTAATGTAAAAAACCTTGAACTCTTTGCTCGTGAGATTCCTCAAAGGTATGGTCTTAAGGTCTATGGAGCCTATTACTATCTCTTTAAGGCATTAGAAGAAGCAGAAAAAGAAGGAAATCTACCAGAATGGGCAAAGTTGGTTCCTCGGGTAAGGATTCCAGGAACAGACCTCTGGATTGGTCTTCCCTTCTCTGTATTTGATGTTTTGGATCTATTCTTTAAGCCTGATGAAGTAGCCAGAAAGTTTATCCACAATCCATTACATCTATTTGCAGGTTTGGGTTGGCATCCTGCTATTTCCTCTGCCATAGAAACAGCAACAGGAAAGGATTTCTGGGATTTTGAAACAGAATACAAAGAGAGAGGATATTCAGATGAGGAAATAGAAAGATTAGAAATCTATAAAAAAGAAAGAAAGGAGGCAAAGAAATGGTGGCAGAAACCTTGGCTCTCTATCCTTCAGAGTGTTCCTTTTGCTCCAGTATTCTTTAAGTTACAAGATTCATTTAGAAGAACTACTCTAGAAGACCTGTCTATCTTTAAGAACCCTTCTTTTAGAGAGTTTTTGAAGGGATTGGGTTTGAACATCTTAGAATGGGATGACTGGGCTATTGCTTCCCAGTTCTATTTCTCAATTCCTCACGATATCTATTATGACTTTGCTAAAAGAATTAGAAAAAGAGATCCTTTTGTCTGGGAGATCTATGATTGGATAGATAAAAGGATGAAAGAAGCCTTGATAAGGGATCCTCAACTTTTAGAAAAACTCCATCGAGTAGCCACAAGAAGGACAATTTATAAGATACTTACAGAAAAGGATCCTATTAAGAGACAGAAACTCTGGAAGCAGTATCAGCAAAGATTTATTGTGAATCTCTACTTCAGATTAGAAGAAGAAGAAAAAGGAGCAGGAGCAAGATTCCTTGAGAAACATCCTGAATTAAAGAAGGAGTTTGAAGATTACTTTAAAAACTCCTTTTCTCCTTTTGCTGTTAGAAGACATATCTTTGTTCAGAATCAGAAATTAAGATCTATTGTCTATGAAATTTTAAAGAAACTTCCTAAAGGAACAAAGAAGGAACAAAAAGAAAAGCACTTAAGATACAATGCCTTAGGAATTGATATTCCTTGGCCTATCTTTGATTATGACCAGTTATACTATGAACTCTTTGATTCTGAAGGAAACCTTAAGATTCTTTCTAAAGAACAACTTGAGATTCTATTAGAGAGATACAAACTTCCTGAAAGTCTTTTGAAAGATGCAGAAAGAAATGCAGAGCAGAATTACCACGATTACTTAATGATGTCAAGATTAGAAAAGCAGAGAAAGAGAGAAGCAGATGCTCGTTACTCAATAAAGTTAGCAGGATTCTTTAGTTTCTTCCCCTCTGATTTTGCTTTACTTCCAAAAGAAGAAAAGAGAAGAATCTATGAAAAGGCTCTCCGCTATTTAGACCAGGTTCTTACAAAAGAAGAAAAGGCAAGATGGGAAAGAGGAAAAGCAGCCTATAATAAGGAATTTGAGAGAAGGATTAAGAAATACCTAGAACTCTGGGAAAAATTGATAAGAGAGATGGAAAGAACTGGAGGATATGACTACTATGAGAGGTTCTATCAGATGCCATCTTGGTTTATCAGTTATTACTTCTTTAATCATCCCTTAAAGAGACTCTATTATCCCTTTAAGAGAGAACTCTTAAGGAGATTTAAGAAGGATAATGAAAACCGAAAGAGAGGAATCTTTACCAATTTTGCCTTAAGATGGTGGTTTAATCCAAGGAATAAGAAGGCAAAAGAGGCTTTTGCTAAAGACCAGCCAGAATCCTTTGCTTATTTGGATTGGGTAATGAACTGGATGAGAGAGGCTTCAAGAGATGAATGGAATGCCTGGAGAAATATCTTCTGGTCTGGAAAATACAACAAACAGAGAGAAACTTACTTTAAGAGGCATCCAGAAAAGAAGAGATATTACGAATGGATACAGAAATGGGTGAGTTTTGCTTCTAAAGAAGACTGGGAAGGATGGAAGAAAGTATTCTGGGATTCTAAATACAAAAAACAGAGAGAAACCTACTTTTCGCACTATCCACAGAAGAAAAAATACTATGAAAAGTGGGCTGAATTGATTAAAATCATTAAGACAAAGGAGTTTGAAGACTATGTTAGAGCCTTCTTAGCAACTGAAGGATGGTTTAGAAAACTCTATCTTAAGAAAGATCCTGCTATTAGAAGTCTAAGGATTGAATATTATAAGAGGTTTATAGAACTCCTTGATCAAGGAAAGGTAGATGAAACCTTTGATCTCTTTTGGGAGGATAGATTTAAAGAATTGAGAGAAGATTTGAAGAAAAGAAAGCCAGAGGAGTATAATTATCTACTCTTTTGGAGAAGATTATCCCTTTTAGCAGAAAAAGAGAACTGGGAAGGATGGAGAAATGAGTTCTTTGCAGAGAGGAATAAGAAATACAGAGAGAGATACTATAAGAGACATCCAGAAAAGAAAAGATATTATGAATGGCTTGGAAGATGGATTAACTTTGCTTTCAAAGGAGATTGGAAAAACTGGAAGAGAGTTTTCTATGATTCTTCCTATAAGAAGGAAAGAGAAATGTATTTCAAAACTCATCCTGAAAAGGAAGAATACTATAAGACTTGGAATAAACTTCTAAAAAAGGAAAACTTTATTGAATTTATAGAGGCTTTCCTTAAAACTTCTCCTATGTTTAAGAAAACCTATCTAAAGAAAGATCCATACTTAAGAGGATTGAAGATTCAGTATTACGAGGAATTCTATAAACTCTTCAAAGAAGGAAAGATAGATGAGAGATTTAAACTCTTCTGGAAGCCTGAATTTAAGCCTTTAAGAGAGGAACTTAAAAAGAAGGATCCAGATACATACAACTATCTGCTATTCTGGAAGAGACTTTCTGCATTGGCAAGGATAGAGAATTGGGACTTATGGCAGGCTTACTTCTGGAGAAAAGACAATAAGAAATACAGAGAGAGATTCTTTGAAAAACATCCAGAGAAGAAGCAACTCTATTTGGATAGAATGGAGTATTTCAGTTTGCCCAAAGAAACATTTGAAGACAATCTTAAAAGGTTCCTTTTCCTTGAAGAACATCCAGAATTAAGAGAATCCTTTAAGGAAGATCTGGAACCAAAGAGAAGAGAGGCTTATGAGAAGTATTATCAGTATCAGAAACTTCTTTTAGAGGCTCCTGATGTAAAATCTAAACCTGATAGAAAGAGTTTAGAGAGTTTAAGAAGGTTCTATTTAATGAGAGAAAGATTTAGAGAGGAGAATATAGAAATCTTTAGATATCTCAAGAAAGAGGAAGGAGTAAAAACCACATTAGAAAGAATGATAGAACACTACTTCTCTTTAGGAACTTTAGAAGAAAGAAAGAACTATCTAAAAGAAAACCCAGAACTAAAGGAATACTTTAGAAAGAAGCAGCATCCTCTTTTCTCAAAACTCATTGACCTACAGGAGGAATACTTTAGAAAGGAGACTTTAGGAGAGAGAGAAGAATTTCTTAACAAGCATCCAGAACTTTTAGACTTCTGGGAGATTTGGGCTTTACCAAGAAGTTATTTCTTTGACAGAAGAAGGTTCAAACCTTGGGAAAAGAGGGTAAATGAGGTAAGAGAAATACTTCAGAAGGAGCCTTGTGAGTTGTTAAGTAGATTGGTAAGTAAGAAACTCTTTAAGGAGTTCTGGAAGGTTCCAGAAACAGATGAAGGATACTGGTTTAAGGAAAAGATATACAGGATGCTAATGGAAAACTGGATAAGATTAGCAAAGGAAAATCCTTTGTTTGGGGTTCTCTATTTCAGAAGTCTTCCTGATTGGGCAAAGTCTAAGTATCTTACTGTTCATCCTGAAAAGTCTTATCTTGTTAAATATCCCTTAAGAAGATTTATTGAAGAAGGAGAAAGAATAGAGATGAGATTCCAACCAGATTTAAGATGGGCTTTAGAGAAGATAAGTAAATTTGGAAGATACAATTTACCCAGTGATGTTGAAGAGAGAGTGAGAAGAATCTTTAAGAAATACAAGATATGGAGAGATAAAGGAAACTGGAATAAGGCTGATTGGGAAAGATACTTTGAACAAAGGATGATTGCTATAAATAGACTTAAAGAGAAAGACTTGGAAAGACTTCCTTTACTTAAAAAGGAACTTGACAGAGCAATCAAAGAATTGGCATTTTTAGAAGGAAGAAGCTTTAAGAAGCCTCTCATAGGTTATATTGGCTCTTTCTACTAATTTATGGAAAAAATAGTCTCAGAGGTAATAAAAAATGAGTCTGTAAGTTTAGCCTATAATAAGACCATAAAGCAGGCTGTATTTACTTTTCTTTTTGGAAACCCAGACCTTGCAAACTTTTTTGAGAGCCCAGCAAGTGTCTATGAACCTGATTCTAAACTCTCTATAGATCAGATATTCAAGCAAAATCCAATTAACTATCTGATTCTTAACTTTGCTGAAGAAATTGACAATAGCAAATCGGTAATAGATGTAGAAACAGAACCAGAACAAGAACCCTATCTCTCTTTTGCCGAGTTTTTAGAACTCCGCTTAAAGGAAATACATCATAAATCAAAAAAAGACTCTCTTATAAAGAACCTGACTATAAATCTCCTTACTGAGGGATTAGTTGTTGCTTACCTTAATAAAGACAAATATGAGATAATAAAACCCTCTGAATTCTTTGTAGGACATCCAAAAGAACCTTTTTTAGAAAAACAGCCTTTTGTAGTAAGAAAAACCTATCTTACTGCTTCTAAATTCGCTTCTCTTTTAGAAAAAGACAAACAAAACAGAATTTTAAGTTATTACAAGCCTGATGATGAGATTTGTGTTTTTGTTGTTTATTCCAAGGATGATAGAAAGAAATACTGGATTCCTAAAGGACTAAATGAGATTGTAAAAGAGTTTCCTTTTGATGGAGATTACCCATTTAGGGTTTGTGCTGATAGAGAGACATTGGAAACATTTTATCCTATTCCTCTTGTTTTGAAAATCTATCCTACACTTAAAGAGAATCAGGAATTTAAAGAGTTTTTAAGCAACCACTTTAAGAGAATGTGTTCTGGAATAATAACCATAGATAAAGAAGCAAGGATAAATCAGGATCTTTTAAACTTTGCCTTAAGAGAGAACTTTCGAAACATTGTTTTGGAAAAGAGTAGAGATGGGAATATAGATGTTATTAAACCTCCAGAAATTCCAGTAGAAGAACTAAAACTTATTCAAGATCAAGACCTTGAAATTCAAAAGCATATAGGGATTTTAGATTACTTTTTAGGAAAAGGAGGCTCTGTAAGAGAAAAAGGAGCAATGAGTTTGGTTTTCTCTGGAGCCTTAAGGAGAATAAAGTCAAAAGCAAATCTTTTATTGAGATTCTTTGAAGAAATAGATGAGTATTACCTAAATAAGTTCCTAAAAGAGAATAAACTTGCCTTTGATGGCAAAACCATTTCAGAATACTTTAATAAGGCAATCTTTAGACCAAAAGAGAAGTTTATTGGATTTAGTAATGAAGATCCAGAGAAGCTATCAGCATTGGTCTTAAGAAAATACAAAGGAGGGTTGCTTTCTAAAAGGAGAGCCTTAAGAGAACTTGGAGAGGAGAGAGTAAATACCTTGATAAGAGAAATAGAGAAAGAAAGAGAGGAGATGTTAAGACAAGAATTGGAACTTAAAGAAAAATATGCACAGGAAATAAAAGGAGAAGACATTATTTCTCAAATTGAAAAGAGAGTTAAATCTCAAACTGATATTTACGAACTGGTTAAAACTCCTGAAGGGAAAATAGAAGTAAGAGTTTTACCAAAGGATGTGGTAAGGGTTTCCTTTGCTTTGGCAGATTACTCTGATTTGGTAAGAATAAGAAAACTAGTAGAAGAGAAGAAGAAAGAAGAGGAAACCTTGGCTTCTTCTAAAGAAGAAAAACTGAAAGAGATACAAAATCTTATTCGTCTTACTTTAAAATACAGAAAAACTATTCCCTACAAATCTGTTTATGAAAACCTTCCTATTCTTTACCTTGTAGAACCTCACGCTAAAATGATTCTAAAAGGAGATAAACTTTTGATTGTAAAAAGCAAAAAGTTTGACATTGTGGGAAAGATATTCAGATTAGCAGGAGATAAGGTTTATGGTTTAATTAAGATAGAGGCTATATTCAGGAATTTAGACTTTGATAAGACACAGAAATGGCACAGGGTTTCAAGAAAAGAGGCAAAGAGATGGTGGAAAGGATTTCCTCAAAGAACTCTCTATTACTATCTCTTTACCTTCTATCCATTCCCAAAATCTATTGAATACAAACTTAAAAAAGGAGTTCAAACCTTCCAAAAAGGAGAAGATAAAAATAAGAAATTGATTGAGGAACTTAAAGAAGAACTAATAAAAGTTACAGGAGAGGCTTCAATTCAAGAAGGAGATTTAAAAAAGATAAAAATAAAGCCTTTTGTGGTTCCTCCTCCTCATAAACCTGAAAAAAAGGCTCTGTCTTCCAATGAGGTCTTTAGTATTGAGAGACTAAAAGAGATTGTTCCTGAAGGAACCTATGATGTTAGTCCCAAGTGGGATGGGATGCTTGCTTACTGCTGGAAGAAAGGAAAAGACATTAGATTCTTTTCAGAAACAGGAGGAAAGATTTCTAACTCAAGAATAGAGCCGATAGTGAAAACCTTATCAAAGGTAAGACACGACTTTCTAATAGTGGGAGAAATCATTGCTGAAAAGATACCAAGACAAAACCTTGTAGGTTATCTCCATTCTAAAAAGAAACCCACTAAAGAAGAATTGGAAAGCGTAAGATTTCCTGTTTGGGATTTACTCTATTTAGATGGAGAAGACTTATCAAATAAACCCTTCAGTGATAGAAGTTTCCTTTTAGGCAAACTCTTAAAGAACCTAAAATCCAAATATGTCTTTAAAACTCCTTCTGTGGTAGTAAAGAGAAATCAGATTCCTGATGCTATAAAGAAAATGCAGTCTAATGAAGGAGCCTTTATCAGATCTACAGAGGCTTCTTACTGGGCTACCCATCTATCTTTCAAATTTAAGAAACTCTATGACATTGATGCTAAAGTCATAGGAGTTGAGAGAACAAAAACAGGATTACCTATCTTCCATTGTGTTTTAGGAGATGGAACCTATATTGGACAGACATACGCTCAAGAAGAGGTAAAAGCAAAACCAGGAGATGTTATAAGGGTAAATGTTCAACACATTACTATCAGACCTGATGGTTCTATAGGGTGGTATGCTCCAAGACCTAAAAGCCAGAAAGCAAAATACCTTAAGGTTCCTTCAAAGACTCAAACCACAGTTCTTATTGGAAAACCAGATACTTTGGCTTTGGCTAAAGAAATCTACCTTGCTTCTGGGGGGACATTAGAAGAATGGAAGAAATGGTTACCTAAATTTGCTATTTGGAGAAAAACCAAGATGAAAAAGATAATCGAAGAAATAAAGAAGAAATATGGATAATCAAAGATACGACATTCTTTTGGATTATAAGGGGTATATGATAGATAAGAACAGTTATAGAGAGACCCCAGCACCTTTGTTTGGGACCAGATTTGCTACTGGAAGACTGGCCTATTCTGATTTAGACTTCTGGCAAACAAATGGACAACAAGAATTCTCTGATGGATTTGGACAACTCTATTTAGAAAGGCCTTCTGAATATGCCTTTGGAGTGGGATTGGATATTACCATTCCCAGAGAACTGAAACTGGAAAGACCTTTAGAGAAACTGGAAGGAATTTCAGTAGGAAGTTCTGTTAGAGTAGCAAAACAACTCTCTGATGGCATTCATATTGCTACTGAAGATGGAGATATCTATCTTTGGGATGGTTCTTCTCTTACCTCTTTAGGAACAGGATTTACAGGAATTACTGACTTCTATGAGATGAGAGGAAACCAATATGCCTGTAGAGGAACTTCAAAACTTCTAAAGAGAACTAAAAAAGAGGGAAACTATACAGAAACTGATATAACCTTTCTGGAAATTGAATTTGAGGATGACTTTGAAGATGGAAATCTAAACAAATGGGATGCAAAGGAAGGCTGGCAAGTTCAGGGTTCTGTTGTTTATGAGGGGCAATATGCAGCAAAGGCTTCAGGAGCTCCTTATTATCTTAAAAAGAAGATTGCTTTGTCTAATAAAGGAAGTTTTGAAGGATACTTTAGATTTGGAGAAACAAACAAATGGCATTATCCCTTTATTCCTCTGTCTTCTGATAATGTTTCTCTTTATTTTATTGTTGCTGCTAATGATGGGCATTTTAAGTATTATGATGGAAGTTATAAAAACTTTCCTACAGATAAGACCTATACTGCTGATACCTGGTATAAGATTAAGGTAAGTTGGGATGGAACAAGCCATAAGTTCCAGGTTTGGATAGATGATGTAGAAATAACAGGAGGAGGAATAACCTCTATCATCTTTTCTGCTATAAAGGAGATAAGGATTTTAAATACCAATAGTTCAGGAACAGGAACAATGTATGTTGATTCCGTTATTGTTAAAGGAGAAAGCACAGGACTTTCTTTTTTAGAGGTTGATGCTGGAGATTTAGGGTATGGATTCTTTGATAAAGGACTAAAGAGAACTGATGATGGAGAAAACTTTTTGCCTGAAACAGGATTCCTTTATGCCTTACCTGAATCAGAGGGACAGATCATAAGAGCAGCAAAGACCTATAATCAAATATTCTTTGCTACTTCTCGTTCTCTTTTTACTCTTTTAAGTGGAGGATTAGGAGTTAAGATTGCTGATTTCAGTAGCGAGACCTCAATCAATAACTTTAAAAATGATAGATTTTCTTCTTTTCTCATTTTCTCTGTTGAGAAACTGGGAATTTTCTTTGTAAGTGGATACAACATCTATCCTACTAACATCCATAAACTTAATCCCTTCTTTAAGTTTACCTCTTGTAAGGGGATTGCTACCAGAGGAACTGATATCTTTGCTTTGGTAAAAGATGAAACAGACTGGTATTTGGCAAGATGCAATATGGATTATAAGAAGTTTCCTATGCAATGGTCTTTGGTTCAAAAACTCTCCTTTACCCCCAGTTACATCTTTGCCTATTTGGATAATCTTTATGTAGTTGATACCAATGGACAGTTCTATAAGAGAAATGAAAACAAATATATCTCAAGTGGCTATCTTATTACTTCTCGTTTTGATGCTGGAATGAGAAAGGTGAATAAACTTGTTAAATCTATTGAGAGTTTTCAAGAAGATTTTCCTCAAGGAACAAAGATAAAACTGAGATATTATAGACCTTCTAAAGAACTTACTCCTTTATATGAAAAAGAATTCTCTCCTGGAGAAGATACGAGGTTTGATTTAGAAAATCCAGTAAAAGATACAAGTTTTCAGATAGGAATAGTTTTAGAGAGCGAAGATGGAAGTAATACTCCATTGGTAAGTGATTTGACTTGGACATACATTTTAGAGTCTTCTAAAACTGGAAAGAAAGAGTTTCACTTTACTATTTTAGGGACTATTGCTGAAAAGAGAGATGGAAGTGTTTATGATTCAGAAACATCTGAAAGTTTAACTCAATCTACTTCCTTTAGATACGAAGGAAAGGAATTAAGAGAAATCTGGCAAGATCTTTTTAATGCTGCTTCTTCTCAAAAGGCTTTGAACTTTGTAGGATTCAGAAACATAAACCTTCCAGGGATAAAACTTGCCTATTTTGGAAGTGGAAAGTGTAAGGTAACCATAGATAGGACAAATCTCTGTATTAAGATAAACATGAATGGGACTGAAAAGACAATCTCAACTGAAGATAGAACTCTTGAACAACTCTGTAGTCTTATTACCTCTGAAACTGGGAATAAGGTTTCTGCTAAAGTAAGCAATTCTGCTTATAAGGATAGAAGTGCAGAAGACCTTGTTCCTGTTTTGGGAATTGAGATTTCAACAAATGAAAGAGAGTTCTATTTAGGAACTGATGTTCATAGCGTAATGTTTCGCTCTAACTATCCAAGACTTACCTATCTTCCTGATACGGGATTTATTAATGTAGTTCTTATAGAGGTGTGATATGGCAAAAAGACTTAAACTTGTTCCTACAAAGAAGGGATACAAGGTCTATGAAGGAACTGATATTCCTTCCAAGTCTGCTCTTTTGCAGGAGGCTTTAAAGATTGCTCTAAAAGATCCTTTCCATGCTGAATTTATAGACTTTATACCTGGAAGATACACTCTACAACTACATGGATGGTTTCCAGTAGGAACATTTAAGAATGTAGATGAGGTTTATGAGGAAATGTGTAAAATCATAAAAGAAGGTAAAGATCCAGCAAAGGAAATGGAGGGAAAGTATCACTATGATTTAAGAATTCTTCCTAAAGGAGCAACTACATGGTTTGGGTTGACCTTCTTTACTGCACCATGGAAAGGGAGACCAGATAGAAAGGTCCAGGGTTGTTTTGATGAAAAAACTGAAATACTGACTGAAAAAGGTTGGAAATATTTTAAAGATCTTTCAAAAGAAGATAAAGTTGCTCAGGTTTCTAAGGATGGATTTCTTTCCTATGTAAAACCTCTTGATATTATTGTTTATGAAAACAATGGAGAACTTATTAGGATAAAGCACAGACACGTAGATTTGTTAGTAAATCCTTCACATCGTTTGTATTTTTCTCCAAGATATTGGGTCTATTCTAAAGACGGAAAAAGGCGTTGGAATCCCTCAAATCAAAAAAGGTTTAAAATTCTTTCAGCGGCTGAAGCCTTTGGAAAAGTTGGACATTTTAAGAGAGAGATTAAATGGAAAGGGAAAAAAGAAAATCCAGATTGGTTTGAATTTCTCGGTTTTTGGTTTGCGGAAGGAGGTGTGTACGCGAATTCTAGAGATGGTTACAGATTACAGATATCTCAAAAAACTAAGATTGATTATGCAAGAAAGTTATTAAAGAAACAAAATTTTTCAAATCTAAAAGAGTATGAAAACAAAGACAAGGTAAGAGTTTTTGTAATCAGAGACAAAAAATTGGCTTTAGAATTTAAGAAATATAAACTAAAAGGAAAAGGAAAGAAAGTTATTCCTGATTATGTATTCAAAGCCGATAGAAAGAGTCTTCAAAGTTTCTTAAAAGGATACAGAATGGGAGATGGGACTCCAAATAAAAAGAGTAGCGGCTTTACAATTTACACCTCTTCAAAAGTTTTGAGAGACCAACTCCAAATAATTGGAATTTTGGCTGGTTACTCGGTAACTATCTCTTCTGGAATTTCAGGAAAAGGCTCTTTAATATACCGTTTATTTTTTGCCCAAAAGAAAGGGCTGTATCCAAAAGTCAGACCTAAACATTGGAGTATTGAACTCTATAAAGGAAAACTCTATTCTGTCACAGTCCCAACTGGTTTAATAATTGTTAGAAGAAATGGAATTTACTGTATTTCAGGACAATCAGTCAAAGGTTATCAAGTTCTTCATCCTAAAGGGCAAAAATTAAAAGAATTCCTTTTAAAACACTTTGAAGCAACACAAGGGGAAAGGATTTGGGAAAGGAGAGATGTTTTGTATTGGATGAAGGTGAAGAAACTTTGGGCTAAACCTGGAGAAAGAGGAAATCCAACCAAAAATGAGATGGCAGTTATGCTTGCCTTACCTGGAGATTACTTTGCTCCTTGTGTTATTCATAGGAGGGAACTGGATTTCTATGACATTACCTTTTTGGGAAAACATCTAAATGGAAGATACTACTATAGATTGGTTCAAAGGAAACTAAATAAGAATGAAATGACTAAAAAGCAAAGAGAAGCAGGAAAACCTGTTTATGGCTTGTTCTTTTACTTCTGGAAGGCTAAAAAGTGCTTTCCTTTAAGTTTAATGAAGAAGATTGCTTTGGGAAAGAAGAAACTGGAACCTGTTTCTCTAAAAGAGGCAAAGAAGATGGAAATTGAACAGGAAATGGATTGAGATGATGTTTTATACCTCTAAAGGATATTAGGTCTAAAAAAGCCCATTAGATTGGGGTTTTGAAGGCCTAAAACCTCGGCGGATTGGGGTTGAAAAAGGTATCTATGTGCAATATGTTGCACATTAAAGAGGAAAACCTTTTCTAATTCTTTCTACTTCTTCTGGAGAAAGCCTAAAAATCTTTTTACATCTGGGGCAGAACTTAACAAGTTCAAAAGTATGAGCACAACCTTCTTGTTTTAGGGTTCGGAGCTGTTTTCTTACCTTGCGATAAGGAAGAGTGGTGATAAGTTTAATAAGTTTTGAAAGATTTTTCTCTGTAGCATAGGGTTTAATAAGATGCCATCTCAAGCGTCCAATAGAGAAAAAGGTTTCTTCTGGAACCTTCAATTTGATAACAAAAAACTCATAATCCTCTAAATGCTTTCTTAACCATTCATCACAAAGATTAAACTTTTTAGCAAATTCCTTTCTAAAGGCAGTAAACTTACCTCTTTCTCCTTTTAATTCCATCTTCTTCCTATAGAGTTCTTTTATCATCTTCTTCAGATTATCTTTATAAGCCTTTGCTAGTTTGTTCAGGTTTTCCATTTTTCAACTCTTTGATTATCTTTTTTATTTCTTCTTTTGAAAGAGATAAATCAAGATAGTTTTCTTTTTTAAGAGAAATTTCATCAAAGACCTTTTCTATTTTCTCTTTTGCTTCCTTGATAGTCGATTTAGGATTAAAAATAAGAAAAAGAGAAATCAAAAGCCTTTTAAGATGAATTTCTTTTCTCTTTTCTTCCAGTTCTAAAATCTCCTTGATAGAGTTAAGAATAGGAGAACTTAAGCCTTTTTCCTCTAATCTTAATAAAAGTTCCAAGAGTTCTTTCATACTTTTTTACAAATCTCCCTGAAAGGACAGTTCTTACATTGCCAGGTTTCTTTTGTCTTTTCAGGGAGAATATCATTATCTATTAGAAACTTTAACCTTTTGAGTTTAAAGATAAGTTTCTCTGCGTAGGGTAAAGAGAGAGAAACTGAATACTCTTTAAGTATCTGATTGTCTTTGTTCTCATAAAGAAGGAAGCCTTTTTTAAGTTTTAAGAAGTATAAATAGAGTTGAATTTGGTCTATGTGTGCCTTAATAGGACCCTGTTCTATGAGTTTCTGAAATCCAAAATCCTTAATTGTCTTTATCTCTAAAAGATATCTCTCATTATCAATCTTTAAAATTCCATCTACCCTTCCAGAGACAAGGTTGTTTTCTGGAATTCTAACTTCTGAATCCTCTAAAACTCCTAATTCGTAAAGAACAGAAAGGAGGTTTTTATGAGTTTCACTTCCTCTATCAAAGACTCTGGACATTACATCATCAAAAGGAATCCTTTCATCAGTTTTAAAGGAAAAATAGACAGCACGAGGACAACGGGCAATATCAGTCACATAAAGATGGGGCTGTCTTTCAAACTCTTGGCTATTCTCATAGTAGAATTTTATAAGTTTCTTCAACATCTCTTTACTTATAAATAACACAAAAAGAAAAGAAAATCAATGATTTTTTTTAGGAATTTCTTGATATTTCGTTCTGAAGTTTTTTTTGCTTTTCTTCAATAATTCTCAGTTTTTCTTCTAGTTCAGAAATCTTTTTCTGTTCATCTTCAAAGAAAGGATATAAAAAGGAAAGTTCATTTTCTATTTCTGCTCTTTCTTTTTCCAAAGCAGCAAATTCAGATATTTTCTTTTCTCTTTCAAAATACTCTATTTCTTCTTTAGAAATCTCTCTTTCTCTTTCAATAACTTTTCCCTTTTTTTCTTCTATCTCTAAAACCTTGCCATTTCCTAAAAATTTTTTGATTTTCAAACTCATTTTAAGTTTTCTAAAAACTTCTTGATTGTTTCAAATTCTTTATCAAAATCAACAACTTCTTTAAATCTCTTATAGGCATTTTCACAGAGTTGTTTATGCTTTTCTGGTTTTGAGTATTCTCTTATAAGGTTTACTGCTTCTTGTTTTGAATGAAGGTCTAAATCAATACAGGTCTTTAAATCCTCTATAAGTTTTTCTGCTGGTTTTCCTTTATAAAGAGAAGATTTAACAATTATAGGTCTTCCTAAAGCAAAAGCCTGATGAATAACAAAGCCATAACCTTCTGAATTTCCTCCTTTTACCTGCCAGATAAAGGTAGAATCTCTCATAGTTTTGGCAATCTTTTCTTCATCATCTTCTATCATTTCTCCTAAAATCCCATGCATTCTCCATTCAAATTCCTTTAGTTCATTTTTAAACTCTTCCCAAAGATAGTAGTAATCATTGTGAGGAAGACAATTGATAAGGCTTCTTATTTTTTTTGTCTCTTTAGGAGCTTCATAATGAAAGATATCTAAATCAAATTCCTGATGATAGTAAATAACATTGTGATAAGAAGAGAAGGTTCTAAAATCAGCAGAATCCATTATGTTCTTACAGATATCAAGGTTTACAGGTTCATTAAAGTTTCCTATTTGCCTTATAAGTTTTGGTTTAGAAGGATGTAAATCACAAAGTCTTTTAAAGGTAAGTTCGTGAGGAAAAACAGAAGCAATAACAATATCAATAGGCATTGAGAAAAACTTATCTAAAGTAAGACACTTATGATAGTTTTTGTATCTTTGATTAAAGACAAAATAAACCCCATCTTTCTCTTTAGCATCAGAAGGAATCTCGAGATACTGGTTAATGGTGTCTTGTTGGGTTGAATATCTCCAAAAATCCTGTTCTGCCCATTCTTTTCCTATGGGTCTGTATAGGTTCCAATTAAGTCTTTTCTCAAAGAGAAGTTCTAAAGAGTGATAGAGAGCAGAATGGTGGTAATCAGAGAATACATTCATTTTGAGAGCAAAACCTGCTGGGAATCTATTAAAAGGGTAAAACCTTTAGAAAGGAAAAATCTTTTTGAAAGATATGTTTTTCCTCCATAGGGAAGTTGGTTATCATCTAAAAGAACAATGGCTTTGTTAGAAAGATGAGGAAAGGCAAGTTGAGACTCTCGGAGTTGATGAATTTGGGCTTTTTTTGTCTCTTCTTCACTGTTAGGATTAGCATCAAGGCTATCTAAATAGAGAAGGTCTATTTTTTCTCCTTGGTAGTTTCGGAAAAAGGTTAAGGAGTCCTCTAAAAAGAACTCTACAGAATTAGAAAAAGGCTTAACTACCTCTTTAGCAGTATTTAGATGTTCAGCATCATTATCTACAGAGATAAGTTTTTTCTTATAGCGAGAGCAGAAATCAGCAAAAATAAGAGTAGATTGACCAGCACCATAATCATCAGGAAGTCTTAAACATCCTGTTTCAAGAATGAGTTTCCCATTTCTTTGAAGAAAGATATTTAAAGCAGTCTTAAAGGTAATAAAGCGAGCATCTAATTTAGAAGCATATTTCTCTGACCACCAATTCTTATCAAAAACAAATTCCTCTATAGTCTCAAGCCTTTTTATAGATTTTTGAAGAAGTTTATCCATTGTCTTTTAATTTTTTCCTTACCAAATAGTTCTATTGCTTTTTCTCTTGCATTTTTACTTATTTCTTTTGCCAAAGAATAATCATCAAGTAAGATTTTGATATATCCTTTAAGATTGGTCAAATCATCTGAAACAAAACCTTCCTTTCCGTTTTCTATTAGATCTCCAATCTCGAAGAGGTCAAGATTAGAATCCCAAAAAGGATTTCCTAATTTCTTTCCTATAGAAACAATAGGAATTCCTGTCATAAAGGCTTCAATAAAGTTTAAGGTATAAGAAGCAGGCATTGTTCCTGTATAGAAATAAACCCTATTATCCTGAAGTTCTTTTTTAAGTTGCTCGTAATCCAAACAACCTCCCCAGATTTCTTTTAGTTCTTCGTTATCAGGACCAAAAAGTTTTCTCTCAAATCCTTCTGTTGCTTTAAGAAAAACAGGAGCATTACAGTAAGGGCCTCTTTTTAGCAATGATTGACAGAAACTGATAATCCTTTTCTTTTTTCCATTCCAGTCTTTAAACTCTTCTGGATCTTTGTAAAACCTAATCAAAGCATCTTCTCCAGCATAGAAAGGGATGTTTCTTTCTTTAGGAGAATAACGAACTATAATAACTCCTCTCTTTTTTAGTTCTCTTATCTGAAGTTCATTTTGAGAAACTGATTGGCCATTGGTTCTTAAAATTACCTTCTTGTCTTTTAGATTTTCCCAGTTGTTAAGAATTCTTAAAGGAAGCCAGTGAAAGAAAACAATATCAAAGTTTTTTACCAACTCTCTGGGAATTACTTCTGGATTGCTTCCTACCAAAGGTTCGTATTCTGGATGTCTCTTAATATTCAAAGGAGGTCTTTTAGGGTCTACAGGTTTGGAAGGAACAAAATAAGAACCAGTGCTAAAGACCTCTATTCCTATTTCAGAAAAGAGTTTTATCTCATCATACTCTGCAATAGAGTGACAAGGAATATAAAGAAGTTTCATAACCTTTTCTTAATCTCTTCAGAAACAAAATCCAAATCCTTCTGATTTTCTTTTATCTCTTTATCAAGTTCCTTTAGAAGTTGCTCTTTGGTCTTTACTTCTCTTACTTCCATTCCTAATTTAAGACTTTTTTCAAGATCTACATTTGATTCTATAATCTCTCCTTCTGGTTTATCCTTAAGAGCATTCCTTTTCAAAGTTAAAAGCAAAGCCTTTAAAAAGAATTTCTTGTAGAGAGAAGAAAGGCTGTCTAATTCAAGATTCTTAAGATAGTTTTTGATGTTTTTGTTATTCATTTTCTTCTACAATGGGAATTTTTTCTAAATCTTCTTCTTTAGGAGTTTCGGTTGGGGTTTCTGAAACTTCTTCTTCGGTTTCTTGAACTGTTTCTAAACTCTTAAAGTATTTCTGTCTTAACATCTCATCCTGATAGAGTTTATTTAGTTCTTCAGCAGCAATCTTTAAATCTTCTAATTGAAGTTTCTCTCCTTTAGTAAAAGTTAAAGCAAAGTATTTTCCTAACTCACTTTCCTCCTCTTGAGAATCAAAGATGGTATTATACTCAAAAACGTGTTCTCCTGAAGAAAACTCTCTGTAGAAGTCAAACAGGTGAGATAAAGAGGCTCCTTTTACTGGTAACTTTACCAACTTGTTTCTAAAAAGCACATAGAGAACAAATTGAACCTTCAAATTCGGGTATTTCTCTCTAATCGGGTCTTCTAATCCTTTATCAATTCTCTGAACCTTTTTTGTTTTCCTATTCTGTCTAAACAGGGTAATTTCTTCTTTGGTTCCTAGATATTCGTTAGAGAAAAGTAATTCCTCTCTGGTAAAACTAAACAATTTCCTTCTAGAAGTAAGGATAACTCCTTTCAAAGGTCTCTGAACCTCTGCTACACTTTTATTTCCTTCCTTATCAAACTCTATTAGATAAAACTTATTTGTTTGACCGTTTAATCTTAAAATAGGATAGAGTATTACTGGAGGAACTCTAAATTCATCTTCTCTGCTTTGTTCCTCCATTTGTTTTAAAATTTCTTCCCTTTCCATAGTTTGTTTTAAAAATTATGTGCAATATGTTGCACTTAAGACCTTTTATTTATGATTTTTAGAAAGGTTTTTAACTCCATTACCACTAAAATTGGTTTCTTTCTGATTTTCCTTGAACTCCACTTTAGAAAGAGAAAATCCTTATTTCCTTTCATATCATAGATGGTCTTTAGGTTCTTTTTATTCTTACACTCTCCTGTCATCTTCAAGTCTTTGAAATACAAATCTGGTTGTCCTGGTTGTCCTAATCTCTGACAGGCAATTCTTTTCTTTCTAAAGAGTGTTTCCAGATAGTGCTCTAATTTGTATCCTTTTTGCTTTTCTTTTTTCATATTCTTCTTAAAAGTTCACAAAGAAAAATAAGAAAAAGAACAACAAAGAAAAGGTAGAATGTAAAACCCATAAGGTTATCAAGACTTAAACATTTAAAATCTTGTGCTTTTTGAGACCTTTTTATTTTAGTTTGCGTTTTTAATCTTTTGGTTTTATTTAACTTTTTCATATCTCAATATTGATATCTTCTTTATTTATCCTCTGAAATTTCAATGTCTTTTTACATCTTTTACACCTAACAAGGATAAAGTATTCCTTTTCTTCGTGAAGACAATCTCCATCTTTTCCTTTTAGTTCCAATAAAAACTTATCAAATTCTTTCCTTGGTAATCCTTTTACTTTCTCTGCTATTGTTTGGTCTTTCTTTAAATAGGGTAAAAGTCTTACTGTTCTTTCATAACCTCCTATCTGAAGTATGATTTCTTTAGGGAATTTTGAAATCTCAATCAGGTAATAGGCAGTTCTTCTTTTAAAAGAGAATTCTTCTTCTTCCAATAAATCTTCAAAGGTTCTAATATGCTCACCGTAGAATTTGTATAACTTCTTTTCCTTGATTTCTCTTAAGATTTTCCCTATCTCGTAATAGTTAGAAGCAATATCCTTCTTTAGCCTCTGAATTGCTAAAGCATATTTGAATATCTGATCTGCTTTTTCCATATTAGGAGAGAAGTTTTAGAATCTGACCTACTTCGTAAGGAGAAAAGAGATAACTTTCCTCCTCTTGAGGACCCATTGGGGTGTTTTTAACTATTTTTGCCTTGTTGTTTTTAATTATCCTCTTAAGAAACTCAACCTGATCTTCACTTAATTCTATTTCTTTGTTTTTAGGATCAGCAATCTTTATTCCTAAATCGTATGTCCAAAAGTATTCTTTCTCCTGAAGAATCTCAAACTTACTTCCTAATCTGAGTAATAGATAATCTCTGAGAGTTGCGTTTTTTCTCTTTCCTTTAGTATCAGTTGTGGTTAAATTTCTTCCCTGGATGTCTTTTATGGGTTGGTCTAATTTAATCTTCTTCATAATTAAGTTAGTCTTCCTTTACCTTTACCTTTGCCTCCTCCTTTTCCAAAACCAGGGCCTCCAAATCTACAGGGACCAATATTCTTATTTCTTCTTCCTCCTCCTGGCATTCCCTTTCCTTTCCCTGCTCCTCTTTTTATTCCGTATTTTCTCATAGGTTTAAAGTATAATTAGACCTTTTATGGCCGAGGAGCCCTCGTCTGCCTTCAAAATCTCTACAACTACAGAAAGAAAGAGAAAGAAGACAGATACTTCAAGGAACTCCCAAGCCATTAGAAATACCTTGTTAGGTTTTTTAATCTTCTTAAAAGATCAAGATATCTGGTAGAACAATCATCTAAAGTCTGTAAGGTTTCTTTTATTTTTATCCTCTTTACTGGATTTTTCAAGTCTGAAAAGGTAAATTGAGAAAGAAGTTCGTTTTTAAGGTCTTTAAATGGATTTTTGATAACTTTTTCTTCCTTCATAATGTTTTATACCTCTAAAGGATATTAGGTCTGTAAAACATCGTTAGATTGGGGTTTTTGACCTTTAAAACCTCGGCGGATTGGGGTTTTTAAAGAGGTCTTCAGTTTTGCTATGACTTGTTTCTGTTTTTCAGATAAGGGCTTTCTTTCTGGATGCTGTTTTAACCATCTTTCTAGTTGAGGTCCTTCTGGCTCATCTGGGTCTAATCCTTGCATCTTCTTTCCGATAACACACTTTCTTTTAAGCATTGTGAAACTAAAGTATCTGTCTTTTGGAGCATTTACTTTAAGTATCTTCTTCTGATTTCTAATCCAACGAAGTTTTGAGAAGTTCCTATTCTGACAAATTTCTTCATCAGGATACCAAATTCCAAATTCTAAACTCTCTTTATCTAAAGGACATAAAGGAGCATTACAATTATTAAATCTTGGACATTTATCAGAAGCCATTATAAATCTGATTTTCTTAAAAGATCTATTTCTTTTATCAATTTCTTAAATCTTTCTAAATCTATCAGGTCTTTTAGTTCGTAAAGTTTGTATCTTTCTGCTGTTTTAAAGTCTAATCTTGGATTTCTAACCATCTGGAAGATTCTTTGTCTTGAAACATTTAGAATAAAAGCGAGTAGGGATTGAGGAATTCCTAATTCTCTTACAAAAAAAGAGACAAATAACTTTCTTAACTGTTGCTTTTTTCTTTTGCTTATTTTGTTCTTTATTTTCATATCTCTTTACTTATAAATAGCAAAT